>JALRAS010000002.1 GCA_023262495.1 Bacteroidia bacterium | reverse complement strand
AAGGAATTTCATCATCATCAATATACTCATCCAAGTTAAAGTCATCGCGACTGTGTTCGCTATCTTCAAAACCTTCTACCTCTTCATCCTCATTGTTGCTAAACTCATCGTCATCTTCATTTTTGTAATCCTCCGCATCGCCCTCCAATTCTTCTAATGCCGGATTAATTTCCAACTCTTCTTTTATGCGCTGCTCAAGGCCTACAGTAGGTATCTGTAACAATTTCATGAGCTGAATTTGCTGTGGCGATAACTTTTGTAAAAGCTTTTGTTGAAGCGACTGTTTGAGCATAAACCAAATTTAATCTTTAAAACTCTGCATTTTTTGGTGTTCTTGGAAAAGGAATAACGTCACGAATATTGGTCATTCCGGTTACAAACAACATGAGTCTCTCAAATCCCAGGCCAAAACCTGCATGCGGGCACGTGCCAAACCTGCGCGTATCTAAATACCACCAAATTTCATCTTCATCAATCCCCATTTCTGTGACACGAGCAAGCAGTTTATCATAGTTCTCCTCTCTTTGCGAACCACCAATAATTTCACCTATCCACGGAAATAAAATATCCATTGCTCTTACGGTTTTTCCATCATCATTTTGCTTCATGTAAAAAGCTTTTATGTGCTTAGGATAATCGGTTAAAATAACCGGTCCGCCATGATGTGAAACAAGGAAGTTTTCATGCTCTTTTTGCAAGTCGGTCCCCCACTCTACTTTAAATTCAAATTTATCGTTAAAGCCCATTAATATATCAACAGCTTGTGTGTAGGTTAATCTCACAAATGGTTTCTCAACCACACTTTGCAATCGTGCTATCAGCTCCTTGTCATACATCTGATTCAAAAACTCTAAATCGTCCTTGCTGTTTTCGAGCGCATAATTGATCAAGTATTTAAGCATTTCCTCAGCCAAATCCATGTTATCATGAATGTCGTAAAAAGCCATTTCGGGTTCTATCATCCAAAATTCGGCCAAATGCCTTGGTGTGTTACTATTTTCGGCTCTAAAAGTTGGTCCAAAAGTGTAAACGTTACCCAATGCGAGTGCGCCCAATTCTGCCTCCAGCTGTCCGCTAACAGTCAGGTTGGTGGCTTTACCAAAAAAGTCCTCCATATAGTTAATCGACCCATCGGGCAACCGTGGAGGATTTTCTAAAGGCAAGGTAGTTACCTTAAACATCTCTCCTGCGCCTTCAGCATCACTGCCTGTAACAATAGGCGAGTGCATGTAAAAGAACCCTTTGTTATTAAAAAACTGATGAATGGCAAAAGCCATTTGATGACGCATTCTAAGCACAGCGCCAAATGTATTAGTACGCGGGCGCAAATGTGCTATTTCTCTCAAAAACTCCAAGGTATGCCCTTTCTTTTGCAGCGGATATTTTTCAGGATCGGCACTGCCATAAATTTCTATGTTGGCACATTGAATTTCTACCGATTGTCCTTTGCCTTGCGAAGCCACCAAGGTACCTTCGGCCCTAATGCAAGCACCTGTGCTAATGTTTTGACAAGTATCAAATGCAGGAGCATTGCTGTCAATCACTAATTGAATATTTAAAATTGTGCTGCCATCGTTGAGTGCAATGAAGTTAACGTTTTTGCTTGTTCTAATGGTGCGCACCCAACCTTTAACAATAATGTTGGCTGGAGTTGGTACCATACCTTTTAGCAAATGCTTAATGGGTGTGTGTTCTATCATATCGTTCCTTGATTTTAAGGGATGCAAATTTCTAAAACTTTTGCAGAGTTTAAAACTTTATTTTTTAATGTATCAATGATCTTGCGCCTTCCTCTCATCATTATTTGCATTTGCAATGCATCAAACACTTTCATTTTGTAATGCGCGTCTATGGGTGCTATTAAATTGTCTTTGCGCTAATTTCAAAACAATTAGGTTGTTTTTAAAAAACAATATTATATTTGCTATATCACATTGGAACCAGGAATAAGTTTGTCTTAAATAAAATATAACACTTAGCACTCAAATGAAAAAAATGTACTCCTCTATTTTAAGCTTAACCCTTGCGCTTTGTATTTCATCGGCCGCATTGGCACAAAATGTTTTGTACTCGAATGATTTTACTGGCGGTTCGGCCGGTTGGGCGCTGAGCCAAGCCAACAATTTCGATTTATGGGTGGTAAACAACACCTACAACTGCGTAACACCAACTCCCGATCAAGGCGGAGGAAACTACCTGCACGTTGCCAACGACCTTGAGCCCGCCTATTGTGCCTTTGCAGGATATCTTGGCATGGGTTCATCGGGCACCTCTTATGCCACCATGACCACAGGCATTAATACTACTGGTGCAGGGGCTGTTACCTTGAGCTTCGATTGGTTATGTGTAGGTCAGGCAGGAATTGTTTTGGCCTCTTACGGAACCCTAGAATACAGTACCAATAGTGGATCCACCTGGACAGCAATTACAAGCCCTGTTTCACAGTACGTAAGTCAATCAGCTTGGACTACAGCCACAGTGTCAAGCCAACAAGTGCCGGCTTTATTAAATCAAAGCGATTTGCGATTCCGCTTCGCGTTTGTGAACTCGGGATATGGCACCAATCCCTCTTTTGCCGTTGACAACATACAAGTAACGGATAATGTTCCTACCGGTATTCAAGCATCAACAACTGAAGAAAACATCCAACTTACTTGGTTGAGTCATGAAAAAAACCTTTGGGTTAATTGTAAAGATAATTGTCCTGAAAGTATCAGTATCATAGACATGATGGGAAAAGAAGTTTATGCTGTTCAAGGTGGAAACAAACAACAGCAGATTATTCATTTCGACTCCTTTGCTCCTGGGGTTTACATTTTCAGAGGTGCTTCAGGGTCACAAGTATTCACAAAAAAAATACTGCTTACGGAGTAGTCATACCTTAACCTTAGCAAGTTAGCCGGCTTTGAATTTGCTTTTAGCATTAGGCAATAAAATCATCATAATTTTTCGCATATTTTACGGTTAGAAAATATGTGCCTCTGTGGTAATGATAAGTTGGAAAGTGATGGGGTGATGTGATTTTACCTCTCCCAAGCTATTGTGCTATTAGGAGTTTAGCATAGCTAGTGTGGGCAACAAGCCCTTTCGATAAATATCACTCAACACCACAAAAACTTGCAAAGTTTATTGGGGTAATAATTTCGGTTTGAGCTTCGGGATAGGTGTTGGTAAATGCAGCTGTTATCTTATGTTTTTTTGCGGTATTCCACTTCATTTCATAGGCCGTTATCTGTTTTTTATTTACTTCTAAATAATCTACCTCACTTTGGTTGTAGTTGCGCCAAAAGTAGCTTTTAGCTCCTGGATTGTTCCATGCCAACCATTTCATTCTTTCCGTAATGATAAAATTTTCCCAAAGTTTTCCCACATCTGTTCTTATGCTTGTATCATCAAAATTGTCGATAATAGCATTGCGAATACCATTGTCCCAAAAGAATATTTTATGCATTTTGCTGATTTCTTTGCGTGGGTTGTTGCTAAAGGCAGGCATCCGATACACCACAAATGATTTTTCTAGTAAATTAATATAGCTTTCTACAGTTTCCGATTTCACTTTTAGTTGATTAGCCAGCTCTGCTATAGATACTTCTGAACCTATCTGATGAGCCAAAAGTTGAAGCAATTTATCGAGTAGTTGGGGTTTTCTGATGTCTTTCCACATCAACACATCTTTATATAAATATTGATTGGCTAAATTTTTCAATAAAGTTGCTGCATCGCTTGGGTTGTTATATACATCGGGATAGCAACCATATACTAAATGAAACGGGATTTTCTGTTCAATTTCAAAAGCAGATAAATTGTTGTACATTTCAGCAAGCATCAATGAATGCAAATGAAAGAGCAAGTGCCTACCGGTGAGGGGCTCAAAAATAGTTTCTGCAATATCTAGGGCTGATGAACCTGTGGCTAAAAACTGTACATCTTTAAAGTTATCAATAAGCAACTTTAGCATCAAACCTGCATTGGGTATTCTTTGTATCTCATCTATTACAACCCAAGTATTTTTACCGATGATCCCTTTAAAATTTTCTACACTCAATATTTGCAACCTTTCGCGTACATGTGTTTCATCTGCATTAAGCCACAGTAACCCTTGCTTTTCGCCAAACATGGTGGTAAAAAGCGTTGTTTTACCCACTTGTCTTGCTCCAGTGAGAATGATTACTTTTCGCCTACCAATCCATTTTACCAATTGGCTTTGTGCATGTCTTTTTATTACTTCCATATTACGAAAGTATGATTATTTCCATTATAATGGAATAATTAGTATTAATTTTTCTGTTATAGTAGTTTTTTTAATGTAACAATGATGTCATATGGCAATTTGATCAGATCGGGTAATTCACTGCAAAAAGTGCTGAAATTAACCACCCCAAACCGATTTAAACTGACCAGTGCAAACCGGCTCAAATTGACCACCTGAAAAGTTAACAGGATAAGTATAGGATGAATTGTTAATCAAGTTTTTATGGTTAACAGAGTCGTCAAAGCCTTTTTGGCAGTAATTTCAACCCAATTACAGTTTGTACTACAAAATTTTCATCATAAAGTCATCAAATGATTTACATACAAAAATAAAATTACCATGTGCAGTTTCTGTAAGATTCAACTCATTATTAACTTCTTTATTTAATAGCAAATAAACTTCTCCGAGGTTGTCTTTTTTTGTACTTAGAGAGAGAAAGTAATGACAATTACTGGAATGCCAAATATCACCTATTATTAGAAAGTCAGTATAGGTATTGTTCATTCCTTTTTGAATTTCGTCTAACAAAGCAAAGCCTAAGCTTATATTTGCTATATCCGCAATATTGAATTCTCCCTTAATTTCAGGTAAAGTAAAATAGTAGTCAGAGAAAATATTGTCTAGATGCTCAGTAAGTGCGGTATATTCATCCTTATCAGTATCAATTCTCTTAGAATCAATGTATGCTTCCAAATCAATTAGAAAATGTCTATAATCAGTTGGAAGTATCATTTTAGACATTTGTTCAAATGATAGAACACGTTGCTCTGCTTGGTTTAACAATTTTTTATCCTTAACTTTGGCGAAAAATTTGTCCATTTTCTAAGTGTTTTTGAATTACCGCTGACTTAAAAATACTCGCAATTTATTTAAAAAATGCTCCACCCTTTATCCTTATTTCGCCAAAACTCTTCTCTGTAAAGGGATGCAGAAGGCGCTTGCAAAAATGAATCCTGTTTGACTTTCTTTAAATTTTAATGCCGCAGTTCCATAAAGGTGTGCCGGTGTCTTAAATCGCACAAAAATGGGCTATTTGTGCTTAATGATGTAAATCTGACTGCTGTAGGTACCCTTTTTTCTTGCGGCCTGCATATTTGAGCGCAATCCGTGCCAAACTCCAGATAGCATATTTCCGCCCTTATACTTCTCGCTGAGCATCGACACATAAAATGCATCAAGCTTCATTGGTAAAATATTTTCTACCTCAAAGAGGTTTTGTTCAAATAGTTTTTTGATATCGGCCGGTTTAAAATGATACAAATGACGTGGCACATCGTATGCTCCCCAATATTGCTTATAGTGGGCGGCATCAAATGAAGCACAATTGGGCACAGCCACAATTAAACGGCCGTTGGGCTTCAATAGGTTTTTAAGTTGTACAAGTCTGTGATTGAGTGCATGCACATGTTCGAGCACATGCCACATACTGATGATATCAAATTGTGCTTGCTGATTGTTGTTTAAATATTCTTCATCATAGATTTCTTTGCCACAAATTTCTATGGCCAACTTCCTTGCTGATGAATCCGGTTCAACTCCGCTCACCTCCCACCCGTCATTTTTTACCACCTGTAAAAAATTTCCGGTACCACAACCAATATCTAGCAATTTACCTTTGGATGTGAGTTTGTTAACCAAATTCAACTTTTGCTTCAGTGTAAATTTTCTTGCAAAATGATATAATTTATTGATGATGCCTGATTGTGTTCCCGTATGAGAAATATAGTTTTCTACTTGGTAATATCTTGCTATTTCATCTTGTGAAGGTCTAGGGTTAGTAAACACAAAATCGCAAGAGCCACAGCGAACAATATTGAAAGTTTCTTGAGTTGCTGTATAGTCTTTACAAACTAAAAAGGGTGAAAAACTAGTGTTTTTACAGATTGGACAGGCGCTTAATTGTTCCATAATTTAATTGTGTTCCACGTGGAACTTTGTAAAAATTCGTAAATATTAGCTGTATTCTATGTAGAAAATAAGATGTGAATATTGAATGTTTCACGTGAAACAAATGCATCATCGTCCCAAATAAACCATTAAGATAGAAATATCGGAAGGCGTAATACCGCTAATTCGTGATGCCTGTCCAATCGTTTTCGGCCGTACTTTTTGAAGCTTTTCTCTCGCTTCTGCGCCCAAGGAAGTCAATCTTGTATAATCAAAATCATCATGCAATACCAAGGATTCTAAACGATATTGCTTTTCCACCAAATCCTTTTCTTTTTGAATATAACCTTCATACTTCACCAAAATCTCAGCCTGCTCCAATTCATCATCTTCATAGTTTTCAAAGACTTCAGCAATACGAGGTATATGTTCTTTAAATACCATTAAATCAATATTCGGTCTTGCTAAAACTCCAAACATCTTAACCTTTTGAGAGATCTTTGCACTATCTTTTGACAACAGGGCCTCGTTTATTTCTTCAGGACTAATACTCTCGCTCTTAATAAAACTAACTAGGTCATTTACCTGCTTCACCTTCTCTTCTACCCTTTTCAATCTTTCGGTTGAGGCCAAACCAATTTTAAAGCCAAGCGGTGTTAAACGCGTATCGGCATTATCTTGTCTAAGTAAAATTCTGTACTCAGCGCGAGAGGTAAACATGCGATAAGGTTCATCAGTACCTTTTGTTACCAAATCATCAATCAACACTCCAATATATGCTTCAGATCGATCAAGAACGAAAGGTTCTTTCTCGTTTAATTTTAAATGCGCGTTTATGCCTGCCATTAAACCTTGGCAGGCTGCTTCTTCATATCCTGTTGTACCATTAATTTGCCCTGCAAAGTATAAACCTTGAATTTCTTTTGTTTCTAAAGTTAACTGAAGCTGCGTAGGAGGGAAGTAATCATATTCGATAGCGTAGCCGGGACGAAACATTTTTGCGTGCTCAAAACCGGGTATATTAACCAATGCCTTTTGCTGTACCTCTTCAGGCAATGAACTGCTGAAGCCGTTGACATAAATCTCAACTGTTTTCCAACCTTCGGGCTCAACAAACAATTGATGTCTGTCGCGCTCTGCAAATCTTGAAACCTTATCCTCAATTGAAGGGCAGTAGCGTGGACCATTGCCTAAAATTCTGCCCTGATACATGGGTGACTTATCGAAGCCGGATCTTAAAATTTCGTGAACAATAGGATTGGTGTAGGTGATATGACATGGCAATTGATGCGTAAGGGGCTTAGTATAGCTAAATGAAAACTTTGATGGTTGCTCATCACCATGCTGAACTTCCATTTTTGTATAATCTAAACTTCTACCATCAATTCTAGGTGGAGTGCCTGTTTTCATTCGGCCCGCTTCAAAGCCCAGTGACACTAATTGCTCAGTTATACCATGTGAAGCTTTTTCACCCGTTCTGCCACCTCCAAATTGCTTTTCGCCAATATGTATCACTCCATTTAAAAAAGTACCGCTAGTGATAATAACAGCACCGCATGATATAGAAAGTCCCATACCGGTAACCACACCCTCAACCTTATTATTTTTGATAATCAAGGAGCTCACATTATCTTGCCAAAAATCAATATTAGGTGTTTGTTCCAGCATTAATCGCCATTCTTCGGCAAAGCGTGCTCTGTCGTTTTGCGTGCGCGGGCTCCACATAGCTGCACCTTTTGATCGATTAAGCATTCGAAACTGCAAGGCCGAATTATCAGACACAATTCCACTATATCCGCCCAATGCATCAATCTCCCTTACTATTTGCCCTTTGGCAATACCGCCCATAGCAGGATTGCAGCTCATTTGGGCAATGGTTTGCATATTCATAGTTACCAGCAGCACCTTTGATCCCATATTGGCTGCTGCAGCCGCTGCTTCGCATCCGGCATGACCGGCACCAACTACTATAACATCATAATGATTAAACATGCAGCAAAGTTAAAACAAATAAGTATTTGAAATGAATACCTTAACGCTTTAGGATATAGAATAGGTTATACAGATAGCACCTGAAGCTTACGCATCATAACAAAAACAAATTTACTTTATGCTTTTAAAAAACACATTCATCTGTTGAAACTGAGCATGAAAGTAGCTAGTGCTTTTAAGATGGATGTCGCTTTAAAACTTTACACTTTCCTATATTTTCCATTGGTAAAAAAATCTTCCTAAAATGATTTAATTACCTATTAGGGTTCAAGAGAAATGTTTTCATCACCGGGCTGATAATCCATGAGGGTGATAATGAACTGAAACATTTCATCTGATGCCCGCATACTACCTGCTCTTTCTGCAATTTCTCGCGGAGGGTGAAAAGGATTATTTTTATTATGAATAGTATTGTCGAATATGCCTTCAACAATGATGGTGCTGCCTGCAGGTATTCTCACCATTTTTTTAAAGGTGTAAAAAAACTGCCAATTAAAATCCCATTGCTTAATTTTAATCAATGGAATAGTATCGCCTGAAGGGGGTAGGGCGTAGGCCCAGAAAGATTTGCCCAACTTATGCATGTGTGGATTGATGGTCAATATGCTAATATCTTTATTGATTTTTGCTTTGGTTATAAAACGTTTAATTTGGTTTGGAGGAATAACCAAAGGTGGTTCAATATCCGTAATTCCTAATGTGCCCATTTGCAATTCTCGCGTTAGTCGAGCAGGCATTTTTTTAGCGAAAAAAATATTAATTCTACTGTAATCAAATGTATCTCTAGAAGTTGGGCCATAATGAATATCTTTAAATAAAAAAGCCCCTTGTTTTTTTAATTTAAAACCAGATAATCCTTCAGGATAAACCGTTGGCATAACACCGGGCAAATAGTTTACTGCGCTTTGTGTTAAAACAGGATAGCTGCCATCATCATTGGCCACATCCAACTCACTATAAACTTTATCTGCTTCTATGCTATCTGAACTAATCACTCTTTTGCCTGAAAAGATATCTTTTTTCATCCCATCATCATACTGTATGATATGACCGTTGACATGATGCACAACACTGGTATTTCCGGGTACAAATTCAATGGCCTTTACTATTGTATCTTGAGACATTTGATATGGAAACTTCATTAAATAAAAGCGGTCTAGGTGATCACCTTTTAAATACATGGTATCGCTATACGTTAGCACCAAGTCGGGCTTACCTAGAAATGATTTAAATTGGTAAACAGGTGCATTGGGAGCATTTGTTAAATCACCCGGCAAACAACCTGCTTGCACCCAATCTTGCAAAATTTGAATTTCTTCATCGCTTAAAACCTGTTCGCCAACAAAGTGAGTGTATGTATAGTCGGCTGGCCAAGGTGGCATTATCCTATTTTTTGTTACAAAGGCAATTGTTTTAGCTCTTTTTTTTATGTTATCAAATGAAGTAAGCGAAAAGGGAGCAACGCCATTTGGATTATGACACTTGGTACATTTAGCATAAATAATGCTTGCAACATCTTTTTCAAAAGTTGGTGCCACTTTCCTGTTGCATGCAAGCAATAAAATTTGCACAAGCAATAACACAAGGACAACATATTTAACGCTGGAATACACCGTATGTATTGATGTTTGATAATTTAAAAGAAACGAAAAAGTAGTTAGATAGTTTTAATGTATGTTGAATTGTATTTACATCATTATCCAAAATCTTTTCTTTCTCGCCATAATTGATTAAAAGATTTTGTAGCAACCACAGGCATTTCACGTTTATTACCCCATGCTTTTCTGAGAATTTGTTTAAACATAAATGCTTTTACTTTTGCACCACCTTTATCCATGTTGCTGCGCTTCATTACCGCATTTTTCCAAAAATAAATGGTTAAGTTTTCGGTTTTACTTACTTGTTTATTTTTAACGGCATTTCTTCTACTGTAAGCCATGAAAGCAGATAAATCAATATTCATAGGGCACACATCATTGCACTTTGAACACAGGGTTGAAGCAAAAGCTAAGTGTGTAGCATCTTCATTATTTTCGATATGATGGCTAACCAATGCCCCGTGAGGTCCAGAATAAATGGTGCCGTAGGCATTTTCACCAGCAAACAAGGTAACCGGACACGCTCTCTTGCATGCTTCACAATGAATACAATTTAAAATAGATCGCTGCTCATGATCAGATAAAATTTGTGTTCGACCATTATCAAGTAAAATCACAAATAAATCCTCTTTCAAGGCATCATCTTCATTCAATTTATTGCCATTGTAAATACAAATGTTAGCATGTATTGGTTCTCCATATTTATTGGTGCTTTGTAAAGATGCTATCAATTCAATATCATTAAAGCTTTGTATCAAAGCATCAATACCGGCAATAAAAATTTGTGCCTTAGCTTTGCCTTGCATTTGTGTTGAATGCTTATCATGATTTAAGCATACAATACTACTGCTGTCGGCCACAATAAAATCAGCTTTTGTTAACCCAATATATTGTTTACTTTGTTTGTCAGCTCTTGGTATGTGATGCCTCGAGTTACCAATTTCCTTCTCAACTTCTTTGATAACATTTACCTCATCAAAATAAACAGGTAATGAAAGTTCTTTGCTAATGTCTGCTATTTCTTTAAGTGCATCAACAGCATCGGTGGCCCAAATAACTTTAACTTTTGTATTGTTTAAATTAAACTCAAAATTAGCAAGCAACTTATCACTATTTTCAAGTGCCTTATTTTTAAGATAGGCAGTTCTTTGAATGGCTAATTCATACTTATCAAAATAGGTTTTAGCAAGTGCTACCTGCTTATTTATTTTATTATTTTCAGTGGCCCTGATGTTTATATTTTCGGGGCTATTTAAATATTTTTCAGCTCGAGAAATAAATTCTTGACGTTTCATTCCTTCTTTATTCAACATGGTATTTTTTGTATTCTGTTGGCATGACGCCCACCTTCAAAAGATGTATTAATAAATGTTTCCACAATATTGATGATTTCTTGTTCGTTTAAGAATCTTCCGGGTACTGCTAAAATGTTAGCATCGTTGTGCTGTCTGCTTAAAGCTGCTATTTGTGCGTTCCAACAAAGTGCAGAGCGGATACCAACATGCTTGTTGGCAGTAATATTAACACCTTGCCCACTACCACAAATTAATATACCAAGTTCACATGCTTTATGTTCTACCGCATGTGCAACAGGATGAGCAAAATCAGGATAATCAACACTTTGATCGGAATATGTACCAAAATCTTGATAGTTGATATGCTTTTGATTGAAATAATTAATTATTAATTGTTTGGCTTCAAAACCAGCATGATCAGAACCTATAGCAATTTTCATTGGAGAGTTGTAAATGAAATATGTATTCACAAAAATAGCTATTTAGTAAAGTACATTGCTCGCACTTTAAGAATTGTATTAACATTTTAATTACTATTTTTACATTTGTAATTGGTTTAAGAAGCTTGTTAATAAAGGGTTTTACGCGTATATCTATTTTTAAACAAAGAAATTGTTAATTGCTGTTGATAAAGTGTGATATGAAGTAAAAAAATAATTTGGAGAATTAAATAGACGCACTGTATGCAATATAAGTTGATAAATCCTAATTTAACATCAAGCAAATTATTGAAAAATGCACACAACTTTTTACACAAAATCAAAGATCAATATTAACTAAAGTTATCCAAACAAAGTGAACTAACAAGATGTTAATAAAACTGAATAACCCTTGTAATTAAAGGAAATAAGCAAATCAAAACAGTTAAATAATTGTTATTAAAAAATAATAAATCACATTTTCACACGTTGTTCAATAAATAAACTAACAGTACTAACAGCTCTATATTAAAAACATATTTTTTAAAAAATTAATTTATTTTTCTTTTTATAGATAAAAGCTACGCGTTGAAAAATATAAAAATGATTCGAAATAATTTTTAGTTGATATTTGAACCCTCAAACGCTATCCGCAAAGATGACCCTACAGACCAAAAACATATTCGAAGATATAAAAAAGCTGAAAGCCGAAAAGAATGCCATTATATTGGCACATTACTACCAAGAGGGCGATATTCAGGATGTTGCCGACTACATTGGCGATAGCTTAGGTTTGTCGCAACAGGCTGCTCAAACAAATGCCGACATCATTGTGTTTGCAGGGGTACATTTCATGGCTGAAACAGCAAAAATATTGTGTCCTGATAAAAAAGTTTTAATCCCCGATTTAAAGGCAGGTTGTTCTTTGGCTGATAGTTGCCCTCCGCTGGCTTTTAAAAAATTTAAAGATGAACACCCTCATCATCTTGTTATCAGTTATATTAATTGTACTGCCGAAATTAAAGCCCTTACCGATATTGTTTGTACCAGTAGCAATGCAGTTCAAATTGTAAACAGTATTCCAAAAGATCAACCTATTATTTTTGCTCCTGATAAAAACTTAGGCAGATATGTGAATAAAGTTACAGGAAGAAATATGTTGTTATGGGATGGTAGTTGTATGGTTCATGAAATTTTTTCTGCAAAAAAAATAAGTTTACTCAAACATACTCATCCTCGTGCATTGCTTATTGCACATCCTGAATGTGAAGAACCTGTATTAGATCAAGCAGAGTTTATAGGAAGTACCACAGCACTGCTCAATTTTGTGATTAAAAGTGAACATCAAGAGTTTATTGTTGCAACCGAAACAGGTATATTACATGAAATGGCAAAGCGTGCACCAGGTAAAACGTTGATACCTGCGCCACCTGAAAATAATTGTGCTTGCAATGATTGTCCGCACATGAAATTGAATACTTTAGAAAAATTATATGCTTGTTTAAGAGATGAAAAACCTGAAATAATCATTGAACCTTCGTTAATAAAACAAGCAGAAAAGTCAATCAAAAAAATGCTTGAAATATCTGCTCAGCTAGGTCTATAAAATAACTACTATGACAACTGCTACAACATTTTTTTATATGCCAAATTTTAGAATTTTTAGGTTTGTTATGTCAGGCCTATTGTTTTTTATTATGTTAGGTAAAATTTGTGCTCAAGAAAATCAGGTAAAGGATGGATTTACCAAGTATACATACCCTAGCGGAAGGTTGAGCAGTGAAGGTTTTATAAAAAATGGTAAACCTGATGGATATTGGAAAACCTATTATGAATCGGGTGTTTTAAAATCGGAAGGAAATAGAAAAGATGCACAGCTTGACAGTCTTTGGAAATTTTATAATGAAGAGGGCAAACTAACGCTTACCTATGAATACAAGGAAGGTAAAAAACAAGGAATGAAAACCGTGTATGACGTAGAAACCGGGCATATAGTTTCTGAAGAACCTTTTGTAGCAGATACCAGACAGGGCAAGGCATATTACCGAAAAAATAATGTACGCTATAAAGAAGTGCCTTTTGATAAAGGAAAAGAAAATGGAATAGGAAAGGAATATTTGCCCGATGGCTTAATACAAACCATTACCATCTATAAAAATGGTTTTATTAGCCGCGAAGAAAAAATAAATAGGAGAGATAAATTAAATTTGAAACAAGGTATTTGGAAAGAATTTTATCCTAATGGAACAGTGAAAAAGGAAATGCGTTACAGAGATGATAAATTAGATGGTTATTTAAAAATATTTGAACCGGATGGCAACCTGGCAAAGGCCGAAAAATATGTCGATGGTGTGCTTCAGGTAAATGTGGCGGAATTGGTTAAGTTAGATGTAAAAACAACCTATTATGAATCGGGAAAAAAGAAAACGTCAGGTACTTATAAAGATGGCTTAGCGGAAGGATTTACCAGAAAATTTAGTGAAGAAGGTGAGATTATTGGCAGTGAATTATTCAAAGATGGTTATAAAATTGGTGAAGGTATTTATGATGCACGAGGTTATAAACAAGGCAAATGGAAGGAGTTTTATATTACCGGTGAGTTAAAGGCAGAGGGAGAGTACATCAACGATAAAAAGATTGGTGAATGGATTTATTATCATCAAAACGGAAAAATAGAACAAAGAGGAAAGTATGATAATAATAATAAACCAACAGGTGATTGGAAGTGGTATTATGAAAGCGGAAATATTTTGCGTACCGAAAGTTTTATAAGAGGTTTACCCGAAGGCGAAATGGTTGAGTATACCGATAGCAGCGAAGTTGTTACAAAAGGGTTATTTATAGAAGGTGAAAAAGAAGGACCATGGATTAGCAATGACGGTGATATGAAGTATGAAGGAGAATTTAAGGCAGGTGTGAAAACAGGCAAGTGGAAAAGTTACTACAATGGAAACGGTAAAATTGCGGAAGAAGGCACCTATATTGATGGATTGGAAAACGGGAAGTTTTCCTACTATTACTACAACGGAAAAACCAAAGAAGAAGGTGAATATTTGATGGGAAATAAGGAAGGTAATTGGCGTAAATTTGATACCGAAGGAACCTTGTATTCAACCATAGTTTACAAGGATAACAAGGAGTACAAGATTGACGGTACCAAAGTAAAGGAAGAGGAAAATCCGATAGAAGAAAAGTAGAGGTAAGAATTATATGATAGCTGCACTCGCAAATCCGAATTGTCTAACGATGAATTTGGATAATCAGCAGTTTAAATACAATCATTAAGACAACATTATTATTTCCACTACAATTTTGTGGCTTCATTATTTTTAGTTAGGTTTGTTTAAAGCAATAGATTTACACCAGCAATTTTTCCAGACGCGTTGATGCTTTAGGTGGTTTTTATATTCAAAATTAAAATATTTTAATCATGAAAAGATTTTTAATTATCGTTTTCATTCATTGTATTTTTAATACTACGCTAAGGGCACAAGGTGAGGCCAATATTTGGTATTTTGGTCAAAATGCCGGCTTAGATTTTAATAGTGGTTCACCTGTTCCGTTATCTAATGGTGCCATCAATACCTATGAGGGTTGTGCCAGTATTGCTAATTCCGCA
Organism: Bacteroidia bacterium; assembly: GCA_023262495.1. GTDB lineage: Bacteria > Bacteroidota > Bacteroidia > UBA4408 > UBA4408 > CAIKXD01. The sequence continues at coordinate 51,775 of JALRAS010000002.1, read as the reverse complement.
GGAGCATTAAAATTTTATACCGATGGTATTACGGTGTGGAATGCTAATCATACTGCTATGCCCAATGGAACAGGACTCTTTGGTGATCCTTCTGCCACACAATCGGGTATCATTGTGCCAAAGCCAGGCAATCCTAACATATATTATGTTTTTACAGTTGCTGCTACGGGTGGCTCATCAGGATTAAATTATTCGGAAGTGGACATGACTCTTGATGGTGGTTTAGGAGATGTAACAGCCATTAAAAATATACAACTTGCCTCACCCGTAACCGAAAAACTTACCGGAGTTAAGAAATCGAACAATATTGATTTTTGGGTGATTGCACACGATGATAATAATGGATTTTTAGTTTATTCTGTTACGAGCGCAGGTGTTAATACTACACCAATAGTGAGCAATACCGGTACGGTGGATAATTCCCCATGGAACCTAGGGGTAGGGTATTTAAAAGCCAGTTCAAGTTCAAATAGATTGGCTCATGCAGTTTCAAATAATTCGGTTGTTGATATTCTCACATTTAATAATTTAACAGGAGTAATTACCAATGAGTTTTCGTTTTCAACCAGTTGTTTCGCCTATGGTGTTGAGTTTTCTCCCGATGGGTCAAAGCTATATGTAGGATGTTGGGCTCATCCCGATATTTACCAATATAATTTAGCTTTGGGAACACCGGCAGCTATAATTGCCTCCGAAACAATTGTAGGAACCGCCTCGGCCGGTTTAGGAGCATTACAAATAGCGCCTGATGGTAAAATATATGTAGCAAAAAACTCTAATGAGTTGGTGTGTATTAACAATCCCAACGCATTGGGAACTGCCTGTAATTTTGTTGATTTTGCTGTACCATTACCAACAGGACTTTGTTTTAGTGGGTTGCCTAATTTTCTGCAAACATTTTTTATACCTCCATCAATAACGTACAACAACATTTGTTTTGGCGATACTACTACCTTTTCTCTATCGGATACAACTGCATTAGATTCGGTTTTGTGGAATTTTGGCGATATTTCCTCAGGAGTTTACAACACCTCTTCACTTTTTTTTCCTGAACATGTTTACTCTAATGACAGCACTTTTATTGTTACGGCTATCACCTACGCAGGGTCAATTACCGATACACTAAGCGTAACCTTCAGTATTATTCCAACTGCTAACATTAACCTAGGCAACGATACCATAGTATGTGGATCAACACCTTTGATACTTGATGCCGGAGCAGGGTTTAACAATTACTTATGGCAAGACGGAAGCAGCGGTCAAACCATAAACGTAAATAACAGCGGATTATACCATGTTACAGCACAAAATCAGTGTGGCGTGGCAACAGATACCATTAACGTTACCTCATTGCCATTATACATGACTGTAAATAGTCCAACTATTTGCTCGGGTCAGCAGGTATTGTTATCGGCTACCGGCTCAAACAGTTACACTTGGAGTACAGGTGCCACAACAAATACCATTACAGTTAGTCCAACTGCTACCACTACCTATACCGTAATAGGTACAGATAGCACAGGATGCACAGGTGCTATTACCTCAACGGTTACAGTTAACCCACTTCCTCAAGTAAATGCCGGTCAGGATGTGAACCTTTGTTCAGGGAGCACTATACAGCTTACAGCAAGTGGTGGAGTTAATTATGTTTGGTCGCCTGCCAATGGACTTAGCAATGATTCTATTGCCAATCCTGTGTGCTCAGTAAGTGTAAATACAGTTTATACGGTTACAGCGGTTGGCCTTAACAATTGTGTGAATTCCGATCAAATTACTGTTACTGTTGTACCATCTCCTGTGGCTAATTTTTCTTTTGGCAATGCCTGCGAAGGAGTTCCTATACAATTCAACAATCTTACCACAGGCACATCAAACAGTCAAACATGGAACTTCGGAGATGGGGGCAACTCAGCTGCAATTAGCCCTGTTCATACCTATGCTGTTGCCGGAAATTATAATGTAACTTTAACAGCCAATAACAACAATGGATGTTCCTCTGCAACCTCTATACCGTTGCAAGTTAATACTTCACCTACAGCTCCTGTGTTAAACAGTAATTCGCCTGTTTGTACTGGAGATCTAATTAATATCAACAGCACAGCATTAGGCAACATGCAATACTCATGGTCAGGCCCTTCCGGATTTAACGGCAATAACCCAAGCGTATCTATTGCTTCAGCTACGCCTGCAATGTCAGGCATGTACTATCTTACCATAATCGATATCGCAAGTGGATGTAAGAGTGATTCTACAGGTATTGATATTAGCATAAATGTTTCTCCTGCCACACCGCAAATAGAAGCTACCAATAAGTTTTGTTTTGGAGATACCATTAAATTGTTAACTCCTGCTATTGCCAACAGCTATTCATGGCAAGGCCCTGAGTCTTTTACATCACCGATACAAAATCCGACAATTGCCCCTGTGAGCGAAAAAAATGCAGGCACATACCTATTGATTGTAATCGATACAAACGCTTGCAGTGCGCAAGCAAATATTGATATACTTTTTGAGTGTGAAGACTCATCGGAACTATTTGTTCCTAATGTGTTTACACCTAATGGAGACAATGAAAATGAAGTATTTAAGATAGTTAATGCGGACTTGTCCACTTTAAATGTTCAAATCTTCGATCGCTGGGGTCTAAACTTGTACACCTGGGACAACATCAATGGTTCATGGAATGGTAAATCAAATCAAGGCGCGGATATGCCTTCGGGCACCTATTATTATTTGGTGAATGCAACAACAAAACAGGGAAAAGCCATATCTAAACAAGGTTTTTTTACCTTATTCAGATAAAATAAATTGTTTCCGAGACCATCGGTCATTGAGTTAAAAACAAATTAATTTCCTTAATAATTTGTTGAGCATTAAATAATTATTATAAATTTGAAAAAAAAACATCATGAAAAAACTTTTTACACTTTCCATTAGTTTGCTTTCTTTTTGCGGCTTTGCTCAGCAAAATTCAGTTTACTTAAATTCTCAGCAGTATCAGCAGCTGAAAATGCAAAATCAATTAGGGAATTACACTGTAATCGCTCCTCCCTCAGGTAACAACTTACAAACAAATTACGCTTACCAGGGAGCTCCACAAATGAAAGCCAATGCAGCTTGCGATTGCATTGTACCGCTTGACAGCACTTTTAGTGTGGTTCCTTTTTCAGGTGCTACTCCCCCAGAGTTTAGAAACGATGATTTAAGTTCACCTGCGATAACCCTACCTTTCAGTTTTTGTTTATACGGAACAACCTATGACTCGGTGTATATCAACAACAATGGGAATATTTCTTTTGCCTTCCCTTACTTTACTTTTACATCAGATTCTTTCCCAAGTGCTTCATACATCATGGTAGCACCTTTTTGGGGAGATGTTGATACAAGAGACAGTGCCAGCGGTTTGGTGTACTATAAAATTACACCTACAAGTTTAATCGTTAGATGGCATAATGTTGGTTATTTCCCAATGGCATCAGATAAAATCAATGATTTTCAATTAATCATTACAGACGGCAACGATCCTATTTTACCTCCCGGTACAAACGTTGGATACTGCTATAATGATATGCAATGGACAACGGGCAGCGCCTCGGGTGGTGTCAATGGTTTTGGCGGTACCCCAAGTACAGTTGGCGCCAATGAGGGAGATGGAAGTTCTTTCATTCAAATGGGAAGATTTGGCGACTCCACCAATGTGTATGATGGACCTTTTTCAACGTCAGATGGTATTAATTGGCTCGATGATCAACAGTTTTACTTCAGTGCTTGCACCGATACCAACAATACCAATGTTGACCCTATTCTAGTAAGTAATATGTGCGATACCATTGTGCTTTTGCCAGGCGATACCGTGCAATATGCCATGATGGTACTTTCAGGACAAACCAATCAAGATGCTTGGGCAACCTTTAACATGGGCGGATTTTCTAATTATACAGTTACTACACTCTACAGTATGGGCAATCACAAATACTTGGTTGATGTGTATACACCAACCAATGCCGTAAACGATTTGGTGTTGACTGTAACAGCAACAGACAATGGCACTCCAGTGGCTACCACAGTCAGAGAATATGTTATTTCATTTGATCCTACAGTAACAGGAATCGTACAATCAGCGCAAAAAGAAATTGTCATATTCCCCAATCCTGCCAAAGAGTTTATCTCCATTAATCACCTTAACGAAAATAGCTTAATTACGATTACCGATTTGTCAGGTCGTGTAGTGAAGCAAACAAGATCATTAAATACCAATCAAATAATTTCAACCAGTGACTTAAATGATGGCGTTTACATGATAGCTGTTCAAAATAATCAGCATCATGTAATTACAAAATTGATCATCAATAAGTAATATCGCCATTAACCTATTGTTAAAAGGCCTTCAAAATTTTGAAGGCCTTTTTTTTGGTTAACATGTTCCCAAAATAATCATATTTGCACCGTTTTAAGATTAATTATAAATATGAAATTTAAAATATTTCTGTTGTGGCTGCTTACTACCGGCCTTGCAAACGCACAATGGCGCACTATTTCCCCGATGGGAACCAATATCAACGATATCACCTTTACCGATAGATATAACGGATACGCAGTGCATCAGTCCAGTGGTATAGGAAATTGCTCTGTCACCCATGGCTTGTTTAAAACAATTAACTCGGGAAAAGATTGGGTGAGGATGAATACCGGCAACACAAGTGTAATTAATGCAGTGCATTTTGTAAATCAAACAACAGGTTGGATTACCGGAGGCAATTCAGATATCAGAAAAACAACAGATGGAGGTATCACCTGGGTGCAGCAAAGCTCAGGAGTGGGTTCGGGCAACAATGATATATGGTTCAAAGATTTAAACAACGGATTTGTAATAGGTAACAATGGTATTTTAAGAAGAACTACCAATGGCGGAAGCACTTGGCAAACCATATCGAGCGGAGTAACCGTAGCGTTGCGAAGAATATTTTTTGTAGGAAACAATTTGGGATTTGTAGCGTGTGGCAATGGGCAAATTTTGCGTACCACCAATGGAGGAACCTCTTGGAATATTGTTACTACGGGCGCAGGAGGAATCAATGATATTTTCTTTGCCGATAGTAATATTGGCTACTTATCGAGCAGCAATAATTTATTTAAAACTACAGACGGAGGCCTTACTTGGGCTCCAATAGCCACAGGAGCTATTAATCCAATATTAAGGATATTCTTTACAACACCCAACGTTGGATATATTTCAGTTGACGGTGAAGGAATTTATAAAACATTAAACGGAGGTTTATCATGGACACTTACAACAACAATGAATGGTTTGTATGATACTTTTTATGCCATGTATTTCTTGGATAATCAGGTGGGATTTGTTGGCGGAAACCTTGGCAAAATAAATAAAACCATTGATGGCGGAGCAACTTGGCAAAACATGACAAGCGGCCTTGGTACTGAGTTGTTTACTGTACACGCTACACACAGCGATACCGCTTATGCCGGTGGAAAAGAAGGAAAAATTTTTAAAACAGAAAATGGAGGTGTTACCTATTTTCAGCAAACAAAAGCATTTCCTTCAATCATCAACAAGCTACTGTTTACAAGCAACAATATTGGTTTTGCCTGCAGCGATAGCGGTAGAATATTAAAAACTACCGATGGCGGAAAAAATTGGATACTCAAGCCAACCAATACAACACGCGGATTTACCGACATGAGTTTTATTAATCCTAGTCAAGGCTTTGCCTCGGCAAGCGGAGGACTTGTTTTTAAAACGACTGATGCCGGTGAAACTTGGGATTCGATTACAACTGCCGATCCGAATGTATTCAGAGCTATTTGGTTTATCAATGCCGATACAGGTTTTTTAGCCGGAGTTAATAAAATTCAGAGAACTTATGATGGAGGTTTAACATGGTCGGTTTATACCTCGGCCCTTGCAAGTAGTTTGCAAGATATTGTATTTACAAACGACTCATTAGGATATTGTGCAGGCTCTTTTGGTAAAATATTATTTACCTATGATTGCGGGCAAAGCTGGTTTCAAACCAATAATGCTACCGCTAATGCTGCCATAGAGGAGATGTGGTTTGCTAATGATAGTGTGGGCTACTTTGCAAAACAAACAAGCCAAAGCATTACCATTGATAGTTGTAAAACGGTGGGATCTTTATCCACTGCTTGCTTGGCAAACAACTGGACCATGAACAGCATTAGTATGACCAACGGAGGGCAGTATGGCTATTGTGTTGGAGGGTTAAACGGAGTCATTCACCAAACCGAGCAACGAGAGATTTACCGAACCTACACCTCAGTGAACGAATACTGCGCTGGCAGTGGCATTTTTGTGGCCTATTATGCTAGAGGCTTTTATGGTGCTACCAATGTATTTACCGCACAACTGAGTAATGCTTCGGGTAGTTTTGCCAATCCCGTTTCGATTGGAACTTATACTGCAACACCATTTGCCTATCAATCGGGCATCATCTATGCTGTAATACCTGCCGGCACACCGGCCGGAACCAACTACCGAATAAGGGTTATTGCATCTGACCCTTCAACCATAGGTGTTGATAATGGTTTTGGTATAACTATTCAGCCATCATTTACTCCTAATATTACCTTAAACAATAGCGCCAATGGGGCTGTTTGTGCCGGAAGCAACATTTCTTTCACTGCCATTCCTTTTGCAGGAGGATTGAACCCTGCATATGCTTGGACGGTGAACGGAAACACAATCAATAACAACTCCGAAACATTTACAAGCAACAGCCTTCAGGATGGCGATTTGGTGCAAGTGAGCATGCAATCGAATTTGAGTTGTGCCTCAGCTACTCCTGTGTTTTCCAATACTTTTGTTGCTGATATTATTACGGCACTACCTTTATCATTAGCGAATGATACAGTTGTTTGCGAAAACTCTTCCATACAGCTCAATGCACCGACCGGATATACTTATAATTGGTTGCCACCAACAGGATTGAGCAGTGCAAATACTGCCAACCCAACAGCCCTTATCACCAACGATATCACTTATTTTTTGACCATTACCGATGCGGCAGGATGCACAGGTAACGATAGCATTTACATCAACTCAAATCCTTTACCTCAGCTCGATTTAGATAGTAGTTTGGCTGTTTGTGAAAATAGTAGTATTCAATTAAGTGCCCCCGTAGGTTTCAGTTATCAATGGTTTCCTGCAACCGGCCTTAATGATACAAGCATTGCCAATCCTGTTGCTACTATTACTGCAAATATTCAGTACAATTTGATTATTGCTGATAGTATTGGTTGTGTGGCTTTTGACAGTATATTGATTGAAGCCCATCCTTTGCCTCAACTGGTAATTTCGGCCGATACCACAATTTGTGAAAGCAATTGCTTAACGTTATCATCTTCTGTGGCCGGTAGCATACAGAGTATAGTTTGGAGTCCTGCTTCAACGCTTAGTGACAGTACCTTGCTTAATCCTACAGCATGTCCTACATCGGGCACTGTGTACACGGCAACTGTTGTTGATAACAATCAATGCGCTGCTATTGATTCTGTGTTTATTGCGGTGAATCCATTGCCCGTTATGCCTTCCGTTACTTTTGATGGTGTTACACTTACCTCCTCTAATGCAGATAGTTACCAATGGTTTGTAGATAGTACTTTGCTTGTAGGCGCCAATAGCATTGATTATGTGCCCTTGGTGAATGGCGATTATTGGGTACAAGTAACCAATAATTTTGGATGCAGCAATGTTTCCGACCCATTTACCGTCAATATTAACAATGTTACTGCTTCCCTGCAGAACACAGGAATAATAATTTCGCCAAACCCCGTTTTAGATGTATTACGCGTTACTTTAAGCATGAATTATGAAATACGCTCAATCGTTATTTTTAATGCAGCAGGTGTTAAGGTTTTTGAAAATAAAGCTATTTTAAACAATGCCTTGTACATAGATACTAAATCTTTCAGTGCAGGAATTTATATTGTTGCCGTACAAACATCAAGTGGGGTATACCATCAAAGGGTGAGTGTAATTAAATAGATATGAGTGCATATACCTGTTGGGGTGTCCCAACCTGCGGAGGGACCACTCGCTTTTTTGCCAGCGCACAGTTCATGCGCAAAAAGAGCTCAAACAAATGGCGCTGTCCCTTGCGCGGCTTTAGTTCAACTTTAAAAAAGTTTTTCTACACCCCAAACTGACTAAAATGATGATCGATATGTTTGTACAACATGTGGCTCCATTCTTTAGAAGTTAACTTTCCAAAACCATTGCTATCTTTGCCTTCAAAGTAGGTTGGACCTTTTTCTTCAGCATCTTTAAGATTGCTAATTAATGCTTCTTTTTCTTTTTCAAAATCAAAATCCGATGTCATTACTAAATATTTGGCTGTAGGAGAATTCCTTTTGTAGGGTTTATCTCCAACTACAGTGCTTTTAACAAAGGTTTTCAACATAAACTTAACAAAGGCCGGAGTTTTAGGGTCATGCTTGTGAAAAGTGATGTCATAAGTTAATATGATGCAGCATTTGTCCAATATTCATTTTTCCCCATAAAGCAATGGAGTTGGCATTTAATTTATTTGGCCTAGAAATCAATAAAGTAGTGGTGTTATTATCGAAAATGTTTGGGTAGGCCATGTTAGTTTTTTTGTAAAGATGAATGAATGAATTTAAATATAAGATGATAGTTTTTAATCTGTGGCAACGTTATTACAAATTGGAAATATTGTACCTTTTAGGATACTTAATCACATAACCAAACTTAAGCGTATTGCTTTCAGATGGTTTTAATTTTATCACCCATTTTAGTTTACCTGTTTCTTTCACATAAGAAGCGTTGCTTCCGTTAATGAGCTCAATGCTAACCTCTACGGTATTAGTTAAAGGTATTTGATCTTCAATCGTAATTTCAACCTCAGATTTCTTTTTGTTGCGTACCGTAATTTCAAACTCTAGCGTTGTTTTTTTGGTACCTCCTGTAAAGTTTTTTTCAGTAAAACTCTTTACTTTTTTGCGATCTAAAATGATATTTTTTTCGCGACCAAGCGACACAGGAATGGTATCATTGGTAACACGGGTTTCAAAATATGATTTGCCAACAAAGGTGCCTTCGTTAAACAAGTTGGCATCACCCGGAAGCAAACCGGTTTGGTCCCAATTGATGAGGTTGGCCAACAAAAAAGCATCTTTGTCAAGTTTTGGAATAGCACTATAAGAATATATGGCGGGTGCTTTGTATTCTTGAATCGCCACTACATACTCTTTACCGTCAGAGGGTATGCTGTATGGAATAGAAATATCAAAAATATTATTGGTTTGATTTTCAGTATTATTGGTGTATTCCGATGTATTCTTGGTTCTTATTCCATCAATATATGCTTCTTCTTTTTCATTTCTGCCTCCGCGTATCCTTACGTCAGCAGCAGCGGGTGCTTCCATTACAATGCCGGCTGAATTTGAGGTAGGCAATTCCATGCTCCTGCTGTAGCCTTTTTTATATAATTGGTCAGGATTGCTAAGCATTAACGTGTAAGGATATAGATTAGGTTTTGCATTGCTGTAAGTTGGATTACCTGTGCTTAACGACAGCTTAACATTTTTCCAATCCTCTCCTGTATTTTGATATACATTGGCTTTACCCAAAATAGTTATTGGTTCATTTAATGATTCAGATTTAATGTCGTAAAAAGGCATCCAACCGGCATTGGCAACCATATACGTTAATTGAATTTTTGACTTGGTGGAGGAATTACATTTGATAGCAAGCGTTATTTCACTAAACACTTTAGTTTGTTGATTTTTTAATTGCACATATTGATTTTGAAGTGTCTGCATTTTCTCACGCAGCTTTCCTTGTTTCCGCTCATTTTCTGATTGTTTGTTGTGTATCTCGAGCATGCGTCCACGATAAAAGTTGGCCATTTTTTCCAGTTCAAGTGTGCTTACACCTACATTGTCGCCTGTTATGCTTTGGTTGGCCTTTATCATTGCCAACTCCTCATTTAGTGCATCAAGCTGATTTTTAACAGCAGTTAATTTTGTATTAATCACATCAATACTGTCTTCGAGGGCTTTCAGTTTGGGCTCTTTTCGCTCTTCTCCTAAATAATTTTTTTTTGTTACCACCGATAAAATAGTAAAATCAGCATCTCCTTTAATTTGTACGCTATTTTCATCAAGGTATTGCGAAAGATCTTCTAAAATAATGTTGTGCATTCCCGGAGTTAAACTAACCTCTGCCACAGCGCTTACTTGCGCATTTTGAAGATAAACGAGTACCTCCTTGGTTTGGGGTTTTACATTAATATCTGCCGCATGTAAAGTTGTTGAAACGATTACGGTAAGCGTGAGTATACTCAAACGAAATTTTTTCATAATGTGAATTTTATGCGAAGTTTAAAAAATATTTTCGTAATGCCTGCACAATTGTTTAATTTTAAGCGTTGTTTAACAGTGCGCTTGCCCAATTAGGTGTTCTCTATGACGCGACAGATTTCAATTAAATGAGCAACAATTTTTGAATTAATTTTATACTAATTTTGTCATCAAATTTTAAAACTATGAAAAACAATCACGAAATAGACTATCGCATTTTCGGTGAAGAAATGCAATGTGTAGAAATTGAGCTTGATCCCCAGGAAACAGTTGTGGCAGAGTCGGGCAGCTTCATGATGATGGACAACGAAATACAAATGGAAACCATTTTTGGTGACGGCAGTAAGCAGCAGGGCGGTGGATTTATGGGTAAACTGTTTTCGGCAGGAAAGCGCTTGTTAACCGGAGAGAGTTTATTCATGACAGCATTCACCAACATGGGTGTTGGAAAAAAACGTGTATCATTTGCATCACCCTATCCGGGTAAAATCATACCTATGGATTTGTATCAATTACAAGGCCGTGTAGTTTGTCAAAAGGATGCATTTTTATGTGCGGCAAAAGGTGTAAGTGTGGGTATTGAATTTCAAAGAAAGTTGGGCACCGGATTATTTGGTGGTGAGGGCTTTATCATGCAAAAATTAGAAGGCGATGGCATGGCTTTTGTGCATGCAGGCGGCACCATTCTTGAGCGTAACCTTAAGCCGGGCGAAACTTTAAAAATTGATACCGGTTGTATTGTGGCTTTTACGTCAATGATTAACTACGACATCCAATTTGTGGGTGGAATTAAGAACACCATTTTTGGTGGCGAAGGTTTGTTTTTTGCAACATTAACAGGCCCAGGTACCGTTTGGATTCAATCATTGCCAATTAGCCGTTTAGCCAGCAGAATATTACAATATGGTTCAGCCGGAGGAAGAAAAGAGGAGGGCAGTATTTTAGGCGGTTTGGGCAATTTGTTAGATGGCGATGGTGCTTAAATTTAAATCATGATTTTAAGAGGCCGGGGAGTAATCTTCGGTTTTTTTTGTGGTTGTAAAAACTCAATGTTGATTTTGTATGCCCGCCTGGTAAAAGAAATTTGAGCTTGATATTGCAGCAAACAAAGCTCATTTTTATTGATTATTGAACTTGAAAATTTAAATATTGGCAAAAAAAGCGATACAATTTGTATCGCTCTAAAATTAGCGGTGGATGGCTCACTGTAGAACCTGATAGTGGACTTAATTTTGACCCAGTATTTCTATATATTCATTAAAAATTATAAGTCTGTAAAATAATAATGTCTTAAAATTTTAGAAGAAAAATTAAGACATGTTTGAGACCAGAGTTCTAAAAACGAAAATCCATTTTGTTGGCTTTTTGCCTTGTCAACATAAGTATAGAAATCAATTATTGCGGAGATTAAGCAGCTTAATCTCCGCAATAATTAAGGAGTAAATTTGCAAAGCGGAGATTAATGCGTATATTAGACGCACAAATTGCGGAGATTAACATGTATATATATCAAAAATCAGGTTGGCCATCATTCACTTGGGATCAAGAAAAATTTTATCAAACCCTTGTTAATTTAACCTATAAACAAGGTCACTTAATAGGTCAAATGGAGGCTTTAGGATTCGCTTTACGAGATGAGGCTTCGTTAAATACGATGACCATGGAAATTCTTAAATCGAATGAAATCGAAGGAGAGATTTTGGACTATGCCCAAGTCCGTTCTTCAATTGCAAGACGCCTCGGCATGGATATAGCTGGTCTTGTTCCTTCTGAACGAGATGTTGATGGTGTCGTTGAGGTTATGCTGGATGCTACAAAGAATTTTCAGGATGAATTGAATGAAGAACGCCTTTTTGCATGGCATTCCGCTCATTTTCCAACTGGTAGGAGCGGCATGTCTAAAATAATCGTTGGCAACTGGCGAAATAATGAACCGCAAGATCCGATGCAAGTTGTATCAGGAGCAATAGGGAAAGAAAAAGTTCATTTTCAGGCTCCAGAAGCGAAAGTAATCCCCAAGGAAATGACAAACTTTCTGGAATGGTTCAATAAAAATGAAGAGCATCATAAAATAATAAAAGCTGCGGTCGCACACTTGTGGTTTGTAACGCTTCACCCTTTTGACGATGGCAATGGTAGGATATCAAGGACGATTGCTGATATGATGTTAACTCGTAGCGATGGTGTTCCATATAGGTTTTATAGCATGTCTGCTCAAATCCGTAAGCAGCGATCAGCCTATTACGATATTCTTGAGCGAACCCAAAAAGGAACGTTAGACATTACCAATTGGATAGTATGGTTTCTCGAATGTCTTGAAAATGCATTGACACACGCTGAAGAAAGTCTTGCAAACATAATATACAAAGCGCATTATTGGAACCGCCTGTCGCAACTGACCTTAAATGATCGCCAAAAAAAACTCCTGAATATGCTATTGGGGGATTTTGTCGGAAAACTTACATCTTCAAAATGGGCGAAAATTGCCAACTGTTCGCAAGATACGGCTGGGCGTGATATTCAAAATTTAATATTCCATGGTGTTCTAGAAAAAGAGCCTGAGGGTGGGAGAAGTACAAATTATAGCCTTGTGCCCCTTAAACTAAAAAAGTGAACAGTATATTTTCATTAAGTTATGGCTTCAACTCAATAGCAATGAGGGATGCAAAAAAAGCGACACAGTACTGTATCGCTTTTAAATTCACAAAAACAAGAGAATTTGTGTTTAGTAGCGGGGGCCCGAACCTTCCTAAAAGAAGGTCATGCTCGAACGGACGCCCTTCCCATCCTATGGGGAAGGGAAGGGTATGAGCCCTACACGTTAATAAAATCTTTAATAATTTTATTTTTCAGTATACTTCCTCTTCCTGACTTAAAATACTTTTCTCTTTTCAATGCTTCTGCTTGGTTTGTAAAAAACTCGACATGCACCACAATCCAAGGGCGATGATGTGCCGTGCCATCTTTTCCATAAAAATTATGAGATTTGATTCTCTCTAACAAGGAGCTTGTATAACCGGTGTAATTTCTACCGTTTTTTAAGGAGTACAATATATAAACTACAAATTCCATCAATTAAAAAAGCCGCAAAGATTGCGGCTTTTTCTTAGTAGCGGGGGCCCGACTCGAACGGACGACCTTTGGGTTATGAGCCCAACGAGCTACCAACTGCTCCACCCCGCAATATATGTTTAGAACGAATCTACTTTTAAAACACTCCTTTAGAAAAACCTTATCTGAAGCGGGTGCAAATGTAGTCTTATTATTGAATATTTCAAAATTAATGTCTTTAATTCAGTGCTTTGCATGTTAACATGTTATAAAACAGTTGTGTAAAAAGCTCAACCAAATTATTATTGCCAAAGGGACTAACTGCCAAAATGTCTATAAATAAGCAGTGGCAACAAATTTGTTAGCTTTGCAAGCTCAACATGAGATCAAAAATTAAAAAGATATTCGGAAAAATGGAAGAAACAAACAAGGAAAATATTGATCCTGCCACAGAGCAGGATGAAACTAAGATTGAAAATAGTGTTCCTGAAAATCATGCTGAGGAGGAGTTGCCTCAAGCAGAAACCACTCCTACGGCCAAGCTAGAAGAGCAATTGGCTGAGTTGAATGATAAGTATTTGCGATTGTTTAGCGAGTTTGATAATTATCGCAAAAGAACTGCCAAAGAGCGCATTGAGCTTGCCAAAACTGCAGGGGAAGATATTTTTAAATCAATTTTGCCCGTGCTCGATGATTTCGAAAGAGGTTTAAAGGCCATGAATGATGCGGCTGATATCAACGCTTTAAAAGAAGGAGTTGATCTTATTTATAATAAACTCAACAAAACGTTAACAGCAAAAGGCCTCGAGCCACTTAATAGTATAGGCACCACTTTTGATGCAGATATACATGAGGCAATCACCAATGTTCCTGCACCATCCGAGGATATGAAAGGAAAGGTGATTGATGAGGTAGAACGTGGCTATGCTCTTAATGGAAAGGTGATTAGATATGCTAAGGTAATAGTTGGCAATTAAAAATTAAGTATTTAAAACAAAGCGTAATGGCCAAAAGAGATTATTATGAAGTACTTGGTGTAAGTAAAGGTGCCGATGAAAACGAGATCAAAAAGGCATACCGAAAACTTGCAATGAAATACCATCCCGATAAAAACCCGGGAGATAAACCCGCTGAAGAAAAGTTTAAAGAAGCGGCAGAAGCATACGATGTATTAAGCAATCCGCAAAAAAAGGCGCAGTATGATCGATTCGGTCATGCAGCTACCGGAGCGGGTGCAGGTGGTGCAGGTGGCTTTGGTGGCATGAATATGGACGATATTTTTAGTCAGTTTGGTGATATTTTTGGTGGCGGTGGCGGATTTGGCTTTGGTGGTGGTGGACAAGGCAGAAGGGTCAACAGGGGAAGCAATTTAAGAGTAAAAGTAAAACTGACACTAGAGGAAATAGCGGCTGGGGTTGAAAAGAAAATTAAAGTAAATAAGTATGTAAGCTGCAACACTTGTTCGGGATCGGGAGCAATGGGCGGCTCAGCTTTCAGCTCTTGTGGAACTTGTAGAGGTACAGGGCAGGTAACCAAAGTAATGAATACTATTTTGGGGCAAATGCAAACCTCTAGCACCTGTCCATCATGCGGTGGAGAAGGGCAAACGATCAAGGATAAATGCAAGAGCTGTTATGGCGATGGTATTGTCAGAGCAGAAGAAATTATTACAATCAATATTCCTGCAGGTGTGGCCGAGGGCATGCAGCTTTCGATGAGTGGAAAAGGGAATGCTGCTGCAAGGGGAGGAGTTCCTGGAGATTTGCTGATTTTAATTGAAGAGGCCGAACACCCTGTGCTAAAGCGCGATGGCAATAATTTGTTTGTTGAGCATTATATTTCGGTTGCAGATGCTGCACTCGGCACGCATATTGAAGTGCCTACGATAGACGGAAAAGCTAAAATTAAAATTGAACCCGGCACCCAACCGGGTAAGGTGTTGCGCCTGCGCGGAAAAGGTTTGCCTGCCGTTAACTCCTATGAAAAGGGAGATTTGTTGGTAAACATCAATGTGTGGATACCTCAGAAGCTAAGCAAGGAAGAAACGAAAGCGCTTGAAAAATTAAACGAGTCAGAAAACTTTAAACCTAAACCATCGGGCAAGGAAAAGAGTTTTTTCGAAAGGATGAAAGAGTATTTTCATGACTAGCCAACAGGCACAATAATGATTTATTACATCCAATCTTGATTAGTTGTTCTTCCAGCCATCTTTTAAGGTAACCGTGCGATTAAAAATCATGCTTTGAGGTTGGCTGTCTTTATCCAAACAGAAATATCCTTTACGTAAAAACTGATAGCGATTTTCGTGCGTTGCGCTTGCCAATGCTGGTTCTGCAAAACCTTCCACAACTTTTAAACTGTCGGGATTTAAGTATGATTTAAAATCACCCTCCTCAGCATTTGGGTTTTCAACACTGAATAAACGATCGTAAATTCTTAGCTCAACAGGAATAGCTTGTGCTGCGCTTACCCAGTGTAAAACACCTTTTGCATTTAAGCCACTTGTGTCGTGTCCGCTGCGGCTTTCAGGAAAGTAATCGCAATAAACTGCGGTTACATTACCATTGGCATCTTTATCAAAACCGGTGCACTTTACAATAAAGCCATGCTTTAAACGTACCATGCCATTGGGGAATAAGCGGAAATATTTTTTTGGAGGATTTTCCATAAAGTCTTCGCGCTCAATGAGCAGTTCTTTAGAAAAAGGAATCATGCGCGTGCCACTTTCGGTATCCTCTGGATTCACTTCACCCGGCATCATCTCAACTTTTCCATCGGGATAATTATTAATGATTAATTTGATTGGATCCTCCACCACCATCACACGATGAGCAGTTTTGTTTAAATCCTCACGAATACAAAACTCCAACAAACTAAAGTCGATTACATTTTCTCTACGGGCAACACCAATTTTTTCACAAAAATGACGAATACTTGCAGGAGTAAAACCTCTCCTGCGTAAGCCGCTAATGGTAGGCATACGCGGATCATCCCAACCGTTTACATGCTTTTCGTTTACCAATTGCAATAACTTACGCTTGCTCATCACGGTGTAGTTTAAGTTGAGGCGTGCAAACTCAAACTGTCGGCTAGGATAAATTTCTAATTCGTTGATAAACCATTCATATAAAGGTCTATGTACCTCAAATTCGAGCGTGCAAATGGAGTGTGTAATTTCTTCAATTGAGTCGCATTGTCCGTGAGCAAAATCATACATCGGGTAAATACACCAATTGTTGCCTGTACGATGATGGTGTGCATGTTTAATACGGTACATCAATGGGTCGCGCAGGTGCATGTTGGGTGATGATAAATCAATCTTGGCACGAAGCACCTTGGCACCATCAGCAAATTCGCCATTACGCATGCGTTCAAATAATGCTAAATTATCCTCTATGCTTCTGTCGCGGTAAGGGCCTGGTTTTCCGGGCTCTGTGGGAGTTCCTTTCAAGGCGGCAATCTCGGCAGCCGTTGAATCATCCACATAGGCCTTCCCCTTTTTAATCAGTTTCACAGCGTATTGGTAGAGCGTTTCAAAATAGTCGGAGGAATACAATACCTGACTCCATTCAAAGCCAAGCCATTTCACATCTTCCATGATGCTTTCAACATACTCTGTGTCCTCGGTAACGGGGTTGGTATCATCAAATCTCAAATTGGTTTTGCCGCCAAACTGCTTGGCTAATCCAAAGTTTAAGCAAATGGACTTTGCATGCCCTATGTGTAAATATCCATTGGGTTCAGGAGGAAAGCGCGTGATAATACCGTTTGGAAATTTTCCGGCACCCAGCTCTTCGCTAATAATTTCCTCAAGAAAGTTATGACCTTTTTCAGTAATCATTGTGGTTTATTTTTTATTTCAATTTAAAATGTGGTAAGCGCTTTTTTAATTCTTGCCATTACTTCTGTTTTTCCCAACAAGGCAATCATGCCAAACAAATCAACACCGCTGCCCTGTCCACTGAGCATCACACGCAACAACTGCAACACATCACCCGGTTTTATGCCTGCATTGGCGGCAGTTGCCTTAAACTGTGCATCGGCATTTACAGCTGTAAATTCTTGTAAGGCATCGAAATCAGCTCCAAGCTGTGTAAAAAAAGATAGCAACTCGGGTTTCCAGCGCTTTTCTATGACCTGTTTATCATATGCTATTGGAGCCTCAAATAGGTAACTCGCAGTATTAAAAAGCTCATAAGTAAAATGAACACGCGGCTTAATTAAAGCGGCAGCGGCAAATAAATAATCGTTTTGTAAACGCACGTCATCTTCCTCAGTGTTTAAAGCTGCAATCACTTGTTTTTTAAGCTTTTTTCCCAAAACATCATTATCCATGTGGTGCACATATTGCGTGTTAAACCACAATGTTTTTTCAGGATTGAATTTGGCTCCGGCCTTGTGCACATGCTCAAAAGAAAATTTTTCAATCAGCTCACTCATATTCATTATTTCCTGCTCTGTTCCGGGGTTCCAACCCAACAAAGCCAACATGTTTACAAAGGCCTCGGGTTCATAACCACGCTCCCGATAGCCACTAGATATTTCTCCGGTTGATGGATCTTTCCACTCTAATGGAAACACCGGAAAACCTAGTCTGTCGCCATCGCGTTTACTTAACTTACCATTGCCATCGGGCTTCAGCAATAGGGGTAAATGAGCATATCGAGGCATTAAATCAGTCCAACCTAAATATTGATAAATCAGCACATGGGCGGGGGCACTTGGCAACCACTCTTCACCACGAACGGCATGTGTAATTTCCATTAAATAGTCATCAACAATATGAGCCAAATGATAAGTGGGCATACCATCAGATTTTAAAAGCACTTTATCATCAACAATATTGGAGTTAAATCTTACATCGCCTCTGATTAAATCGTTTAAATGAATTTCTTCATTAGCGTTTACTTTTAGGCGAATAACAAAGTTGTTGGTTGACAACAAAGCTTTTACCTCACTGTCGGGCAAACTCAAAGAGTTGCGCAATTGGCCACGACTTTGGGCATTGTATGAAAAAGATGCTCCTTGAGACTCTGCTGTTTTTCTTGCTGTGTCTAACTCCTCTGCAGTGTCAAACGCATAATAGGCATGACCGCTTTCAATGAGCTGTTCGGCATATTTTTTATAAATGCCTAGTTCTTTTCTTTCACTTTGTCGATAAGGAGCATGTACACCACCTATACTTACTCCTTCATCAATTTTAATTCCGCACCAGTTTAGCGATTCAATAATGTATTCTTCGGCACCAGGCACAAACCGCGTTTGGTCGGTATCTTCAATGCGTAATAAAAAATCACCACCCTTTTGTTTGGCATATAAATAACTGTAAAGGGCTGTTCTTACACCGCCAATGTGCAATGGACCTGTTGGGCTTGGCGCAAATCTAAGTCTTACTCTTCTGCTCATGTGTTTTTTTAATCAGTGTGCAAAGATATGCTTTTGATTTTTTGCATGGCTTAGATATAGAAATTATACATTTGTATAAATTTATGAAAATCAATATCAACCCTTTTTACGGGATCACTTTTTCCGTCATATTGTTCCTTATTGTTTCTCAGCTCATTCAGGAAGGTATGTTTATGGATGGCTCTTTGTACGTTTGCGTAAGTCACAATCTTTCGCAAGGATTGGGCACCTTTTGGGAACCCAATTACAGCAGAGCCGGCATGGTTATTTTTAGGGAGCAGCCGCCACTTTATTTTGGGTTAATGGCATTGTTTTTTAAAGTGTTTGGCAGTAGTTTATATGTGGAACGTTTCTTCTGTTTTGTGATGCTTTGTGTTGAAGTTTTTTTAATCCAACAAATTTGGAAAGCCCTGCACACACAAAAAGAAGACAGTAAGACCTTGGCATGGCTTCCAATATTTTTTTATGTCATTATTCCGGTTGTTTTTTGGGCATATGCAAATCTTGTTGAAGAAACAGTGATGGTAGTATTTGCCACAGCAGCAGTTTTATTCACCGTTAAAAGCCATTACGAGCCTAACCTCAATAAGCAAATAGGTTGGATGATATTAGTTGCGCTTTCGGTTGTACTGTCAACGCTTACAAAAGGTATACAGGGCTCATTCCCCATTGTGGCCATTATAATTTTCAGCTATTTTGAGGGGAAGCAAAAAATATGGCGCGGCATCAAATTATTCATGTTTGGTTTGTTGGCCTTTACAATGCTTTACGGATTCATTTTTGTGATGTTTGACAATAGTTTAAGTAGTTTGCAGTTGTACCTCGAAAACAGACTGAGCAAGGCATTTGTTACAGGAGTTCACGACACCACAGGTAGTCATTTTTATTTACTATACAGACTTTTTAGTGAGTTGCTCCCGGTTATAGGTATAATTGTGTTGGTATCAGTACTTGCTAAAAAGTATAACTTAATACAAGAGTTCAAAAAGGTAAATAAGACCGGGGTATTGAGTTTTTTTATGATTGGGCTCAGCGGTGCATTACCACTGATGTTAACGAAAGAACAAAGAGGTTTTTATTTGGTAACAGCGCTACCGTTTTTTGCCATTGCTTTGGCGCTGATCATAGCACCGTTTGTAAGATTATTTATTCAACGTTTACAAGCAAAACAGAGGATATATTTAAGATGGCAAATAGTAAGTGTGGCGCTCCTGGTTTCAGGGTTTATTTTTGCTTCTTTCCAATATAACCAAACCAAAAGAGACAATGACTTATTGCACGATGTTTATATAGTTTTACCCATTATACCTATTGGCGAAATAGCTGGTTTAAGCAATGCATTAATAAAGAATTGGGGTCTTCAGAACTACCTGATCAGATACAAATATATTAGCTCAGATTACATTACTGAAAGAAGCCGGTATATTATTACCCTAAAGGGTGAAGAGCCAGATGGCTCCTACAAAAAAATAGTACTTGATACCCGATATATTGATTTGTATATCAAACAATAAAAGCGTATGTTAAACAATAAAAAAATTGTAGTGGTGTTACCTGCTTACAATGCCGCAAAAACCTTGGAAAAAACCTATTATGAAATTCCTATGGATATTGTTGATGAGGTGGTGATAACCGATGATGCAAGTACAGATAATACTGTTGAAACTGCAAAAATATTAGGCATCAAACACGTGTTGCAACATCAAAAAAACAGAGGCTATGGAGGCAATCAAAAAACATGCTATGACTACGCTTTAACGCTCAATGCAGATATTGTTGTCATGCTCCATCCCGATTATCAGTACACACCTAAACTGATACGTGCCATGAGCTCAGTAATTGCCGAGGGCGTGTATGAAGTAGTATTGGCCTCGCGTATTTTAGGGAAAGGTGCTTTACAGGGCGGTATGCCCTTGTACAAATATGTTTTTAACAGGTTAATGACCTTTACACAAAACTTGTTGATGGGTCAAAAGTTATCAGAGTATCACACCGGCTACAGGGCTTTTAGTGCAGATGCACTCAAGAAAATTAACTATCACCACAATAGCGATGATTTTGTTTTTGATAACCAAATGCTAGCCCAACTTTGCTATGAAGGATATACCATTGCAGAGGTAACTTGCCCCACCAAATATGAAAAGGAATCAAGTTCGATTAACTTCCGCAGAAGCGTAACCTACGGTACCGGTTGCATGATTACAGCCATGCAGTATTTTTTAAATAAGCGGGGATTAATGAGCACAAAGATTTTCAAGGGATAGTGCGCCAAAATGTGTGACTAATCATACGCTTTTCTTTACACAAAAACACAACAGCAGCAGTGGAGCTGTAATTGCCCCAATATTTTACTAAACCAGCTACGCTTTCAATAGTATAGCGGAAGATAATGGGATGATTACTAGTCGGTAAATACATAACCTCAGCCTCATTTAGCATATTTTACATTTGAAATTACTAAAAATCGACTGCTAAATGTATCTTTACCGCTCTTTTATAAAGATACATGACGCTGATAAGGTTATTTTTTGTTGCATTAGTGATGTGTGGTACTTTTACCGCATACGGCCAGCCTAAGGGGAAAATTATCGATCAGGTGGTTGCGGTGGTGGGCAATAACCTCATTCTTCAGTCAGATATTGACAATCAATTACAGCAATTAAAATCACAAGGAAACGATTCGTTACCCATTGATGAGTGCACTATTTTGGAAGAATTATTGTTTCAAAAGCTACTGGTGCATCAAGCCGAGCTCGATAGCGTTACGGTAAGTGAAGGACAAGTTGAAGGGGAGTTGGATCAGCGCATGCGCTATTACATTGCACAAGCCGGTTCCGAAAAAAAATTGGAAGAGTTTATGGGCAAAAGTATTGCAGAGCTCAAGGCCGAATACAAAGAGGACTTAAAAAAGATTTTACTGGCCAAAACCATGCAGGGAAAAATTACGCAAGATGTAAAAGTTACGCCAGCTGATGTGCGCGCATTTTATAACACCATTCCCAAAGATAGTTTACCAATGGTTAATAGCGAGGTAGAAATTTGCCACATTGTGAAACGCCCGCCAGTTAATCAAGAAGTAAAGGCGGCAGTAAAAGAAAAACTTCAAAAGTTAAGAGACCGTATAGTAGCCGGTGAAGACTTTGCTGCTTTGGCCGTATTGTATTCCGAAGATGGCTCTGCCGCTTACGGTGGAGAGCTGGGATTTAAAACGCGCAACGAACTTGTGCCTGAGTTTTCCGCTGCAGGGTTTGGATTACAAGGAAAGGATGTATCTCCTGTGATTGAATCTCAATTTGGTTTTCATATCATTCAAATGATTGAAAGAAGGGGAGAGCAAGCTAACCTCCGCCATATTTTAATGGTGCCCAAAGTGCTTAATAGCGATTTGCTGAAAGCCCAACAATATCTCGATTCGGTAAAAATAGTTATCGACAAAGAAAAGCTGAATTTTAAAGATGCCGCTAATAAGTTTTCGGATGATGCCGAAACTAAATATAATGGCGGAACGCTCGTCAATCAAAACAGCGGAACTACCAGATTTGAAACAAGTGAAATGGATGCGGGCCTGTTTTTTACGGTAGATAAGTTAAAGGTTGGTGAAATGTCAGCACCGGTAAAGTTTACAACTAATGATGGGAAACAAGCCTACAGAATACTGTATCTTAAGGAAAGAACAGAACCGCATAAGGCCAATTTAAAGGAGGATTATCAAAAACTACAGAACGTAGCTTTGGCAAAAAAGCAACAAAAAACGGTGGAGAGTTGGGTTAAAAAAAGAAGAGCTCTTACTTATGTAAAAATTGATGACGAGTTCAGAAAATGCAAATTGAAATACGATTGGTTTGATGAACCATTGAGCAAATCGGAACAACAGAAACAATAATATTTTTATAATTTATTCAACGCATGAAATCGGACGTAGAAGCAGTAGATGAATTTGTAAAGAAATACAAAGCACTCAATCAGGAAATCGCCAAAGTAATAGTTGGTCAGCAAGATATTATCAAAGATGTTTTAATCTCTATTTTTAGTCGCGGACATTGCTTGTTGATAGGTGTACCCGGCTTAGCTAAAACATTGCTCGTAAATACTATCAGTGATGCGCTTGGACTCGAATTTAGCCGTATACAGTTTACCCCCGATTTAATGCCCTCAGATATTATTGGCTCTGAAATTTTAGACGACACGCGTAATTTTAAATTCATTAAGGGGCCTTTATTTGTGAATATTGTACTGGCAGATGAGATCAACAGAACACCTCCAAAAACACAATCAGCTTTGCTCGAGGCCATGCAAGAGAAATCGGTAACAGTAGCCGGTAAGCGCTATGCATTGGGCAATCCCTTTTTTGTGTTGGCCACACAAAACCCGATAGAGCAGGAGGGAACTTATCCCTTGCCCGAAGCGCAATTAGACCGTTTTATGTTCAGCGTATGGCTCGATTACCCGAGCTTTCAAGAGGAGTTGGCTATTGTGAAAAGCACCACACAAGACCACAAGCCACAATTAAACAAAATACTAAACGCTCAAGAAATTCTTTTTTATCAAGACTTGGTGAGAAAAATTCCGGTGCCCGATAATGTGATGGAGTATGCTGTAAAGCTTGTTGTTAAAACGCGTCCTAACTCAGATATCGCTCCGGCCCTTGTAAAAGATTATCTATCTTGGGGAGCAGGACCACGTGCCTCACAAAACTTGGTGATAGGGGCTAAATGTCATGCCATGATTAACGGCAAATATTCGCCCGATATTGAAGATGTGAAAGCGGTTGCTCTTTCTGTGCTGCGACATCGTATTGTTAGAAACTACAAGGCTGAAGCCGATGGGTATTCGGTAGAAAAAATTATTGAGGCGTTGCTCTGATGCTTATTTGGTAGCATACCCTCGAGTATTTTATTGGGTAAGTGATACAGCACAAACAATTACTTCCCAATGCATGATATTAATCATAAAAATGGGGGTTAGTCGGATTTGTTAAGTGTTTACCTTTGTAAAAAAAAAGACTATGAAAAATACACTCCTTCAAAAACTATTAGTTTTAGTTGCGTTCTTGGCTTTTCACGTTAATTCATTTGCACAAACTAAAACAAAGATTGCAATACTTGGTATTGATGCCAAAGGAATTGTAAATACAAAAGACGAGCTAAACTCATTAGTAAGGGTCGAACTAGAAAAGTTAAAGAGGTATGAAATCATTGATCGATATGATCAAAATGAAGTACTGGTAAAAAACAAAATTAATGTTGATGAGTGTCTTGGTAAGACTTGTCAAATTAATGCAGGTAAGTTGCTTAATTGTGATAAAACACTGAGCGGTTCGGTGCAACGCATTGCTGAAAAAATAATTGTTTCGTTTAGCTTGTATGATATTAAAACTGAGCAGTTCGAGAAAACGCAGTTGGTTGAGTTCATCAATCTGCAAACAGAAATTCAGCAAATGGTTAGGATTACCCTGCAAAAGCTGCACGATATACCTACCGACAAGCAAATTGAAGATCAGTTAGTAAGTTATAATGAAACACAAGTAATTCCCAAAACTTTGCTCAAATTAAATGGTCCAAGAATAGGCGTAGGTTTTACCGGTGGCGATAATGGTAAAAGGTTAAGAGAGTCGAGAGAAAATGGGGGATTTGACATGTTTCCGGTAATGAGTCAGTTTGGATGGCAGCAAGAGTTTAAATACCTCAGTGCAGGAAATTTTCAGGGCTTGATAGAGTTTATCTTTCTTGGTTCGGGGCTTGAAACAGGCAGATTTGTGCCTTCTTTATCTTTACTCAACGGATTCAGAAACTCCAAAACCGGGATAGAGTTTGCTATTGGCCCGTCATTCTTGATTAGTAGGGTGGCCGAAGGCTTTTATGATGATAATGGGCTTTATGGACCGGTAGGTAAGTGGTATTTAGAGAACGAATTGCGCGGAGACTCCCTCAATCCTGTTGCAAAAATTCCGTACACCATTGTTACACGACCCGATTCAAGAGGAGACCTTAAACTTACCTCTTCATTAGTAATTGGTGTTGGTAAAACATTTAGATCGGGCTACTTAAACATTCCTGTAAATTTCTTTTTCTCTCCGCGCAAAACAGGCTCTTTGTACGGTATTTCTTTTGGATTTAACATCAACAAACAAAAGTAGTGTCAATCATGAAAGCAGTTGTAAAATTTATGCTTGTAGTGCTGCTGTTGATAACACAAAACTCTTTGGCTCAAATGGCTTTTCCTGATTCGCTGCTAAAGAAAAAATGCGATATCATTACCAAAAGCAGTGTCATCAAAAATGCTGAGGTTTGGAAAATTGAGAATGAAAAAGTAGAGTATTTGCAATCGAACTCTTTGCACGATATAGCCCTGTCAGAACTCAGCCGCATTGAGTATGATAAGTATTTGCTTGTTTTTCAAAACAAGGCTTTGATAGCGTATCAAGCCTATGACTTATTTGCTAATTTTGAGAAAGGATATGTGACCCAAGTAATGAAGGGTGGCTTTTATTTTGTTAAAAAGGGGACCTTAAAAATAAAAGGGTATAGTGATAAAAATTACTACTACACAAAAGGTAAAATTTATTTTTCAACGGAGCATATTTCTGATAAGGCAGAGCATAAGAAAGAAAATCATGCATCGGCAAAAGGATCATCAGACACTATTAAGCACGATAGTTTGTTAAACGTTACAGTTTCAATCACACAAAATGATAGTTTAGGCAACCTCAATCAACCCTCTGACACTTTAAAAAACAGAGCAGATACGCTGTATCCCGATTATGCTATTGATAGAGGCACAACATTTTCAACACTGTATAATCAATCAAACGCGAGGAAAGAAGTGTTAGATGGGGAGCAAAGCTTTACAAAAGGGCAGGAGCAGGCAAAAAGAGATTTTAATGCTACCGGTTATGGGTTATTAGCATGTGGTGTTATTGGTTGTGCGGGTATTGCTGCACCTATAGTACTCACGATGGACCCCGATCCTCCTAATTATGCGAAGGTGCCCGACAATGTCAATCGTAAAATGTATAACGAGGGCTATAAAAGCGAGAAAATACGGTTAAGAAAAAAACCAATATTAATAGGAACGCTTGCTTATTGTGGGCTTGCTTTGGGCCTAGTTATTTTATCCATCGTCAGCGGTTTGTAAAACCAATGTGATGATAATCGTGTGGCAACTTACTACACGTATGTTTAGCTTTTCCCCTCTAATTTCTCGGTGAGCAAGGTGTTGTATTTTTCGAGCAAATCAAGGTATTTGTCTTTCCAATAATCAGCATTCTTTTCCAACTTGAAAAAGGTCACTTGTGGACTAAAGCTAGGTGTGTTCATTTTTCTCTCAAAAAAAGTATTGATTTCAGTTAGGTCGCCCGAAAAGTCGTGATTGATAACTTTTCCTATTTGAAAGATATGATCAAGCGGCACATCAGGATTCTCGAAGGTATAGTACATCCACCTGGTGGTTTTGCCAAGCTTTTTACAAATCTTAGTGATAGAGATTCCGCTTTCCCTAACGGCCTTTTCAACTATTTTGCCTTTGTGCTTCATTTATCTACAAAGTACGGCATTAAAACAAGAAAAATAATTCTTTAAAATTTCTCATTTAAAAGAAAAATATTATATGTTTGCACGAAATAAATTTCAGCCAAGGGTAACTTTTCACATCTGAACGTGATTTGGGTTGGAACCAAATAAGCCAATGAGCAGTGAAAGAAAATTGACATAATTAAAGCTTGAAATAATCCAACCTAAATTAGTTGTATTAAAAACTAGGCGGTGCTGTTCTTATCATTAACTAAAACATACATGTGGAGTCAAGAAAACCACATTAAAAACAGGGAGAAACTGAAAATCCAAAAGAGTAGGAGAAGTAATAAAAAAAACTATGAAAAAATTTAAAACTTTATTTTTAGCAGGTTGCTTAACCTTGTTTGTGGCTTCATCATTAACATCATGTATGACTACTAAAACTAGCGTTGGAGCATATAGAGAGACACAGGGAAATGAATACACCTATGGAAAAGGAAAGCAAATTTGGTTGTTTTGGGGAATTATGCCACTAGGCAGAGCAAGTGTGAATACTCCAGGTGATGGAAATTGTGAGGTAATTACTAGGTTTAATCTGGGTGATTTTTTAATCAGTGGTTTAACGGGAGGAATTGTAACTACGCAAACGATTAAAGTAAAGGCTAAAAGAAAATAAGAGTAAGATTATAAATTAAGATTAAGATTTAATAGAGGGCACATTGTTTACAATGCGCCCTTTTGTTATTTTATCAATCGTAAAACAATTGCCATAATTCACTCCGCCTTAGTAGAAACAGCAATAATTTGTATTTTTCTTTCGAGCGCTGCAGCGCGGCTGTATACTGCATTGGTGGCATCGTTGGGGTTGTCGCTTACCAATGGCGATGCTTTTAATTCTCCTATCTCCTCAATGTTTATTTTTACCTTACTTTCATCCTCTAAATAAGGCTTCAAAGCGCCATTGCCATAGGTATTAAAATAGTTGACAAGACTCGAAAGACGCCTCTTGGCCAAATTTACGTTGTATGAGGTGGAAGCGAGCGGACTGCAATACCCTTTCAAGGTTAAACTTACTTTTTCTCCTTGTTTCAATACAAACAGCATGAGCGAGGCAAATTGTTCAAGTTCCTCGTAAGAGGCGCGAACCGAGTCTTCAAAAAAATCATTCATTTCATTCATCGCTATTTCTTTACGCTCTTCATCAAGCCCTTTGGCATAGGCCTTTAAGTAATTATTCTTAAGCGCCAAATAACTGTTCACTGTTTCGGTATATGTTTTCTTGGTAGTGGTGTTCAATGTTTTACTATCGGGCTCATCGTTGTTAAAATATAAGGTAAGCGGTACCAATGTTTGTAACCGCGATTTTGCCATAAAAACAGTGTCTTTTTGGGGCTCTTCGGTAACTATGCTGTCGGTAACTTGTGGGAGGTTGATATAATAAATATCATTACAACAAGTTTCATATTTTTCATAATAGGAACCTTCTCGGTTAGAAATAAAATAGGCCTTGCTGCGCTTGTCGTTGTATTTAAAATACATGTCGTTTTGTGGACTGTTAATTGGGTATCCTGCATTTTCAGGAGAGGAGAATTGTCCGTTTTGCCAACGCGATTTAAAAATATCAAAACCTCCCATTCCTTGATGAAAAGTACTGCTGAAATACAATATTTGACAGGGGTTACAGAAAAACGGAGTGATTTCGTCCTCGGGGCTGTTTACCTGTTTTCCCGCATTTACAGGTGTTTGCCAACTGCCATCTTTATTTTGTTTGCTGTACCAAATATCCATGCCCCCTTCTCCACCTTTACGGTTGCTCGAAAAATAGAGGATTGTATTGCCGTTAACGATATGCAAGGAGGGATGTGTGTTTAGCGTGCCCGCTTGGTTAATTTCAGCAGGTAGTGGCGTTGCCGCGGTATACTTACCCTCAACCAAGCGGTATGAATAGATGCCACAATTATTTTTGGTGTCAGTATTCGATTCGCAGCGGGTACAATACAGTTGTTTTCCGTCAGGCGTAAGTACCACATTGCTCATTGTTACGCCCTCTTTGCGTAATAGTGAGTCGAGCTCAACCAATTTGCTGAATCGGTAACCGCTAACCTTTGAGTAATAAATTCTGCTATCAATTTTATTTCCCGCAGTTTTAATTCCTGTAAAGTAAAGCACACTGTCTTTTTCAAAAGGAGCATACTCCCCGCCTTTGCTGTTTACCATGCTGTCGATATGATTCACTTGTATGGACATTGGGTTTTTCATCAGCATCAAGGCATAGCTGCAATTTTTTGACTCCTGCGCTGCAACAGCTGATTTTTCGGGATGTTTTTTAGTGTTTCTTTTGGCGTATTTGTCAAACATTTTAATGGCATCCTTGTATTTGCCGTTGCTTTTTTTACATATGGCTAAGTACAGTAAGGCATCGGGATATAACTTTCCATTGTCTTTTTTATACACCTTGTTATACCAGCGCTCTGCAACGGTGTAATTTAAATCGAGTCTGCAGGCCTCTGCATACAGGTATTGTAAGGCAATGCTATTGGAGTCGGTGGCTATGGCTTTTTTAAAATAGTTTTCGGCCAGATAATATTCCTTATCTTCCATGGCCTTATTGCCTTCTGCAATCAGTGTTTTTAGCTTTTGGCCGTATACCTGAAAGCTAATCAGCAACAAAAAACACAACTGAAAAAATTTCTTCATAGGCCCTATTAGCTATATATGATGTCGAAAATAGTTAAATCAGTTCGAAGATAAGAAATAATTAATCTTCCATTTCAAATGCATTAATCGAGCATGTGTACATAACGCTCATGTGTTTTTAAAAACGAAGCTTTGTAAGCATCAAATGTCATTTCATCCCAAAGCAAAATATACTTGTTGATTTGATAGGTTTGAATGATGTTGAGCAACAACATACACCACACCAAAAATACCAAC
Source organism: Bacteroidia bacterium (assembly GCA_023262495.1). Lineage (GTDB taxonomy): Bacteria > Bacteroidota > Bacteroidia > UBA4408 > UBA4408 > CAIKXD01. The sequence continues at coordinate 22,514 of JALRAS010000002.1, read as the reverse complement.
AAAAGTTTGTATGTGTAACTCTTAATTTGATTGAAGCACAAGGCTAACGGTATGATTGCATAGCCACTAAAATCTACCATTGGTCTGCTGCCCAAGCTTGCTCCGTATGCCCAATCGTGCCAACTAGATAATACATAAATAATCACTACAAGCGGAATAAAAAAGGCACTCAAGAGCATTATATTTTTTCTCCAAACATAAAATGCTGCCAACAGTGACACCGCACATACAGGCGTATAAACCAACCAACCCTTTCTAAAAGAGCATAAAAAATCAAAAAAGTGAGGGTTTCGAAAATTGAAGCCCTCATCAACATAAGCCCAAACCAACCATTCGCCAACCTGTAACTTATACATCAATAATTGAATAAAAACAATGCATAAAAACACACAGGCAGCTACAACATAGGTAAGGGACTGTTTACTAAAAGGAGACAACACTTGTTTATTCAACATGAACCCAATAAAAGGTACTGTAAGCACAATAAGCACATTCACCGGTCGTATCAAACAAATAATGCCCAACAAACTTGCCATAGTAAACAACTGTATAGCTTTTTTGTGAATGCAATAATCACCGGTAACAGCCAAAAAGCTTGTAATGGCAAAGAATGAGTACACGTGCGACATGGATGGTTCCATCAGTGTGTAATGAAGTAAATTTGTGCCGGCAAACAGCAGCAGCAGAACCAACGCAATAATATTTTCTGATACTAGAAAACGCTGGAGCAATCGTTTCATTTGCCAAAGTCCGGCAAGCGCATAGAAAAGAGCAGCCACACTTACCATTGCCTGAAAAACAAAACCGTATCCATCAACTGCTGCGCCACATATATTAGAAAACAAGTAGGCAATCAAAAAAAATGGCAATAACAACATGGCTTCTCCAACGAAATATTTGTTGAGCTTTTCACCGTTGGAGAGTGTTGCTACCGGGGGTTGTATATCCCCTGAATAATGTTGCAACTCTGTTTGTTTAGTAAATTCATAACTGAAATCATGATAGATAAATGCTGCCGGTAAATAGATGTAATAACCTTTTCCATCACCAGCAATATTATAGCGCCACTGATTATTCACCCATTTAAAGCTAAGAAAAAACACCAACGAAGTAACTGCCAGTGTGGCGATAATCAGCTTTGGGAAAGAAATTTCTTTCATGATTTTAACCGTTCATACAACATAGCCCCTCTAGCCGCGATGCTTTTGGCTTTTAAATAAGGAAGCAACAAATAATTGGTGTTAGCCTTCAGTTTTTCTTTGTGGTAACGCACCTCATTATATACCAATCTCACGGCATATTCATAAAACTTTTTGTTATAGGTGCGCTTAAAGTCAATATCGCGGTCGGTGCCCTTATCCCACTCAGGAAAAACTGTAAAATCAGCTTCAACCTCTTGGTAAAGAGGGGTTCCCTTAATTGGGTAGGCAATGGTAATGGTGTACAAATCAGGATTGGAAACCTTTAAATGATGGATTGTTTCATTGATATCTGCCGTAGTTTCACCCGGATAACCCAACATGATAAAAGTGCCCGCCTGAATCCCTTTTTGTTGTGAGAGCTGAATCATGTTGCGCACAACAGTTACATCCACACGTCTGTCCATGGCATCAATTATTTTTTGAGAGCCACTTTCGGCACCAATCCATACGCGGAAGCAACCGCTGGCTTTCAATAAATCAATGACCTCCTCATTCATTCGATCGGCCCTTGTAATGATTTCATAGGGGAAAACCAATTTTCTGGCAGCAACCTCATCGGCAAACTCCTTTAACCACTTGAAGCTTACTGTAAACACATCATCAACAAACCAAATAGCATCTGCTTGGTAAGTGTTTTTTAAATACTCCATTTCATCAACTACCAACTTAGCACTTTTTCTGCGATAACTTTGACCATAAACAGCCCTGCTGCACCATTTACAAGTATATGGACAACCGCGCATTGTGCTTACCGAAACCACACTCTGTCCATGATATTTCTTCCACGCATCAAAGTACAGTTGCATATTTATTTTTTTGCGGTTGGGCATAGGAAGCAAATCAATTTGCTTGAGCAGGGGTCTACTTTCGGTAAGTTGCAGCTGATTTTGCTCGTTCATAAAAGCAATACTTTTAATGCTTAAAAGACCTTCGTTTGAACCCTGAATGAAATGATTAACAAGTTCAAGCATGGTTTCCTCTCCTTCTCCCAAAACAATCACATCGGCACCATACCTCAAAAAGTTTTCGGCATGATTGCGTACTTCCGGACCACCCAAAATCACTTTGGTATGCTTTAATGTTGGCTCATATTTGACTATATCAATAATTTTTAAAACATTAATCTTAGTCATTAAGTTGGTGTAAATACCAATAATACCGGGCTTGTTTTCAAGCAAATAAGCTTTCAATAATTCAGGGGTTGAAAAGGTAGCATCAAACACCTCGTTATCAATGCCGTTTTGCTCTAAATAGGCACTCAAATATAAAATACCCAATGGTGGGTAAGGTCTCATGATTACCCTTTCTTTTGGGTCTTCATGTAAAAAATAACCATGTGTAAATACTACTTTGTGTTGATTTGCCATGCGCTCAATCCACCGGATTTTTCAATTCAAAAGTCAACACCAAATGATCGCTGAAATTGGCTAACAAGCGCCAATTTGAAAAAAAACCATCCCATTTATTCAATCGAGCGAGCCAATTGGGTTTTCTATTAAAAAATGGCTGCATGTATGACGGAGGAACAGCAAAGGCAATAGGTTTCACATCTGTGAGTGTGAAATAAGGAGCAAATATTTTTTTCAAACTACCAATGCTGTAATACCATGTTTCAAACTCTTCATCTTCAATAATGGTATGAACACCCTTGTTATCCCACCTGCGCAATGCTTTTCCAAACTTAAACTTCATCATAAAGTAAAGTGTTTCCCACAAGCAATACTTTCCCATAACTACCATTACTATTTTTCCTCCCGGATAGAGCAGCTTTGCGAAATCCTTGGTCAATAGCTCCAACTCGGGCTCGTTGGCGCAATTAAGTCCGCCAAAGTTGCTGAAAATAAAATCGTATTGTTGAGGGGCTAATGTTTTATGTAGGTTAAAGAAATCAACTGCTTTAAACGAAACATTCTGAACTCCCGCAATAATTTTTTTACTTTCGGCAACCGTTATCATACTTCCTGCCAAGTCTGTTGCGGTTATGCTATAGCAATGTTTCGATAGCCAAAGCGCATCTTCTCCTGTACCACAATTAATTTCAAGCACATCGGCCTTTCGGGTTTTTAAAATTTGTTCAAGGTAATTCCAAACACGCTGTCTTTGCATATTGCCGATGGGTGTGTTGGTAAAACTAATATCATAATCAACGGCAGCCCTATTAAATGCTTCTTTGGTATTATTCATGGTGCAGTTGTTTTAGTTTTTGTTTTTCAATCATACTGGCAGGTACATACCATATATACGACAAAGCACGCTTCAAAGTACCAAAATTGTATTTTTTTTGCAATTTTAATAGATCTTTAAAGGTTTTAAGTGCCTGTTGCTTTCTGTAATTTTTGTGCACATAACGGTGAAGTTGCCTGTAAAATTGTGCCGAATAGGTATGTTTAAACATCAATGCCAAATCATCTGAATCTGACCAATTGGCCTTACCACTGAGCTCATGCTTTACCTGCTCATAAAACTTGGTACCGGGCAGCGGGTAAGAAACCGATACCCCAATATCTTCCGGAAGCAAATCATTAATCATGCGCATTGTTTGCTCAATATCTTTCATGTTTTCTCCGGGATAGCCAAACTGAATAAAGAAGGCCGGCTTAATCCCATTTTTCTTTAATAAACGTGTGGCTGTATAAATTTGTTCTACTTTGGTGCCTTTATCCATCGCATCAAGTATCTTCTGCGAACCGCTTTCTGCGCCCACCCATACATTATTACATCCTGCTCGAGCAAGATGAGCGATTTGTTCATCTTCAAGTAAAAGGTCTACCCTCGACTGAATTTTAAAATTGAAATGTAGTTTCTCTTTTTCTATCAAATCGGCAAATGCTTGCACCCATCCGGGCTTTAACCCAAAAATATCATCGCAAAACCATATATGATCAAACCGATATTTTTCATACAACATTTTTATTTCGGTTACTGCATTTTCGGGCGAACGGCTATTGTAGCGGTTTCCGTAAATAGGTTTGGCGCACCAATTGCACTTGTACGGGCAGCCTCTTGTAGTGCCCATGTTGATTGAAAAATATCCACTCGATTGTATCCAACGTTTTTTATATGAATCAATATCAACAAGGTCCCAAGCAGGAAAAGGAATGTCATCTAATTGTTTTATTACGGGCCTACGAGGGTTGCACACAGGCACCTCATTCATCATGCAAGCAATGCCCTTAATGTCTGTCCAATCGGCACCTGAGGCATCTTTACTCATAAGCTCTTCTAAGGTTTCTTCTGCCTCGCCCAATAAAATAGCATCCGCACCTTTTTGCAAATAGGAGGCATAATGATCGGTACTGTCAGAGCTTGATACAGCAACTTTGCAGCCTTCCCTCTTAGCAATTTGAATCATCTCAAATGCTGCTTCGCGCATGTTGGTTAGGCACATTTTGGTGAGGTAGTTAAAACCATCGTCATAAATAACCAACCAATTGGGACGATGTGTTTGCAGGGGTTCTAGTATCTCTGAAGCAGTTTGAGCAAACATCACATCATGCAATTGCACCTCAAAACCCGCCCTGCGTAATACAGCTGCGGCATACATGGTGCCTAAAGGAGCGTAGGGCTGCTGCAATTCCCACTGCTTGGCATCAAAACGCAAAAAATAAGAATGTGTAAACAGTACCTTCATCAATCGGAAAATGTTATCTGATGCGTGTTACAAAATTTTTCTTGTGCGGCCGATAACCTGTTTAGCACTTTTTCCTGAAATCCTCCCGGGTGGTGTTTGCTTACATTTTTGCGTGAGCGCATTTGTAAATCAAAATCATCTTTACTAAAATGTTTGAATTTTTTTTGCCACACTTTAAGCGTTAATGTAAACAGTTGTTGATCGGCAAAATGCCCTAATTTTCCTCTAAAAAGCCATTCTCCTGCTTGTTTAAAAATGTTTGTTTGGCTCTGAGATGTTGGGCTTACATTTGTTATGCTTGCATTAGGCAGAAGCGCAGCAATCCAATTATTTTCCTGCATAAATCGGTGGTATCCCCAATTATTGTGTATGGGAATAAGTGTTGCAATTTCAGTTGCGGTAAAAATATTTTGGTCAGGAATGCTCAAGTTGTTGCTGTCAACAAAGTAATTCACGCAAAAATACTTTCTGGAGTTGAGCAAAAATATTTTTTTAAATCCAACCAAAATACTTCTGCAGAGCCACAATCGATGAGGTTTAGTAATGATAAAAAAATCAACATCGCCCTGCTCGTCAAAATAATTTTTAGATAGTCCGCCCGATATGCAAACGGTTTCAACAAATGGAAATTTTGCAATAAATTTTCCGTATCGTATTGCCTTTGGCATGATTGCCGCAGCCATGGCATTTCCTTTTTTACGCCTGTCTAAAATGTGTTCAGATGCATAAATGAAATAATGCGCCTCTCGCTCTTGAATTAATTTTTTTTCTTGTAAAGAACTGATTACTTGTGTCAACTCTTCCTTGTGGCGAATACCATGATTAAAACGTAAAATCTCTGCTGCTGTGAGCGGATATTGAAATACATCAAAGTACAATAAACACTTGATTACAGATGTTTCACTGCGCGATAGTTTTTGTTCTTTTGATGTAAGTGTGGCGGAGGAAAAAGCATTCATACAAGTCAAACATAATACATTTTTACGTGATTCGCAATACGCTGAGGTTAACCTCAATTAACCAGAATTCCGCATTAGTATAAGCGGAATAGCTGAAACAACTGTAATTCAATCCATTGAACCAATAGATTGAAAACACCTGCTAAGCGGGATTGCCCTCATAAAATCACTAGTCCGTTACATTCCTAACTTATATTGATTAATTTGGGATTAACCCTAATACCACAACCTATTATAAATAAGTCCATAAGTCTGCTTGAGCAACATAGGAGATAAAAAAAGAAATGCAACCTAATAAGAGTTTAGCGCCAAAAAACAAGCCGATGAGCTCATCTTGAATTGTTTAATACGACTGCATCAGGATGCCAAAATTGTGTTTAAGCACAATCCTCAAGTTGCCAATAAGTTCAACTTTGACCACATTATGGCTATTGTAACATCTATTTGAGTGGGGAAGCCCTTGTTTAGGCGGTTACAAGCTTTAAGATAGATTCAAAAATATACAATCCGTCAGTATTTCCCAAGTGTGCGTCAGCGGCCCTTTCAGGATGTGGCATCATCCCAAAAACATTTTTTTGTGCATTACAAACACCGGCAATATTTTCCAGAGAACCATTTGGATTGGCATGTTCAGCAAGGTGACCATCGGCATCACAATAGTTGAACAAAATTTGTCCGTTTGCTTTCATTTGTGCCAGTGTTTTCTCATCTGTAAAATATCGACCCTCGCCATGGGCGATAGGAATTTTTAATGCCTTATCAGTAGGGCAAGCTTGCGTGATAAGCGTATTGTTTTGGGCAGCTTTGATGTAAACATTTTTGCAGTTGAAGCGCTGATTATTATTGTGCAGCAGTGCACCCGGCACCAATCCCGCTTCGCACAAAATTTGAAAACCATTGCATACCCCAAATACATAACCACCCTTATGAGCAAAGGCAATTACCTTTTCCATGATGGGAGAAAAGCGTGCAATAGCACCGGAGCGCAAGTAGTCGCCAAACGAAAAACCACCGGGCAGCACAATAAAGTCGCATCCTTTCAAATCTGTATCCTTGTGCCACAATGATACTACTTCCTGCTTCATGATGTTTTGCAACACATAAATCATGTCAGCATCGCAGTTTGAACCCGGGAAAATCACTACTCCAAATTTCATATAATTATATTTTTAAGTGGTTAGCAAGGCAGGATTTTCAGCCCCGCTGTAATTGTTTTTTATTTCTTCTAAGGTATGATAAATTTCATCAATATTGCTTGTTGTAACAAGGCGCATACGATAGGGTTTAAAGTCGTGAAAACCCTTAAAATAGTTGGCATAATGCCTGCGCATTTCTAAAATACCCAACACCTGTTTTTTCCATCTGATTGAAAATTCAAGATGTTTTCTGCATACTTCTACACGCTCTGCCACCGTTGGCTTAGGCAAATGAGTACCTGTTTTTAAAAAGTGTTTTACCTCATTAAAAATCCAAGGATAACCTATAGAGGCACGACCTATCATGATGCCATCAACACCATACGTATTTTTCATGTGCAGTGCTTTTTCAGGGCTGTCAACATCGCCATTCCCAAAGATTGGGATAGTGATGCGCGGATTTTCCTTGATTTCCCTGATCAATGTCCAGTCGGCTTCTCCTTTATACATTTGCACCCTTGTGCGCCCATGCACAGATAGCGCTTTGATGCCAATATCTTGTAAACGCTCTGCTACCTCAGGTACATTTTTAGTGTTTTCATCCCAACCCAATCTTGTTTTTACGGTTACCGGAATGTTAACTGCCTTTACAATTTCGGCCGTAATGGCAACCATTTTGGGCACATCGCGCAACATTGCAGCACCGGCACCTCTGCAAGCCACATTTTTTACAGGGCAGCCGTAATTAATATCAACCAAATCGGGACCAACGCTAGCCGAAATAATGGCTGATTCGCGCATGCTGTCGATATCACCACCAAAAATTTGAATACCAATTGGTCGCTCATAGTCAAAAATATCGAGCTTTTGCATGCTCTTCGCAGCGCTTCTGATAAGACCTTCGGAAGAAATAAATTCAGTATACATTAAATCGGCTCCGTTTTGCTTACAAACTGCTCTAAATGGCGGATCGCTCACATCTTCCATTGGCGCTAGCAACAGGGGAAAATCACCCAACTCAATATTTCCGATTTTAACCAAAGTAATTTCTATTTTTGCGCAAAAGTAAGCAATTGCTGCCACTTTTTTCAGTCAAAATATCAAAATAGCATGACCTCACAACCAACCTTTTTACAACATCAGTCTACAGCAGGAAAAGTAATGGTGCTATTAGGATTGGCATTGCTTTCATTGGGCATATTTTCGGTTCTTTCCATTGTGTTGGTGAGCGTAGTATTTCATTTGCCCGTACTGTCGAATCCGGCAATTCTTACACAAACCAATCAACCTGATGTAGTGCCTGCGCTCAAGCTCATGCAGGTGATGCAAGCTTTTGGAATATTTATTGTTCCGGCTTTGGTATTTGCACGGCTTGAAAGTGCCAGCCCAATGTCTTATTTGTCGTTAAATAAAAAACCACTTTTGTATTCAGCATTTTGTGTGGCGCTGCTTATGTTGGGAGCTCAGCCACTCATCAACTGGATGGCAGAAATGAACAATCACATGCCTGCCCCCCAATGGATGCATCAAGCAGAGCAGGATGCGGAGCGCATTACCGAAATATTTTTAAAGATGAACAGCTCATCCGACTTGTTGGTGAATTTACTCATGATTGGCTTTATTCCGGCTGTTGGCGAAGAATTGTTATTTAGAGGAGCATTGCAGCCATTACTGCAAAAGCTCACAAAAAATCCACATCTAGGGATATGGCTTTCGGCAATCTTGTTTAGTGCACTGCATATGCAGTTTCTAGGTTTTTTTCCGCGCATGTTTATGGGCGCTGCTTTTGGATATATGTTGTGGTGGAGTGGTAGTATTTGGTTGCCTGTGATAGGGCATTTTGTGAATAATGCAGGCGCAGTGTTAATTGCTTACATGGTACAAGGCAACAATGTTTCGCAGGAGCTCGAAACTGTAGGCGTGGGCGCTCATGGAGTGATTTATGTGCCGGTAAGTTTGCTTATGGTTTCCATACTTTTTGTGGCGATTAGAAAACGCGAAAAAGAGCACATGACTCAACAAATAGATTAATTTACTAACTTTGTGCTCCTATTTTAACGGAGACTTGTCAGAGTGGTCGAACGAGCAAGCCTGGAAAGTTTGTATACGCGCAAGTGTATCGAGGGTTCGAATCCCTCAGTCTCCGCCAGTAAAACCGAATGCCCCGTAAGGGGCAATTTTTATTTGTGGGATAAGCCAAGCAGGCTTGAGCGAAATCTCGCAAATAAAAATTGATAGGCACACAGTGCCTTCATTCGGTTAAACTGTTGCCTCCCCCCGTCAGGGATCACTTACCGGAGTAATCCCTCAGTCTCCGCAAACAATCTGAAACCCGGCCATGCCTTGTTTTGAATGTAGTATGCTCAATTTATTGCTTCAAAAATAATATAACAGATGTTGTTAAAATACTCTTCAATGCGATAAAGCCCAGCGCAACTCTAACAATTATAAAACACCAAGTTGCACTTTGCCTTTACGAGCAATCTAAACGCTACCAGTATGCTTGTCTATGCAAAAAAAAAGATTTTAAATAGGAAGGCCGTATTATCTACTTAGCCCCGATAGAGGTTAGCATATACCTTATTTCCCCTCACTCCCCAATCACAAAAACCCCTTCGCTTGCCGGCTTCCCGTTATAAGTGGTTTGATATAAATAGCTGCCTTTGGGCATTGCACTCATGTTAACAAGGGTAGTGGTACCTTCGGAAACTAACTTGCTTACCACTTTCCCCGAAAGATCATAAATCACCAAGTGCTCCCCAACTTGCAAGTGCTCAAACTTAAAAATTCCACTACCCGGGTTGGGCGAAACAACGATTGCTTTTTTTTGCGTGCTCAATTCATCAATACCAACTGCCGATACATAAAATGTGCGCACATCAGAGAAATCGCTAAAATGACCGCCATTATTGGTTTTTACACGCCAATAGTATTTGGTTAAAGGGGTTAAACCGCTTGCACTGTATTGCGTATTTCCTACATTTACTTGCTTTACAATATTGGTAAATATACTGTCGGTGGCCACTTGCACGGTATATATAATGCCATCGGGTTGGGCGTTCCATTTCAATAACCTGCTTGTAGCAGCCGAAAAAGACTCATCGGGAGGGCTGTTCAGCACGGGTTTTTGAGGAACTGTATCGTTACTTCCAACATAGGTAATAAACATTTCTATTTTTTGTAAAGGATTGTCGTTGGCATCTCTTGGAGAAAGCACAATGCTATCGGCAAAATTCATTCCTGAAACTACTCTGCCATACACACTATATTCCCCATTAAGCCAGGCGGCAGCCGCAACACAAATAAAAAACTGAGAATTGGCACTGTTCGTATCGGCATCGCGAGCGGCAGATAAAATGCCACGTAGGTGTCGCGCTGCACTGAATTCTGCATTTACCGTGGGCTGCGAAGGATCGCCAAATCCCCAAGTAGCAATTGGTCCGCTGCGCGAGTTGGGGTCTCCTCCTTGAATCATAAAACCAGGAACTACTCGGTGAAAAGCGGTACTGTCATAAAAATGAACATTTACCAAACTGTCAAAATTGGCTACATGCAAGGGGGCAATATTTGGGAAAAGCTCAACACGAATAGTACCAACAGTATCGTTGTTTTGGATGGTAACTATGTCATATTGCGGTTTACCGGTGAAAGTGCCTTGTGCCTTTAGCGCGGCAACTTGCAACATACAAGCAAGGGATAGAAGAACAAATTTTTTCATTCTCCAAAGTTGGTAAAAAAAACAATATGAGCTATTTCTTCAACAAAGTCTCAATTGCCTTTTTAACTTTTCCACTTGTTGGCGAAGTAGTGCTGAAATAGTAGTCGATAACCTTTCCGTTTCTATCTATCAGGTATTTGTGGAAGTTCCACTTTGGCGCAATGTCAACCTTGCCATTGAGTGATTTATTGCTGAGGTACTGAAAAAGAGGATCAACAGCGTTGCCTTTCACATGAATCTTATCAAAAACCGGGAAAGTGGTGTGGTAGTTTTTTGAACAAAAAGTTTGAATATCCTTGCCATTAAGTGGTTCCTGCCCACCAAAATCATTGCTCGGGAAAGCCAACACATAAAATCCTTGATCCTTGTAGGTTTGATAAAGCTGCTCCAACTCGGCATACTGCCCCGTAAAGCCGCACTCACTAGCGGTATTTACAATCAACAATACTTTGCCCTTATACCTGCCTAAATCAACAGCTTCTCCGGCAAGGTCTTTCACCTTAAATTGATAAATGGTTTGACTGCTGTTCATGGCTAAAATAAAAATTATATGGTATAAGAATTGAAACATAGGATGCATTCACTTGCTGAAATCAGTAATTAGAACAAACAAACCACAGCAAAGTTTAACTTACATCAATCTCATCAAACCATCACGCGGCAGAAATAAAACAATACCAATCACTTTACCTATTTTATTCCGTACCTTCATACGATGTAATTGCAGCGATATTTCAGATTATAAGTAATTAATGTGTTAATTTTCAATTTGATTTGCATCTTTGTATTAAAAATAGATACAATGAGAAAGGCGATAATTTTTCTTTGGTTTTTTACGTCACTATCACTATCGTTCGCACAAGGAACTTCCAACAAGGATTATACCCGATGGTCTGTTGGGGTGCGTGCAGGAGGCAGCTTAATGCCCGACTTTGAAAATCAAATACAAAATAACTTTAAATTAGGTTTTGATGCCGGTGTATCAGCCACATTCAAATTAAATAAAACATTTGCCTTAAAAACAGAGTTATTATTTACACAAAAAGGCAAATCTTACAGTTTTGAAACAAGGGATTCGCTCTTTAATCTGTTATCGGGCCTGTTGGGCACAGCTATTGATCCTAGTTTATTTAATCCCATTCAAGGTGCTGTTGATGACGGTGTATATTCCAGTTATAAAGGATATCATCGACTTACCTATTTGGAAATTCCGCTCTTGGCTGAAGTTAACCTATACAAGTTTAAAATTACAGCAGGGCCATACATCGGATTTGTGATGAGGGCATACAGCAAGGAGCAACTCGATCAGCGTATACCTCTCCTTGATTTAATTAAGCCAACCATCGATTCACTTGGTTTTGTCGCGGTAATATTCAATAACCTTATTTCTTCCTCTTTTCCGGGCTATGGACAAACACTCACCACCGAATCAACCGAAACAACCGCATTTACGCAATTCAATTATGGATACATGTGCAGACTCAGTTACGAAATTCATAAAAACACTTTTTTAGAAGCGCGTTATACCGCTGCACTAAATAGCTATCTTACCGATCCGGCACAAAACATATCCCTTTCTTCGTTTACACTTGGGCTTTCATATAATTTCGGGATTAAAAAAATGAGAGGCATTATACCATAATCAAGGTATTGAACGATAGACAAACGGCAATGTATTTTTGCAACATGCAAAATCAAAAACATACGCCTTGTCCCATCAAGTCTTTGTTAAACATGCTCGATACAGAGACAAAAAAGAAGAAAAAGTGTTGCAAAAGCTATAAGCATAGTAAAAGGTGTAAATCATGCCCTAAAGACTAAATTTATTTTTAAAGCACGTTAGAGGTCTTTTGTGTTTCATTATCAATCAATTAAAATATTTTATCAGCGAATAAGTGCTTATTTTAAAAATCAAATTTTCAACATATTTGGTTTGTTTTAATTTAATTTTTTTCTTTGCCAATTATTAACAACAAAAAATATTAATCATGTCAGAAATTGCAAACAAAGTAAAAGCAATAATTGTAGATAAGTTAGGTGTTGACGAAAAGGAAGTGACCTCAGAAGCGAGTTTCACCAACGACCTGGGTGCAGATTCACTTGACACTGTTGAGCTTATCATGGAATTTGAAAAGGAATTTAATATTGCCATTCCTGATGATCAGGCCGAAAACATTGGTACTGTAGGCCAGGCAATTGCTTATATTGAAGCAAACGTAAAATAAAATCTTCAAAAGATAAATCTGTATGGTATTAAAACGGGTAGTTATTACAGGGCTTGGCGCTCTTACTCCACTTGGTAATAATGTTAATGACTACTGGAACGGTTTAATCAACGGTATTAGCGGTGCTGCACCAATTACCCGTTTTGATGCCACCAAATTCAAAACCCGCTTCGCTTGTGAAGTAAAGGGTTTTGATCCCCTCAATTTTTTCGATAGAAAGGAAGCCCGAAAAATGGATCCTTTCACCCACTATGCGATGGTAGTTGCCGATGAGGCAATGAAAGATTCCGGCATCGACCTTACGAAAATTGATGTCGACAGGGCTGGTGTTATCTGGGGTTCGGGCATTGGCGGTTTGCAAACATTCCAAGACGAATGTTTCGATTTTGCCAAAGGTGACGGAACTCCCCGTTTCAATCCCTTCTTCATTCCAAAAATGATTGCCGATATTGCTTCGGGTCACATCTCCATCAAATATGGCCTTCGCGGTCCAAATTTCACCACTGTATCTGCTTGCGCTTCTTCAACCAATGCCTTGATAGATGCTTTTAATTACATTAGACTTAATAAAGCCGACATTATAGTTTCGGGTGGTTCAGAAGCTGCCGTAAACGAAGCTGGTGTTGGTGGATTTAATGCTTTGCAGGCCCTTAGTACAAGAAACGATTCTCCACAAACAGCGTCACGTCCTTTCGATTTAGACAGAGACGGTTTTGTGCTGGGCGAGGGAGCAGGTTGTTTGATTTTGGAAGAGTACGAACATGCCGTTAAAAGAGGGGCAAAAATTTATGCCGAAGTTGTTGGTGGTGGTATGAGTGCCGATGCTTATCATATGACAGCACCACACCCCGAAGGAATAGGCGCTTACAATGTGATGAAAAACGCGATGAGCGATGCGCAAATGCAATTCAATGAAATTGATTATGTAAACGTTCATGGAACTTCTACACCAATTGGCGATCCACAAGAAATTAAAGCCATTGAAAAAGCATTTGGTGAACATGCCTTCAACATCAACATCAGTTCTACCAAATCGATGACCGGCCACCTGCTTGGCGCAGCCGGAGCTATTGAGGCCATTGCCACTACATTGGCCATAAAAAACAACATTATCCCGCCAACCATCAATCACTTTACCGATGATCCGGTGTTTGACACGCGCTTGAATTTAACCTTCAACAAAGCTCAACATCGTGAGGTGAAAGCCGCTATCAGCAACACCTTTGGTTTCGGAGGTCACAACGCATCGGTGGTACTTAGAAAAGTGTAAAAACACAACCGATTACTTTTGCTCCAATTATTTAAAATCCTAAAGAATTACTTTTCTCCCGACAAAAAGTTATTTCTTTCACTCAAAAATATTCTTGGGTTTTATCCCCTCAATCTTGTGCTTTATAAGCAGTGTTTGAGGCATCGTTCGGCTGCCACAACATATAAACACGGGTCAGACAATAGCAACGAACGACTCGAGTTTTTAGGAGATGCTGTATTAGGAACAGCTGTTGCACATTATTTATTCCGTAAATTTCCTTTTAAAGACGAGGGCTTTTTAACTAAAATTCGCTCTCGTATTGTTAGCCGAAACAACTTGAACTCCCTCTCACGAAAATTAGGGCTGTTTGAAATGATTGAAGTTAACAGAGATCATGCGCAAGTATATAAATCAGCCGGAGGCGATGCTTTAGAAGCATTTATAGGTGCCATTTACTTAGATAAAGGGTATCATGAAGCGCGCAAGTTTGTGATTCAAAAACTCATCAATTTACATCTCGACCTTGATGAAATATTAATTACCGATAATGATTTTAAAAGCAAATTGGTAGAGTGGAGTCAAAGAGAAAAACGTACGATTAGGTATGAAGTGGCTGAAGAGAAAGGAAACGGCCTCAACAGATATTATATCATTGATTTATATGTGGATGATGTTAAGCAAACGAGAGGGATTGGTAACGCTAAAAAAATTGCTGAACAACAAGCAGCCGAAAAATTTATTACTGAAAAGGAGATTGCTTGAAGCGAAAAAAAAAATAGCTAAAAGCTATATTTAATAAGCTTCTTGTGAACAATGGTATCTCCTGCAACTGCAAATACAAAGTACAGTCCGTTTCTAAACTGACCAACCTCAATAGGAAAATCAAGCGTGGTAATGCCACTGAAAAACCTTCTGTAGTATTCTTGTCCATTTACATCTGTGATAAAAATGGTAAGACTGCCTGCATTTCTTAGCACGGCTTTTAAAAACAATGTTTGTTCGGCAGGATTAGGATTGATATCAATGGCCAAGGGCTCGCAACTGCCCATATTATAAAACAACACACCTTCTGCTGTAGCGCGGCATATGTTGCGATATGTTTTATTATCGCACCCGCAAACCGGCTCAAATTCCGGAGGACAAGGTGTGCCCGGTCTTATATTAAAACTATCGATACAGGTTGAAGTAATTTGTGCAGACAAAGAATTACACAAAAAGCATAAGATTACGCAAAAAACTATTTTCTTTGACCAAAGAATTATTTTCATGAGTGTAAAGTTATGCATAAAATTTTAATCAAAAATATTCAACAGTTGGCACAGGTTAGAGAACCAGATTGTTCTTTTATTAAAGGCAATGATATGTCCACTGTAACATCGCTGTATGATGCGTGGCTTGCTGTTGAAAATGATCTCATTGTGGGCTATGGAGCAATGGAAGACTGGCCCGGAATAAGCGACTGGAGTAACCTTGAGATAATTGATGCTGATGGTAAAATTGTGTTGCCAACCTATTGCGACTCACACACACATATTGTTTTTGCAGGCTCAAGAGAAGGAGAGTTTGTAGACAGAATCAATGGGTTAAGTTATGAAGAAATTGCTCTCCGAGGTGGCGGTATTATTAATTCAGCAAAAAAAATGCAGGCTGCCACCCAAGAGCAACTGTATCAAAGTGCTTTGATGCGCATCAATGAAATGATCTCACAGGGAACGGGCGCCATCGAAATAAAAAGTGGTTATGGCCTTAGTCTTGACGCTGAAATTAAGATGTTGCGTGTAATTAAAAAACTCAAACAAGCGCTTCCAATTCCCATTAAGGCCACATTTTTAGGGGCACATGCAATTCCTCCTGCCTATAAAGAAAACAGACAATCATACATCGATCTTATCATCAATGAAATGCTCCCTGCCATTGCACAGGAACAACTGGCTGATTACTGCGATGTATTTTGCGAAAGAAATTATTTTACACCCGAAGAAATAATTTCCATTTTAAATGCAGCCCAAAAATATAACCTACAAGCCAAAGTGCATGCCGAGCAATTAAGCAACTCAGGTGGCGTGTTGGCAGGTATTAAAGTGGGTGCAGTTAGCGTTGATCATTTAGAGTATGTGGGCGATGCCGAAATAGAAGCCCTACTCCAAAGTAATACCATGCCTGTTATTTTACCCGGTGCGGCCTTCTTTTTAAGTTTACCTTATCCTCCGGCAAAAAAAATGATTGCGGCAGGTTTGCCATTAGCTATTGCCAGTGATTTTAATCCGGGAAGCAGCCCCAGCGGGAATATGAATCTGATGAACGCTATTGCATGCATTCAATATGGCCTAACTCCTGAGCAAACCATCAATGCTTCAACGCTCAACGGGGCATTTGCTATGGGCATTGCAGAAAATTACGGCTCAATCGCAATCGGAAAAAAGGCAAACTTTATCATTACAAAGGAAATTCCTTCTTTGGCTTATATTCCTTATGCCTTTGGCAGCAACTTGATAGAACAAGTTTATATCAATGGTGTTAAGTACAAAGGGTATTAAATATCAGTTGATAACACGGTAAATGTTGGTAACAATTTGCCAATGGATGTGCTTGTAAACTTGTGGCATTTACCTTTACAAACAAACATTAATATAACTTGTCGTTCGAAATTACCATACTAGGCAGCAGCTCCGCTACGCCAACTCTCAACAGGAACCCATCCTCGCAAGTGGTAACCATTTACGATCGCTATTTTTTAGTCGATTGTGGCGAAGGTGCTCAAATGCAAATGCGAAAATACAAAATCAAATTCGCTAAAATAAACCATATTTTTATCAGCCATTTACATGGCGATCATATACTTGGTTTGCCCGGGTTTTTATCGAGTTTACACCTGATGAATCGCAGCAATGATCTGCATCTTTATTGTCACGAACCCTTAAAGGAAATACTAGAGGTGCAATTCAAACATAGCGAGACCTACCTCAAGTTCAACATTGTTTATCATTTTCTAAATAAAGCCCAAAGCGAAATCATTTATGAAGATGACAAGGTATTGGTTGAAACAATCATTTTGAATCATCGCATTCCATGCTGCGGCTTTATTTTTCGTGAAAAGCCCGCCATGCTATCAATACGTAAAGATAAAATTGAGGCCTATAACATTTTACCTCAAGATATACCCAACATCAAAAGAGGAAACGATTACATCACCGAACAAGGGAAAGTAATTCCATGTAAGGAACTTACTTATCCGCCAAAAGAGCCACAGTCTTATGCCTACTGCTCAGATACCCTTTACGATGAAAGTTATGCAGCAAAACTGATGGGTATAAAATTACTTTATCATGAAGCTACATTTTTGCACGACATGATTAAAAGGGCCAAAGAAACCTATCATACAACGGCCAAACAAGCAGCAGAAATGGCTGAAAAGTGTAAGGTGCAGAAGCTGCTTATTGGGCACTTTTCGGCACGCTATCATGATTTAGAGCCCTTGTTGCATGAAGCCCGTCAAACCTTTCCACAAACATATCTCGCCAAAGAAGGCGAAGTATTTTCTTTGAATTAATGAATCAAACAATAGGGGTCAACTCAATTTACCGACCCTTGTTTGGCGGCAAAACCATTCAAAAAAATCTAGATTTAATAGGTTAGATTGGACTACTACATGGTGTTTGCTTTGGGTATTATTTAAACTTAATTTACCGAGTGGTGTTTTATGAAAATGCCTAACTATTTTTTAAAATTAATTAGGCAATGTTTAATGCTAATACTGCTTGAAATTAGTACAGTAAGGTGATACCAAAATCAGACTTAATTGAAAGCGTAATCGGAAAATTGCTCAACTAAATATTTTAAAACCATGAATAGTAACACCCCAATAGTTTTGTTTTGGTTCAGACGCGACTTAAGACTAGATGATAATGCCGGACTCTATGAGGCGCTTAAGCAAAACATGAACGTGCTTCCAATTTTTCTATTTGATTCAGAAATTTTAAATAAACTCGATGATAAACAGGACGCCCGAGTTCATTTTATTCATCATCAATTGACTGTTTTGCAACAGCAGCTCAGTGCGCTTGGAAGCAGCATCATGGTTAAGTTGGGCAAGCCCAAAGAAATATTTGAATCGCTCGCCCAACAGTATACAATAAAGGCGGTTTACACCAACCATGATTATGAACCCTACGCCAACAAGAGAGACCATGAAATTGCCGAATTGCTCCGCTCTAAAGGCATTTCGTTTCATAGCTTTAAAGACCAGGTTATTTTTGAAAAAGATGAGGTGACCAAAGATGATTTAAAGCCCTATACGGTGTTTACGCCCTATATGAAAAAATGGAAGAGTAAATTAACGACCAATCATTTGATGCCGCACCCCACCCAAAATTATTACAATAACTTCTTTCAAACCGCGACAATTCCGTTGCCAACACTTGCCGATATTGGATTTTTACCTTCAAGTATTGATTTTCCGGGGAGTGAAATTATTCCGGCTGTTATTCAACACTACAGCGAACAACGAGATATTCCATCAATCAAGGGAACAAGTCGACTCAGCGTGCATTTACGATTTGGAACAGTAAGTATTCGTAGTTTGGTGGCCCAAGCGCAGTGGCTAAACGAAAAGTGGCTCAATGAGCTTATTTGGCGTGAATTTTACATGATGATTTTGTATCATTTTCCGCATGTAGTGAACAAGGCTTTCAAACCTGCCTATGACCGCATTCCTTGGTCGAACAACGAAACCCACTTCAAACTATGGTGTGAGGGAAAAACCGGCTATCCTATTGTTGATGCCGGCATGCGCGAGTTAAATAGAACCGGATTTATGCACAACCGGGTGCGCATGATTACAGCCAGCTTCCTAACCAAACACCTGCTCATCGATTGGCGCTGGGGTGAGGCCTATTTTGCTAAAAAACTACTCGACTTTGAACTTAGCAGCAATAATGGCGGATGGCAGTGGAGTGCTAGCAGTGGGTGCGATGCAGCACCTTATTTTAGGGTATTTAATCCTTATGAGCAAACCAAAAAATTCGATCCGCAATTAAAATACATCAAACATTGGATACCAGAGTTTGATGAATTAAACTATATTAAACCTATTGTTGACCACAAATTTGCAAGAGAAAGGGTACTAAGCACCTATAAAAAAGCATTAGGTGAAATTCAATAAAACTCAAGTGTAATGAAAAGTGAAAGTTTGTCATACTTTCATTTTTGGTACATAAATTGTTAATTATCTTTCAATAAAAGTAACACAAACTCTAATTTGTATACATTTGCATTAATAATCTATTTATTTAACTATGGAAAACAATCAGTTTAACTTATCCGGAAATCAAAGTTATACCGTTGCTTCAAGTAACGTAAGAACATTTATGTCAAACGTATTTTCTTGGATGTTTTTGGCATTAATCGTAACCTCTGTGGCAGCTTGGTGGTTTGCCAACGACTTATCGTTGCTTCGCATGTTGGTAACCGAAGAAGGAAAGATGTCAATTTTGGGATGGGTGGTTATGCTCGCACCCATTGGATTTGTGTTGTTAATGTCTTTTGCATTCAACCGACTTTCATATACCACCTTAATTATACTTTTTATGACCTATGCTGCCTTGGTGGGCATCAGCATGAGTTTCATTTTGTTGGCTTACACTCTCAGTTCGGTTTTTATGACCTTTGCCATCACTGCAGGCATGTTTGGTACAATGGCAGTTGTGGGTTACACCACTAAAACAGATCTTACATCATTCGGAAGAATTATGATGATGGGCTTGATTGGTATCGTAATTGCCACTTTGGTTAATATGTTTATGAAAAGTGATATACTGAACTATATTATTAGTTATGTAGGTGTTGCGGTTTTTACCGGATTAACCGCCTATGATGTTCAAAAATTAAAGATGATTGGCGAAGGAACAACCTATGGTGAGGAAAATACCAAAAAGCTTTCAATACTTGGAGCCCTAACGTTGTATCTCGACTTTATCAACTTGTTTTTAATGTTGCTCCGTTTGTTTGGCGATAGAAGAAACTAAGCAACACCATATAAATGATAAAAGGCGTTCGAAATTCTTCGGGCGCCTTTTCTTTTTAATATATGCATGCAAGCATTATAACATGTAGAGGGCATCAAAGTGCTGTGCTACTATTCTGCGCTGTTTCAGCGATTCCGCATGTTCTAATGCGGAATTTGGGTTAAGTATCTTTCCTTAATAACATTTACGTGATGTTTTTCATGTCCGGCAATCATAAACAATATAGCTCTAACACTCATGCGATTATTATTAGCTGATCCCATGCAGTTTAAAGTTGCTTCGTCAAAGCTTTTAAACAAGGCTATATTTGATTCTCTGCTCAAGCTGAACTCATGTAATAAATCGTATAAGCTTCTCCTATTAAATTGTCCGGCAGCAGCATACAAATTTTCATCAAATCCGGGAATGGGGGTTTGATCACCACGTGCAATGCACAGGGCACGGTATCCAAAAATACGCTCAACATCGCAAATATGCCCTAATACCTCCTTAATGGTCCACTTGCCTTCGGCATAGCGGTATTCTTCTAGTTCAAGAGGAATAGAGCCAATCAACTGATGTAGTTCTATCAATTGATGTTCAAGGGTTTTCAATCCATCCAAAGTATTAATCAAATTAATGTAATACGTATAGTATGGTGGATGTTCGCTGGCTTCAGGTTTTCTCATAGATAATAGTGTTAATGTAAACGAAACTTAATATTAAAGAAAAGTTGCAAATTAAAAATGAATACAACAGTACTAAATATATTTCTGTTAACGAATCTCTTGCTTTATTTGTTTAACCCGAATTAATCAGAAGAAGTAACGAATGGAACGCACTGTTGCCTTTATGAGGGGAATCTCGCTGTTTCAGTAACTCCGCATTTTCTAATGCGGAAATGGAGTTAAAATAGCTAAGCGCTTTACACATCAACCTATAATTAAAGCTGAGTTTAATTCGGCAATTTATTGCATAGTAATTACAACAAGGTGCCACAAAGCAGCAAAAGAATAAATTTTTAAAATGTTGAAAAATTTTTAATGAGTTGTAAATGAGTTGTTTTATTGTTGATTAAATTATTTTTAAGAAATTATTAACCAAATTTATTGTGTCATTCCTTTTTAAAGCTTAAATTTGAGATATTTCTTATACAGCGGTAAATCAATTTGAACATATTAAACAAATTATTCATTAAAAAATTGGAGGAAACAAGTTATGAACGTACAAATTCAATCGATTCATTTCGATGCAGACAAAAAACTTTTATCGTTTATCCAGGAAAAAGTAGATAAATTGAATCATTTTCATGATGGGATTATAGAGGGCACTGTATTTTTGAAGCTTGAAAAGGCCGACTCTGCCGAGAATAAAGTGGCCGAAATTAAACTTCATGTTTCGGGGCAAGATTTGTTTGCCAAAAGAAACTGCCATACCTTTGAAGAGGCCGTAGACACATCGATTAGCGCACTTGCCAAGCAGCTTAAAAAGCATAAAGAAAAAGCCAAGGGCATGTGATTTTTTGGCGAAGGGCTTATTTTTTAAGGAAAAAAACGAAAATAAGTTTTGTAAATACAAAATTGATTTATACATTTGCAGTCCTTTTTTGAAAAGGGCTGCTTTTGTTTTATAAGCTAAGCCTTGATAGACTAAGGATACATCAAGCCGATGTAGCTCAGTTGGCCAGAGCAGCTGATTTGTAATCAGCTGGTCGGGGGTTCGAATCCCTCCATCGGCTCTAAAAGTTCTTTGAAAAAATTACTGATTTGTAAAAATTAGTGAGGGGAGTTACCAGAGTGGCCAAATGGGACAGACTGTAAATCTGTTGTTTCGACTTCGATGGTTCGAATCCATCACTCCCCACAGAAAATTTACGAATTACAATTGACACAGGTTAACAATTGCTCAGGCGGCTGTTAACCAAAAATTATAAGCGGAAGTAGCTCATTTGGTAGAGCGTCAGCCTTCCAAGCTGAGGGTGGCCGGTTCGAGCCCGGTCTTCCGCTCCAATTTTTAAAGTTGCGGCTAATTTCTTACCAGCCGTTGTAGCTCAGTGGCAGAGCACTTCCTTGGTAAGGAAGAGGTCGAGGGTTCAATTCCCTCCAACGGCTCTAAAGAACTGTCACAACTTCTTTAAAAATTAAATTAAAAATTAATTGAGATTTCTCATTAACTAAATAAATAAACACAACTTAAATTCATAATTGCAATGGCAAAAGAAAAATTCGACCGCTCCAAACCGCATGTTAACATCGGTACTATTGGTCACGTTGATCATGGTAAAACAACCTTAACAGCAGCTATCACATCTGTTCTTGCAGATAAAGGTCTTGCTGAAGTAAGAGACTTTTCTTCTATCGACAATGCTCCGGAAGAAAAAGAAAGAGGT
>JALRAS010000029.1:26449-26689 GCA_023262495.1 Bacteroidia bacterium | reverse complement strand
TTAGTTTCGCCACTATTTTGATTAACACAAGAAAAGGTGAGCACAATGTCATGCTTTTCTTGTGTGGGATAAATCCAAACAGAAGCCGACAGCTTAGAAATGACATTGCTGCAGATATCAGAAAGCTTCTTTTTAAATCCAAACCCGTATTCTTGTCCGTTCGATAAATCGCAACTTGTCTTTCCTGAGTGGGCAACGGCCGTTTTGATGTGATCTGCCCGTTGCAACTGTTCGGAATTT
>JALRAS010000029.1:0-26439 GCA_023262495.1 Bacteroidia bacterium | reverse complement strand
AGTGAAGCCCAAAAAGAAAAAAGTGCAAAAGCGTAAAAAAATATACCTAAATAAATATTTTCTAAATCAAAAAAATAATTTGAACCTGAAGAAAAATTAATTGGTTCTTCTTTTTTTAATCCTTTAAAAGTACATTTAAAATCATCAACCCAAAGCTCTTCTTTTTGGGTATTGCGTAAATAGATATTGACAAAGTATCCCGCATTGAGATGCTCATGATTAATTTTGAACGCATGATGATAACGGGTCCAAGTTTTGGTTGCGTTCGCCTGAATGGGCAAACTTTTCAACACAATTATGTTTCCTTTTCCATCATCAATGCTCCAAACCAATTTGATATTTTTAACTACAATATTTACATAGTAGACGAACTCAATACTCAATGTATCAATAGAATGATAGTTCGTTAAATTACTTAAAGGGATTCTAAAACCCGATGTAGAATCGGTTTCCGGCTTGATATGTAGCGATTTCTTACCCGAGTAAAATCTTGACTCAGATACTCTGGCATCATTGATCCCTTCGATGTCTAGCTCCTCTTGATAAGTGGCAATGGTATAAATGTTCGAATCTTTGGTAATAGATTTTTCAGTTTGTTCTGACAGCTTGTTATCGTTACTATTACAAGCAGCAATCATCAACATGAAAAGCCCTAAAAAATACTTGTTATCAAACATTATAGGTTTAGTAATTGTAGCTTGAGTAGGCAAAATTTATTGCTCAAATATAAAAATCAATATCTTACAATAAGATACTAACACAGAAAAGCGCTCTTATAAGACCAAATTAGTTGATAAAAAAAATCATTAAGCAGTAAACAAAGTGGAATTCAAGCTAAAATTGCACGTAAAATCAATCATTTATGTCACCTTGGTTTATCATTACCTGCATAGGACTTTATTTTTCATTGCTATTATTGATCGCTTGGTTTACCTCTAAGAAAGCAACCAACGAAAGCTACTTTACCGGAAACCATGTTTCACCTTGGATTGCTGTGGCATTCGGTATGATAGGTGATTCGCTTTCGGGTGTTACATTTATATCGGTACCGGGGCAAGTAGGACAAAATAATTTTTATTATCTGCAATTGGTGCTTGGCTATTTTGCAGGATACTTTGTGGTTTCTAGGGTATTGTTACCCATATATTACAAAATGAATTTGGTTTCAATTTACACTTATTTGTTAGAAAGGTTTGGCGTAGTGTCTCAAAAAACCGGTGCATTTTTTTTCATTTTATCGCGCATGCTTGGTGCAGCAGGCCGACTATACCTGGCTGCTTCGGTCATTCAGCTATTTGTGTTTGATGCGTTTGGAATTCCCTTCGCGCTCTCTGTTGCAATAATTATTGCGTTAATGCTATTATACACTTATAAAGGAGGCATCAAAACCCTAGTTTGGACCGATACCTTGCAAAGTGGATTTTTATTGTTGGGCGTAATTTTCTCCATTGTGTTCATTGCAAAAGATTTGAACATTGGCCCAGTAGATTTGGTGAGTGCTGTTACACGCAGCCAATATGCGCAGGTGTTTGACTTTGATTGGTTCAATAAAAGTAACTTCTTCAAACAATTTTTAGGCGGTGCATTTATTACCATTGCCATGACAGGTTTGGATCAAAACATGATGCAAAAAAACCTATCGTGTAAAAGTTTAGGCGATGCCCAAAAAAATATGGAAAGTTTCAGCATAGTGATGGTAATGGTGAACGTATTTTTTCTCTCACTTGGTGCATTATTATACATTTATGCGCAACAAAAAGGTATTGAAATTCCTATCAATCCAATTTCGGGCAAACCCGACACAGATAAATTGTTTCCCATGTTGGCGCTGCAATATTTGGGTGCGGGTGCCGGCTTGGTATTTATAATTGGTCTAACTGCAGCCACTTTCAGCAGTGCCGACTCTGTACTTACCACCTTAACTACTTCCTTCTATCTCGATTTTTTAAACGTAGAAAAATCAAATAAAAGTGAAATTGAAAAAACAAAAATTCGCAAAAGCGTACACTTGGGTTTTGCAGTTATTTTATTGCTTGTGATTTTAATTTTTAGAGCCCTCAACAGCAAAGCCATTATTGATACCATACTCATGATTGCCTCATACACCTACGGGCCTTTACTTGGTTTATTTGCCTTTGGTATTTTTACTAAAAAAATTGTGCTCGATAAATATGTTTGGATAATTAGCATTGTTGCGCCAATTATTTGCTATGTGCTCAACGAGCATTCCGTGAATTGGTTTGCAGGGTATAAATTTGGTTATGAATTGTTGTTATTAAATGGGATGCTTACCTTTTTGGGTTTGTGGATAATTTCTAAAAAAAATGGTATCACAACTACTCCAA
The DNA here is from genome assembly GCA_023262495.1 of Bacteroidia bacterium. Classification (GTDB taxonomy): domain Bacteria; phylum Bacteroidota; class Bacteroidia; order UBA4408; family UBA4408; genus CAIKXD01. Next base: position 24,094 of record JALRAS010000029.1, on the reverse strand, counting down.
TCAATAGCTCTCAAAAAAATCAAAACTTCATCTATTCTTCCTGCTTGGCTTTAAAGGTATATTTATAAACAGGAGTGATATTTGAATTGTCTTCGCTTGCCTCGTTTTTAAATGACTCTTCTTGCTCTGTAATTTCAGCTATTTCAATTGATTGTTCAACTACAGCATTGTCTTCGTCCACTTCATTTTCCCACGCATAAGTTGTTTTGAGTGGCCCTTCATGTTTATAGTAAAGAGCCATAAGCACCCCCGCAATGGCACCCATCAAATGACTTTCCCATGAAATGTGAGGCAATACAGGTAGCACTCCCCAAATCATATTACCATACAAAAACACCACTACCAAAGCAAAAGCAGATAAGCTCATATTATTTTTAATTACACCACTTAAAAACATAAAGGAAGCTAAACCATATACTACACCGCTTGCGCCAATATGGTAGGAAGGACGTGCCGATACCCAAACCCAAAAACCCGTGGCAAAAAGTATCATAAAAAATATTTTGTAAGCCACCGTGCGATAATAATAAAACAGTCCCGACCCCAGCACAAATAAAGGAATAGAGTTTGAAAAAAGATGACTAAAATTACTATGTATGAGTGGTGCCGTAAATACGCCAACAATTCCTTTTACGTGTCGAGGGTATACGCCAAGATTGTAAAGCGGATATTCGAATACAACCTCGCAACATTTAATAAGCCAAAGGATAAAAATAAATACAACAGGAAAGAAGAAGGTGTGAAAAATCCTGCTTTTCTCCGCTTTGCTTGCTTCTTGGTATTCATTCATTATTAACGGGTATTTAATTTACACTTAACTTAGGTTGTTTTTGTGTGCACTAAATTTGTACCAAAATAAATAAATATGTTATGATGACAGAAGAAGTGATCGAAGTTAAAATTTTTATGAATAATGGACAAAGAAAATATGGTGTGTTGTTAGATGCTAATGAAATACTTAAAAGTAGCGTGAATACCATCAAATTTGTGTGCAACTCCAAAATTAATCATTACAACAACTCAGCCGCATCTCATTTGGTAGAAATGCTCCCTTGGAATGAGGTAAAAGCGGTAGAAACTAATCTAAGATAATTCAGCACTTTTTAGAGCGCTTGATTAACGACCTAAAAAAGTTTATTGCTGCAACAGCTTACCTATTTTGGCAGCCAACAATTCATCCTTTTCTGTAATCACATCACCCATACTGTGAGTGCTTAGTTTAATTTTTACCGTATTGTAAACATTTGTCCATTCAGGATGATGATCCATTTTTTCTGACAAAAGCGCCACTCGAGTCATGAAGGCAAAGGCCTCACTGAAATTTTTAAATGTGAATGTATGCTGTAAATAGGATTTTCCGTCTGCTTCTTCTATTCTTTGCCACATAGTTAAAATACGCCTGTGTAATTGTGAGGCGAAATGGCTTTCATTTCTTTTTTAACCTCATTGCTAACATTTAATTCATCAATAAACTCATGCAAGGAGGCTTGATTGATAGGCCTATTGGTTCTTGTCAAATTTTTCAAGGCCTCATATGGATGTGGGTAATTTTCTCTGCGTAAAATAGTTTGAAGCGCTTCGGCCACCACAGCCCAATTAGCTTCTAAATCATGCTTGATTGCAGCCTCGTTAATAATCAATTTTGACATGCCCTTTTGCAATGAATTAAGGGCAATTAAAGTATGCGCCAAAGGCACTCCAATATTACGAATTACAGTAGAGTCGGTTAAATCGCGCTGCAAACGTGATATCGGCAACTTGGCTGAAAAAAATTCAAACAGCGCATTAGCCATTCCTAGATTACCTTCGGCATTTTCAAAATCAATTGGATTTACTTTATGCGGCATGGCCGATGAACCTACCTCACCGTCTTTCAGCTTTTGTTTGAAATATTCCATTGATATATAGCTCCAAATGTCGCGACTAAAATCAATGAGAATGGTATTGATTCTCTTCATTGCATCAAAGGAGGCAGACAAATTGTCGTAGTGCTCTATTTGGGTGGTATACTGCTGACGACTTAAGCCCAAATTTTGATTCACAAATTTATTGGCAAATGCTACCCAATCAATTTGAGGATAGGCCACATGATGTGCATTAAAATTTCCGGTAGCACCTCCAAATTTGGCTCCAAAAGCAACTGCCTTTAGCTGCATTAATTGGTGATTAATTCTTTCACAAAAAACTAAAAACTCCTTTCCTAACTTGGTAGGTGATGCCGGCTGACCATGCGTGTGTGCAAGCAAAGGAACATCTATCCATGACAATGCGGCCCCTTGAATAATTTCAAGTATAACTTCCAATTGTGGAATCATCGTTTCATGAAGAGCCAATTTATATTGTAGTGGAATAGCTGTGTTGTTGATGTCCTGAGAGGTCAATCCAAAATGGATAAACTCCTTAAAGGAAGCGATCCCAAGTTGATCAAATTTATCACGCATAAAATACTCCACCGCTTTAACATCGTGGTTGGTAATTTTTTCTATCGCTTTAACCGCTGCAGCATCTTCATCATTAAAGTTAGTAATAATATTTCTAAGTGCCACAAAGCAGGTGTGATCAATTGATTTCAATTGAGGTAAAGGCAGTTCACATAGTGCGATAAAGTATTCAACCTCTATGTGCAATCGAAATTTTATCAATGCATATTCTGAAAAATATCGACTCAACTTTTCTGTTTGACTCCAATACCTTCCGTCAACGGCCGAAATACTATGTAATGCTGTTGTTTCCATAAAAAATTAAGAGATGCAAAATTAATTAATTTTTTGGGTTTGCGGGCTATCTCTACTTTCAATTTTATTCTTGAATATTTTTTTGTTCATTTGAACCCAATATGCAAACAAAAAGACCAATCATAAAATCGATATACACCGCTGTGGCATGTCTGTTATCGCCCGCTTTGTTATGGGCCGGTGGCTTTCAGGTTAACCTACAAGGACAAAAGCAAACTGCAATGGGCCACTGTGGAATAGCACTTCCGCTCGACAATTCGGCCATCGTGTTTAACCCCGGTACACTTATTTTTGTTGATTCTTTAGGAAGTTTTTCAGCCGGTGCAGCATTTGTTTTCCCACGCACCGTTTACCTCGACCCCAACAGCACCTACAGCGCACAAACGGTGAATCATACTGGAACACCACTCACTGTCAATGCGCATTTTAAATTCAAAAGATCTTCCCCAATTTCATTCGGTTTTGGCCTATACAATCCGTTTGGCAGTCGCATACAATGGGATGATGACTGGAAGGGCAAGTTTTTGATCAGAGAGATCAGTTTGCGAACATTTTTCTACCAACCAACAATATCTTATAAAATTTCAGATAGAATAGGTATTGGCTTTGGATATATTTTTGCAAACGGGGGGTTCAATCTTCGCAGAGCACTGCCAATACAGGACAGTTTGGCCAATTATGGTGAAGTCAATTTAATCGGAAAGGCATCAGGTCAAGGTTTTAATTCAGGAATTTATTTCAAGGCATCCGATCGCCTAAAGCTTGGGCTCAATTACCGCTCATCGGTAAAGGTAAAAGTTGAAAATGGCACCGCTGACTTCACAGCTGCAGATGCAGTGAGTCAATATTTTCAGGACAGTAGTTTCAATACGCAACTTAATCTTCCTTTCATGTGGGGAGTAGGTGCGGCTTATCAAATCAATGAGAAAATAACCGCAACAGCCGATATTAATTATGTTGGATGGAGCGCCTACGATTCTCTAAAAATTGATTTTGCTAAAAATAGCGACAAGTTAAAAGATTTAGCCTCTCCTCGCCTTTACAAAAACTCATTTATTTTCAGAACCGGTATACAATATCAACTCAATGAGCTATTCACCATAAGAGCCGGTGCATACTATGATCAAACGCCTGTGCAAGATGGCTATGTAACCCCCGAAACTCCTGACAGCGATAAATTAGGATTAACAACCGGCATCTCCGTTTCATTAAAAAAATGGTTATACATTGATGCCTCATTATTATATATCGAGGGCTTTAAAAGAACCGATATCAATCTTGAAACTCAGTTTGAAGCCACCTACAAATCCAGAGGCGTCATTCCAGGATTAAATATTGGACTTAAATTTTAAATCAACATTTCATTAAATTATTACTTTTACAAAAAAAACTCAATGAAAAAACTTTACATTACCTTACTATCTATTGCTCTTTTTGCGCCCGCTATCAGTCATGCACAGTGTGCAGGAGAAAGATATTTTAATTATGTATTTCCGGCAAGTCCTGTTTTAACCAGTAATATTACCTATGGTTCCAATCTCTCATTAACCGGAGCCACACAGTCATTAGAATTAGATATATATGAGCCCAACGGAGATACAGCTTCGCTAAGACCTCTAGTGCTTGTGGCCCACGGAGGCAGTTTTCTTGTAGGGTCAAAGACCGGCTCTGATGTTGTGCCAATTTGTAATGCGTTGGCAAAATTAGGATATGTGGCTGCATCAATCGAGTATCGTTTGGGTATGAATGGATTACCTTTCCCCGGCCCCGACTCATCAGATGCTACAGAGGCCGTAATGCGTGGGGTGCATGATGGCAGAGCCGCTGTGCGCTTTTTTAGAAAGAATGCTGCAACCGGAGGAAACACTTATAAAATTGATACCACCAATATCTTTTTTGCAGGTGTATCAGCAGGTGGCTTCATTGCCCTGCAAATGGCCTATCTTGATGAAGTTACTGAAATACCAAGTTTTATTGATATGGTTGGACAACCAGGGCTAACAGGGGGCATTGAGGGCAATAGCGGCAACCCCGGATACTCTTCCGAAGTAAAAGCAATCATTAATATTTGTGGAGCACTTGGTGATACAGCTTGGATGAAACCCGGTGATGAGCCTTTAATCAGTTTTCATGGCACTAATGATCAAACAGTTCCATTTGGCTCAGCTGTAATCACCTTAAGTGGGTTGTATCCACTGTTGCAAGTAGACGGAAGTTTCTCGGTAAATGCTAAAGCTGTAGAAGCCGGTATCCCCACTTGTTTTGAAATTTATGAAGGACAAGGACATGTGCCTTCTTCAGCACCATACTTTGATACCACAATGGTAAAAATAAGAACCTTTCTAAATCATTTTGTTTGCAATACGCCTTTAAATTGCAACTATAATGGCTCAATCGTAAATGCGGTTGGTGCGGGTATGGAGGAAATTCAAAATAAGCTTTTTAGCATTTACCCAAATCCTAGCAGCGAAAATATTACCATTCAACTTAACCAAAACACCAATGGACCTGTAAACATCACTGTATTCAACAGCATCGGTCAAGAGGTGATCAGTGTAGCTCAAATGATGAGTGGCAAGCAAGTTTTTAATGTGAGAGACCTACCTAAAGGTATTTACCATGTGCTTGTGAATGATGCAAAAAATAGTGACACTTTAACATTTATTAAACAATAAATTACTGCGCTTTTCGTTGATCCTATTTGAATGTTTAACCTAAAAATATTTAAATTAGTCGATCATGAGAAATTTATTGTTTACCATGCTGCTGAGCGTATGCAGCAATTTGTTTGCACAAACACAAAAGCCTGAAGATTTTGGCTTCAGATATTTGAAACTGTCCTTTAATGAGGTACAAACCGATGTGCTTGTACTCTCAAAAAAGGGAGAAGAAGACAAAGTTAAACCCTTATTTTTGTTTTGTCAGGGAAGTTTACCAATACCACTGATTATTACCGACTCAGGAGCCCCCTACCCTTCTTTTCCATTTGCAACTGAATCTTTAAGTAAAAATTTTCATCTGGCTATAATAGGCAAACCCGGCATTCCGGCAGTGAGCCAAGTTAGTGCGTTACAGAATGACTTTTCATACATTGAAAAATCAACAGGCATGCCTCCTGCCGTATTTTTAACCAACAATGAGTTGTCATTTTACGTTAAGCGAAACCTTGCTGTAGTTGATGAATTGTTGAAACAGAAATATGTGGCTAAAGGAAAAATTGTGGTAGCCGGTCATTCTCAAGGTGCCAGAATTGCATTTGAAATGTGTGCTTCCTCAAAAAAAATTACACATCTGATTTATGCTGCCGGCAATCCGTGCGGTCAAATCATGTCAATGATTTCACGCACGCGACAAAGAGAAAATCCTGCAGATACCAACACCTTTGCTGAAAACGATTTCAGCTACTATCAGGCAGCTGTAGCCGACAGCAACAATACCGACATCACTTATGGAGAATCATTAAAATCAATACATAGCTTTTCATCACCCATTGTCAATAAATTTCCTGCCCTAAATATACCTATTTTGATAAGCTACGGAACATACGATAGCAGTGCGCTATTGAACGACTATTTAAGAACTGAAATCATAAGAAAAAGAAAAACTAATTTTACCTTTAACGCATACATCGGCCTCGACCACAATTTTTTTGGAATGAAAGAGACAGGTGAGGTTGATTATGATAATTTTAATTGGGACAAGGTTGCACTTGATTGGGAAAAGTGGCTTGGTATCAATTGATACCGAATTACTTATCATTTATCATGTTCAGTCTGTACCTAAGTTAAGTATCGAGTATAAATACCTTATCTTTGCACCCAATGTGATTGGCGGAATTCAAACATCAAAGTTTGTCAATTTAATTAAGCCATCAGGAGTAATCAGATAAACAATTTATGCATTCACAACATCCTATCAATAAAGCAATACTCAGGTTTTTAGGCGTCACTTTATTGATGCTGCTTCATACTAGCAGCGAGGCGCAAATCATCAGTCATGAAATTAATGATACGTTAATAGGTCCTTCTGCCGTGACATTAGATCTTGATAGCGACAACAACAACGACTATCAGTTCGAAATTATTGCCCTTTCGCCCGGAGTGCTTGCTGCCCGTGTGATTACCTATGCTCCTTCAAGCATACTCGACAACTCAACTTTTGGATATCCCGATACGCTCAATTACGGTTCTCCGGTAGTTGGTTACTTTTACTCGGGCACTGCCGTGTTAGGTACTTTTAACAATGCAGGTCAATTCAGTGGCGGAGGTGACAAATATTTAGGGATTAAATTAAACTCGGGTGGCTTAAATCTTTATGGTTGGATAAAATTAAATTGTAGTGCCAATCGCGATACGCTGATTATTATTTCATGCGCGTGGCAGTCGAATGAAGGCGCACTCATTCATGCGGGTGATGGCGATCCTGCAAGTATAGATCAGCAAGCTGCCAAGCAGCATTATTTAAGCGTATTTCCAAATCCTGCAAAATCAGACCTTCGCATGAATACCCAAAAGTATCTGCAAGCCGCCACAATCAGCTTGTTTGATATTTCGGGGGATGAAGTTTTAACTATTAAAAACGTAACAGGAAACACTTATTTTATGGATGTGTCCGATATTCCTGAGGGATTTTATTTAATCAATATTTCATCAATGAATGGAGAGCAATACTACAATAAGTTATCTGTAGTAAAGTAAAACTTAGTAAGTTAGTCCGTGTTATTTTGTAAATTATTGCTTGATTCCGAAACTTCGGTTTGCCCATCAAATAAGGCCGCCTGTGATTCATCTAACAAAAAATCTTTTACTGCCAAAATCATTAATTTGGAGGCATCATACACCTCGCGATTGAGGTTAAACAGCGTTGAAATATTTAATTCAGAGAGTTGACGCTTGCTCACAATATCATAGATATCCAAAATTTCTTTTTTGTATTCCGTGTTCACCATTTTCATCAACAATTTCAGATCGCTAAAAATTTCAGTCTTATCTGATTTATCGGTAATCTCTTTTAATGCTTGATTAAAACGATTCATTTCAATCTGGAATTCTTTGAAACTGTTGAATTTAATTTCATTGGCCGAATTACTGAATTCATTCACATCGTGTATCACATCCTTTAAACTTTTAGAGGCATACAAAGCGCTTCGCACCACATTAATAAGTAAATTTAAACGATTTAAATTTTCGGTTGAAATATTAGATTGCAACAACTGATTATAAAAAATGAGCATTTCCCCCTCAGCTTGTTTGAGAAAGTTATACATCTCATGCAGATTTGATTCCTCCTTGAATAAAATTGTACTTTTATGTTCGTTAAAGGTGCCCTCTCCCGAAACAATATGTGGATTAAAAATTTTGTCAGAAAAATAAATAACTCTTTGGATAAACAGGTCAACCTCTTTTTCGAATAAATCAAGCGCTGCCTCAGGCACATCATTGAGATATCCCGATAAATACATGGTGGCACGTTGACTTTTGTCTTCAAAACTCTTCTCTAAAAAGTCTCCTAAACGATTGAGGAAAAAATAGAAGATTACAGCACCGATAATATTGATTGAGGATTGAAAAGCCACAAGAATAAAGAGTGAATCAGCAATACCAAAAATTTCGCTAATAATGTGGATGATGAAATCTAAAAACAAAAAACCAATAAGGGTGCTTGCCAAGTTGAACATGATATTACCCAGTGCCACACGTTTTTTTGCTGCAATACCGCCAATCGCGCCAATCGCTACCTTCACAGTAGTTCCCAACTCGGCACCTAAAATAACAGATACTGCAGTTTCTAGAGGAATAATTGAAGCATTTAAAGCACTCAATACAATAACAACTGTTGCGGCACTTGTTTGAATCACAGAAGTAATTAGTAAACCAATGAGTAAAAAAATAACTCTTGGGTAGTTTAAATAAGGTGCAAAGTTGAAATTGTGTATGGCCGCATCCATGCTCTGTTTCATATAATCGAGCCCCATAAATAGCAGGCCAAAGCCAAATAAAAACCGAGATACCTGATAGTAATTTTTACGTTCCTTGAAAATCACCATCGCCAATCCGGCAATAGCAATGATTGGAAAGGTAGCATTTCCCAAATCGACTTTAAAACCTAACAAAGCCACCAACCAACTGTTAACTGTTCCGCCAATATTGGCACCAAGCACTACTCCCAATGCGTTGCGCATAGAAAGCATGCCTGCACCTACAAATGATAATACCATTAAATTAACAATAGAGCTACTTTGTAAAATACCTGTTACAAGTGTACCGTTGATAATGGCACTCAACTTATTTTTGGTGTGTTTCTTTAAAAACAATTTAAATGACCTTCCCTCTAACTGCCTCAGTGCATCTTCTAGGTGAAACATCCCGTAAAGAAACAAACTCAATCCGGCTAACAACTGCCAAATGTTAATGCTATCCATACATCAAAATAAAACTTAAATTACGTAAAAACAAGTCATACTTTAAAACAAGAAAAGTTAAATTCAAAAAATATTGAATTATTTCACTCCTGTAGTAAGCAATCACAACCATGTTTGTATATCCAATTGAATCAATAATACCTGTTAAAAAAATTTATAACGGTAAAAACAAATTTTGGGCTAATACCTTGTTCACAACAGTATTAAAATTACGGTATCGTTATAATTAAAAATAACATGAGAAACACCATAAATGTTATGGATCTTAAATATTTGAAGGTAACAATATCTATTAAGAGCCAATAAGCAAACAACCTCTTCAACCAACTATTATTCGCTCGTTGATATCATTTGCTACAAATTATTTTAATTCTTTTAAGACCATCATTCATCCTGTACTCTCATTTTAAATAAGTGAACATTTGATGCCTATTTGAGTTTATAAAATAGTATAGCTTGAACACTATTCATTACATTTGTAAAAAGAAAAAACGACTAATTAAAGCGTAAAATGAATACAAAAATTATAAACCAACCATTAGGTAAACTAAGGGTTGTAGCCTTTTTAGAGGGTTGCTCTTTTCTACTATTTGCCATTACCATGCCCTTAAAATACATGTATCAAATTACAGGACCCAATAAAGTAATAGGCATGGCACATGGTATTTTGTTTATGCTATATGTGGCAATGGTATTCAAAGCGGCCTATGACAATCGTTGGAGTTATTCAAAAACGGGCTGGGCTTTGCTTGCCAGCGTGGTGCCTTTTGGCACATTTTATGCCGATAAAAAATTGTTTCGTTAGTGCATTACCGGTGGTTGACTGTTTATGACAACCATAACTGATAGCAGCAATCAACTTTTCTTTTAAAAGAATAGTTTACCAAAGTAGCGTTTATTGAATTGTTTTTTTTATTTTAGCAACGTTTTTAAGTTATGAAAATGAAACGAAACATCCTTATTTTGATTTCAGCCTTGGGAGTATTGCTTTGTGCATCGTGCGAGAAATGCGTGACTTGTTCCTATCAGGCAGTTGGTCTTCCTGCTTATTCAAGTGATTACTGCAGCAAACGTTCAAAGGATATTGATGCCTTTAAAAAAAGTGTTTCGGAGTCGGCTCAAATTTATGGCACCTCTGCAACATGTGTCGATAAAAAATAACCATGAAAAGAAGCATTATTTTCTACACTGCCGTTTTAACCTTGCTCTTTGCATCTTCGGCTTGTCGCAAGTGCGTGCAATGCACGGAATACAACCCTGCGGGTAAAAAAGAGGTAGAATATCGTGAGACCTGTGGAAAAAAGAATGAAATTGATGACTACAGGATTGAACAAGAAAACAATGTAAATCCAAACAATAAAGTAAAATGTGAAGAGCGAAAAACAACGCTCTTTTAATAATTCAATAATTTAAAATACAAACACAATTTTTTATGAGAAATATCTTCACTTTTTTAGCCGCTGCAGCCTTGGTATCTTTAGTTTTTGCCTCATGCACCAAGTGTACAACATGTTCCTACACCTACAAATATGTTGGTAAAGATTCAACAAGACTTTATCCTGAGCAATGCGGAAACAAAAAGGAACTGGATAACTATCGCGAGATGGTTAATATTGATGCTGCCACCGACAATGGTGCAACAGTTACCTGCAACGAATCTAAATAATCAGCAAAACGTTTATTTTTTACTTGCATAGAGTTTAATATCTTTTTCGGTAATTACCTTGTCGCATAGGATAATCAATCGTTCAATAACATTTTTAAACTCTCTGATATTCCCTGTCCAATCAATTTTTTGAAGGGCAGTTAATGCTTCTTTGTTTATTTTTTTAGGTTGTATGCCATGCTCTTCCGACAATATTTGCAGGAAATGTTCAGCGAGCAAAGGAATATCTTCAACCCGCTGATTGAGCGAGGGTACATGAATAGGGATTACACTCAAACGATGATATAAGTCTTCACGAAAATTTCCCTTTTGAATTTCTTCTTTTAAGTTTTTGTTGGTGGCAGCCACTACCCTCACATTCACTTTAATTTCTTTTTCGCCCCCCACACGTGATATCTTATTTTCTTGCAATGCCCTTAATACCTTTGCTTGTGCAGATAAACTCATATCTCCAATTTCATCAAGAAACAAAGTACCGCCCTCAGCTTGTTCAAATTTTCCCTTACGCTGATTAACAGCTGAGGTAAAGGCACCTTTCTCATGACCAAAAAGTTCGCTCTCAATTAACTCTGAGGGTATTGCTGCGCAGTTTACCTCAATCAAAGGAAACTTACTGCGATTGCTTTTTTCATGCAGCCATCTTGCAACCAACTCCTTACCTGTTCCATTGCCACCTGTGATGAGCACCCTTGCATCTGTTGGTGCTACCTTTTCAATCATTTCCTTTATTTCGTTGATGGCAGCTGAGTTGCCAATCATATCAAAAGTTTTACTAACCTTTTTCTTTAACGCCTTATTTTCATTTACGATTACCGATTTATCTAATGCATTGCGCACCGTAACCAACAAACGATTCAAATCGAGTGGTTTGGCAATAAAATCGAATGCTCCCTTCTTAACTGCTTCCACAGCAGTTTCAATGGTGCCGTGTCCTGATATCATAATCACAGGTGCCGAATACCCCTGCTGCATCATTTTTTCGAGTACCTCAATTCCATCAATACCCGGCATCTTGATATCGCACAAAATCAAATCAAATTTATCTTTCTCTAATTTTTGCAATCCTTCGGTGCCGGTAGCCGCATCTTCCACCTGCATTTTTTCGTATTCAAGAATATCGCGCAGCGCGTTCCTGATTGGCTTTTCATCATCTATAATTAATACCTTGTTCATAACAATTTATTTGCGTATCATTTGATATAAAACTCCCTCCTTCAGGGAATAGGTTGACAGGCGAACCTTTGAGATTCCATATTTATTTAAAATATATTGCACAAATACAGAGGCAATTACTATCATGTCAACCCGCATAGCAATCATGCCTGGCATTTCAAGGCGTTGGGTTCTTGTTGAGTTGAGCAACCTATGATGTAAAGATGCCAAGTAGGTAAGATTAAAATCAAAAGTTGTTTTTCCTACAAGCATTTCAGGAAAATAATGACGGTGACAAATCATCTCTGCAAAGGTATCGAAAGATCCCGAAGAGCCAATCAACTCTTCAATTTCATACTCCTTAAGCACCTCATCGAGAGAAGACAACTCTTTGTTTAGATAGGTTTCAATAGCTGTCAAGCATTCCATCGACATAGGCTCCGGAGGATTGAACATTTCAAGCAATCGTGCCGCACCTAATTTATAACTGCTTTTCCAAAATATTTCATCATTGTTACCTATAATAAACTCTGTACTTCCGCCACCAATATCCATGATCAAAGACTTCTTATTACTGAGCGTTACAGCAGACTTAACGCCTGAATAAATCAGAGCCGCCTCACGATCGCCCGATATCACCTCCACTTTCAAACCAAATAATTTATCGATAGTGTCAACAAACAACTTACCATTACTTGCTTCTCTTATTGCAGATGTGGCAAAGGCAAATGTCTGGGTTACTTCGAATGCTTTCACAACCTCCAATACTTTTTCAATGTAATCTACTGCACGCCAAAAAGGTTCAGGGCGGATGATATTCAGATTGATACCGCCTTCTCCCAATTTCACTACGAATTTATCGTGATGCAGTATAGTATAATGCGATTGATTATGATCGGCAATAACCAAATTAAATGTATTGGTACCCATGTCAATTACGGCTATTCGCATATTACTTTGGTGGATATATCAATCAAAGTTAATAATAAAATTCATCTCTCCTATCAACTACGAAATATACTCAGCAAAAATCCTCAGTATAATTGTCAACCCTTACGGTAAAGTAATATAATTTCGACATCAAAGTGCTTTGTCATGACTTATAAAACAACCATTTCCAAAGTTCTTTGTAGGTTGTTTTTTTACCATACATTAAAATGCCTGTGCGGTAAACCTTTCCCGACACATAAGTAGCACCTAAAAACCCGGCAACCAAAAGCGTCATCGATAAAATTAAATCAGTATAAGGTACGCCAAAAGGTATCCTTACCATCATAATAATTGGACTAGTGAGAGGGATAATTGATAACCAAAATGAAACGGCTGACTCGGGATTTGACATCACCGACTGTGCCATTGTGAATGAAAAAATCAATGGTATGGTAATGGGCAGCATAAATTGCTGGGTATCGGCTTCACTATCAACAGCGGCTCCAACAGCAGCAAACAGCGCTCCATAAAGTAAATAGCCCCCCAGAAAATAAAATAAAAAAGAAAAAATCATCACCGGAAAATTTATTTGATCGAATACTGCAGAAAACATATCAGGATTATTTTCAACTGCAGCTTGATTCATCAGCTGCTGATTGGGAATGTTTGTTTTAAAGGTTTGCTCTTTCAAATTGGCCTCGGTGCGTTGAGAGGCAAAATAAGAGCCAGCTACCGTGGATCCGGCATAGGTGAGTATTACCCACAATAAAAACTGCGTGAGTCCAACCAAGGCAATGCCAATAATTTTGCCCATCATGAGTTGAAATGGCTTTACAGAGGAGATAATTACTTCAATAATGCGATTAGTTTTTTCTTCAATCACGCCACGCATAACTTGTGCTCCATAAAGAAAAATAAATATGTAAATTAAAATACCGGCAATAAAACCCAGCGCCATACTCACCTCACTATCTTTAGTTTCCAAATCTCCACTCTTTTCAATCTTAGTGGTGGTAAGGTTCAATTTAGTTTTAATTGCAGCCAATTGATCGGGTTGAATTCCCGAGGCCAACAATTTCATTTCTTCTAATTTCTTGGATATACTGGAGCTGATGTAGGCCTGCATACCTACACCCGGTTGTTTTTTATAAAACATCTGAATGGTCTGTGAATCGATGATGTTGGCAGGAATGTATAAAATCATATTGTACTCACTTTGGTAAAATTTTTGCTGCTCTGTAGACAGTGAATTTTTTGAGTAGGTGAATTGCTGACTTTCACTATTTTCCATCTTGTTAACAAAAAGTTGAGATTCATCAACCACTACAATATTTTGTTTTTCTTCGGGCATGGTGCTGATCCAAACCTGCGCCACAATTAACCCAACCATGAGTAGAGGGCCCAAAATGGTCATCACAATAAATGATTTTTTCTTTACTCGAGTAAGATATTCTCTTTGTATGATCAATAGTATTTTATTCATAATAAGCTGTGTTAGTGGGGGTATTTATTCAGTGTAATTTGAACCGGAAACAATTTTTTCATCGCTCACTTTGGCGATAAAAATATCATTCATGCCGGGAATAATTTCATGCAATCCATTCACGTTTACATGCGGTATGATGGCTTGCAGCAATTGATTTGGTGTGGCTTCGTAAAGCAATTTAACTGTGGCAACATGATGATCGCCCTCGGTATGCTTTTCAATCAGTTCGCATCCTGTCCAAATCGCATTGGTAAAGGCAATGAGGTTACCGGTAAATTCAACTTTATAGGTATTTGATTTATACTGTTTTTTAATTTCGTGAACACTGCCATCAAGAATTTTTTTAGAGCGATTTATCAGAGCAATATCATCGCACAACTCCTCAACAGAGGCCATGTTATGGGTAGAAAAAATAATGCTGATGCCTTTTTGTTTTAACTCAAGAATTTCATTCTTAATCAAATTAGCATTGATGGGATCAAAGCCACTGAATGGCTCATCTAAAATAAGCAACTCTGGCTCATGCAGCACCGTAACTATAAACTGCACCTTTTGTTGCATCCCCTTTGATAGCTCTTCAATTTTCTTATTCCACCAAGTGGTAATTTCAAACTTCTCGAACCAATACTTTAACTTTTTCAACGCATCGTGCCTACTCAAACCCTTGAGCTGAGCCAAATACAAGGCCTGCTCACCAACTTGCATTTTTTTATACAAGCCACGCTCCTCGGGCAAGTATCCGATTTGCTCAATATGCTTCTGTTGTAATCTTTCACCATTAAAATAGAGCTCTCCACTATCTGGACCAGTAATTTGATTAATAATTCTAATCAAAGAGGTTTTACCCGCACCGTTAGGCCCCAACAATCCAAAGATACTGTTCTTCCTTACATTAATGCTCACTCCGTCAAGTGCTGTATGTTTGTCATACTTTTTAACGATGTCAACTGCGCTGAAAATATTCATCTTAATTCCCATTTTATTTGTGAGAGCAAAGTAATATTTTTTAATCGGATATTAGATACCGGGGTGTTGTAATTTAGCCGATTATTTTTTCGTTAATATATTGTGAACAATAAAACAACTGTTTGGTTGATAGTGTAGGATTTGTGATCACTATTTTTTTTAAAACTCCTGCCTTGTGCCTCTTTGGTTCGGTAGTGAAGCTTTATAATTGTTTGTTAACGGGCTTTTAATTAACAACTCTTTGCATGCAGAATTGAAAATAATTGAGTTAATTCGTAAACTATATTCATGAGCAATCTAACAAAACATAAACTTGACGATTTTTTACCTGCCGAGGATTGTGCTCTTATTGGCATTGTTTCCTCTGCGCCAGCTTATTATTTATGTTGGCATCTAAATAAATATCTAAAGCTGAATCTATATAGGTGCAAAGATATTTCATTCGAAATCATTCAAAAAACAAAAAAGTTCAACGGCCCCGATCTATTTCAGCAAGAAGCAGAAGTCGTTTCCGAGAGCAAAGTTTTTTCTGAACATCATGGATTTAAATACCATGATGAAAGTTTATATAGCGAGTACTTTTTAATAGCCAACAAAGGCACAAAAGCAAATCTGGAGCCGGCACTCAAAAAAGTAAATTACTTTTTTGAAATCGTTGGGGTGCAGTCGCAACATGCCGAACAACTCGTGTTTAGCATCAGTAGTTTAGAACCCGTTTCTATGGCTTATTTGATTGGAGAAGAAAGTATCATTAACAAACTCAAACTAATAATCTGACTAAGGTTATATCAACTAAAGTGTCAATTTTACACTTTATAAAAATTATATTAATTTTGCAATAAAAATATTATGGAACATTGGACAAAAACTAAAATAGTTGCCACGCTGGGACCAGCATCAAATACAAGGTCTATGCTCAGTGCAATGATGGATGCAGGAATGGATGTAGCTCGCATCAATTCCTCTCATGGAAGTTACAAAGATCATCAAGAAACCATCGATATCATCAGAGAGCTTAATCATGCTAAAAAGAACAATGTAGCTATTCTTGTAGACCTTCAAGGTCCTAAATTAAGGATAGGTACGGTTGAAAACAATGAGGTGATATTAACTGAGGGCAAGCATGTATTGATAACCACTTCAGAATGTATTGGCACTGCTGAAAAACTTTATATTACCTATCCTGAATTTCCCAAAGATGTTGCTGTTGGAGATAGCGTTAAAATAGACGATGGCAAACTAGAGCTCAGGGTAATTAGTACAAACCAAAAAGATACTGTAGAAACAATAGTTGTAAACGGTGGAGTGCTATCATCTAAAAAAGGTGTAAACCTGCCTAACACCAAAATATCGCTTCCTTCGCTCACAAAAAAAGATATTGAGGATCTTGATTTTGCCTTAAGCAATAATGTGGAGTGGGTAGGATTGTCATTTGTTAGAACAGTAACTGATGTAGTTGATTTAAAAGAACGCATTAAAGCTGCGAAAAAGACCACACGTGTGATTGCTAAAATTGAAAAGCCCGAAGCCATTGATGAAATCGACAATATTATTGACATGTCTGATGGGATAATGGTGGCACGTGGAGATTTGGGTGTTGAGTTACCAATGGAAAAAGTACCGCTCATTCAAAAGATGATTGTGAACAAATGTATCAAGGCCTCCAAGCCCGTAATCATTGCCACACAAATGATGGAAAGCATGATTCAAAACTACACACCAACGCGTGCAGAGGTAAATGATGTGGCCAATGCGGTGCTTGACGGTGCCGATGCGGTAATGCTTAGCGGTGAAACTTCGGTAGGAAAATTTCCATCCATTGTAATTCAACACATGAATAAAATTTTAAACGCTGTTGAAAATGAAGGAAAGATATATTACAAAGACCACCCACCTGTTGTAAAAAATCAAACATTTATTTCTGATTCCATTTGTTTCAATGCCTGCGTTATGGCTCAGCATAGCGGTGCCAAGGGCATTGTAAGTATGACCAATAGCGGATACACCGCTTTTAAATTAAGCAGTCATCGACCACTCGCAAACATATTTATCTTTACCGATAATCCAACCTTGCTGAATACCCTTAACCTAGTTTGGGGCGTAAGAGGTTTTTATTACGATAAATACGAGAGTACTGATAAAACCATACAAGATGTGAAAGCCATTTTGAAACAACAAAACTTGGTTAAAGAAAATGATTTGCTTATTCATATTGCAAGCATCCCCATGAAGGAAAGAGGTCGCGCCAACATGATTAAGTTGGGTATTGTATAACTCGAGCCCTAAAATATTTTGTTTTTACAATTATTGATGTATGTTTGAAGCATGAAAAAATTGCTTGCTACCGCGTTATTCACTTTTTCTATTTTTATATTCAATCATCAATACTGCTATGCCCAAGAAAAAGTAATGATGACCAACGGAAATATTTTTTTTGTTAGCATTGCCGATACCACAGGGGATATAGTTAAGATGCAAGATCCCGAATCAAAAAAGAAGGAGATTGTGGATATAGAAAAAAGTAGAATTTTCTCGATTACTTATGCAAATGGCAAAGAGGTTTTAATTTACAAACAAGATAGCTTATCGGAAGATAATTATTTAGCTCCCGAGCAAATGAGAAGTTATATTGTAGGTGCTCATGATGCCGCTGGCAGGTATAGTTCTCCGCTTGCGTTTTGGGGAAGTTTTGGAATTGGTGCTGCCTCGGGTATTATTTTACCTGCTTGGCTTTCACCCTTAACTTCAGGCGGGGGCGCACTTTTTTTAGGTTCAAGATGGATTAAAATAAATCGTTCACATGTATCTGATCCAAAATACTTAAAGGATGAAAATTACATTAGCGGCTATGAGAACGCTGCTCGACAATCACGTGCTCAAAACGTGATCAAAGGTGCAGTTGCAGGTTTAATTATTGGCGCTGTAAGCAGATACACACTACTTGATGATTGAAAGATAAAGTATTATTTCATTTAACAGCTTCAGGTTTTTACACAGCTTTTTGTCTCGCTTCTGTAAGTGTTTCAACACAAATCATAGTATCCCAAAAAGAACCTGAAATCCATTATTCCGCATTCCTTTTTTTTATCTCATTTTTATACTACAATGTGCATAAAATAATTTGGTTTGGACATCAAAGGATGGGCGATAAATCCAATTTAAAATATCGATGGCCTGCTCAAAACCCCGCGCTTTTGCTGCTTTGCCTCGTTGTTGCCTTTGCAGGAAGTATCTCGCTGTTAAATTTGTGTATCAATAGTTTTCCCAAACTCATTGCTATTACTGTCGCCTTTACGGTTGCACTATGTTACAATGCGCCACTTAATATGATGCCGTTGAGGAGTGTAAAAGGTATTAAAGCATTCGCAATTGCATTAGTGATCATCATCACCGGAATGATTATTCCAAGCATGGATGATTTCCTATTTATAAACAATAACTATACATCATATGCACTATACCTTGGGGCGCAACTTATTTTTATTGCATCCTTATGTATTGCCGGAGATATCAGAGACATAAGAGAAGACCGCGATGATAAAATTAAAACATTTCCTGTAATTACCGGTCAACATTTTTCAAAAATAATTTCATCATTGCTGCTGATTTGTCATGCCACAGTTATGTTTCTTCTTTGGCAAATTGAGGCCCTCCAACTAAATCAGTATGAGTTATTTTTAGTCATCGATTTAATAGGTATCATGCTCATTTCGCGCCTGAAGGAAACAGATCATTACTATTATTTCATCATGATGATTGATGGTCTTATTCTGCTGCAAGCAATCGGCTTGTTGTTGATTGAAAGGATTTAGGGTAAATGGGTGCGGACCATCAGTTTTTCCTTTATAGAGAAGAATTAAATCCATCGATTTCAGGAAAATTTATAATTCATGTTGGCATAAGATTTTTTTGATGATGTGCTTAAAAAAATTATTTTTACAAAAAATCACACATATGAAAAAACAATTACTGACCTTTTCTGCCCTTGCAATCACCGGGTTGCTAAGGGCACAGTCGATTATGCCCGAAGTGGTATCATCAGCAGGGGGCAGCGGACAAAGCAGTCAGGGAAGTTTGGCTTGGACAATAGGTGAACCCGTTACCGCCACCATTGGCAATGGAGCAAACACCTTGACTCAAGGATTTCAGCAACCTACCCTATTGATTGCCACCGCCCTCAAAAACTACCCGGAATTACAGGAATTGTTGGTTTATCCCAACCCCACAGCCGATTATGTTACTTTGAAAACATTGGGTAACACCAATCAACAGTTTACCTACAGCATTTTCGACAATGCAGGCAAACATATTGCAGGCGGACTTACAAATGTCGGTAATAACAACATTTCTTTTCAAGGTTTGGCAACCGGGCTTTACACGCTCCGCTTAACCGACAGCCAATCAAAAGTTCATCAGATATCCATCATCAAACAAAACTAAAACTACAATGAGAAAATTTATTTTTACAGTGGCTGCAGCCATTATCTGCAACTTGTATGCGTTTTCGCAAACACCCAATAAAATTAATTATCAGGCCGTGGCCCGCGATAATAGCGGCAATACCTTACCCAACACGGCTGTAAGCTTTCGATTAAGTATTTTGCAAGGCACTTCAACTGGCGCTAGTGTGTATTCCGAATCACATAATTTATCCACCAATGCCTATGGGTTGGCCAATCTAGCTATTGGAGCAGGGACAGTGATATCGGGATCTATGGGAACCATCAACTGGGGTAACGGCCCTTATTTTGTAAAGGTTGAATTGGATGCCGCAGGAGGCACTAACTACTCCTTGATGGGAACCTCTGAATTGCTATCGGTGCCCTATGCCTTATACGCAGCTAATGGTGGTACTCCGGGTCCGCAAGGGCCACAAGGTCCACAAGGACCACAAGGGCTTCCCGGTATTGATGGTGCTGCAGGACCACAAGGCGTTGCAGGACCTACTGGTGCAACAGGCGCTCAGGGACCACAAGGACCACAAGGACCGCAAGGACCTGCTGGTGCTGCCGGTGCACAAGGTGTACAAGGACCACAAGGTCCTGCAGGAAGTGCTAATATCAACGGTACAGCCAATAATGTGATAAAATTTACAACTGCCACCACGGGTGGCAATTCCATCATTACGGATAATGGAACCCAAGTGGGAATTGGCACAAGCACAACCACACACAAACTTGAGGTAAATGGCAATGGTAAATTTACCCATACCAGCACAACTGGTAGTTATGATGATGCCGCATTGATCACAAAATCAACTGCTGCATCTACGCAGTGGGCTACCCTGGGGTATGATAACGATATTGGATTTACAACAGGTATGCTAGGTTTTAATGGAGGTGCCGCTACCGGAACTTTTATCTTTACGGATGGAACAAGTACCAACAATCAAAATTGCCAGGCACTTGCATTTAACGCTACGAGCGATACGCGTCTCAAAAAAGACATCTTTGAAATTACCGACTTTGAGAAGTACCTTCAAAAGATACGTGAGGTGCAATCTATTTCTTATCGTTACAAATCAGAGGACGAATCAGTAAAACCACACATTGGATTTGCTGCACAATCACTGCCTGAAGGCGTTAAAGTACCAATGCTATCTACAAAGAAAGGTGAATCTTCAACACCTTACCAAGGTGTGAACCTTGCCGATATGAGCGGATTTTTGTTGCTTGGCGTAAAAGCACTCGACCACAAACAAATTGAAATGGAAAAAACAATCAAAGCACAACAAGAGTTGATTAATCAGCTTGCCGCTAAAATTGAAGCGTTAGAAAAGAAATAAGGTTTGTAAACAATCCTTGAAAGGCAGTACTGAACATCGGTACTGCCTTTTTTGTTTGATTTTGGTGTAGCTGTTTCTTTTGCTATTTTTGAAAAATCAAATCACAACTATGATTAAACCAGGGCTATTACTTATTACCTTTTTGAGTGTGCAGTTATGCATTGCACAATCATCAAAACCTCAACTATCGGCTGCTGCCAGACAATATCTGTACCTAACTAAAAAAAACAATCAAACTGTTTTAGAGCAATATGTTTATCAAACAGATGCGCAACAGCAAATTTTTGTAAACACCATCTTTAAAGTAGACCAAAATTTTGACGATGCCCTGCTCAAACAAATGGGTGTGAAGGTGGGCACCAAAGCCAAAGATATTTATACCGGTAAAGTTCCACTGCATCAGGTTCAGCAATTTACTAAGTTACAAGGTATTCAATATATTGATTTCGATCAGCCATGTTATCCCGAGCTTGATACCGCCAGGAGATTGACAAGGGTAGACTCGGTTCATCAAGGCATTTATTTACCTCGCTCCTATACGGGCAAAAACGTTGTAATGGGGATTATTGACGCGGGGTTTGATTACACACATCCTACTTTTTTTGACACCTCATTAAGTCATTACCGAATATCAAGGGTTTGGGAACAAAAGAGTATTGCTGGAACACCTCCTGCGAGCTTTGGGTTTGGCTCCGAATTTTCTGACTCTGCTACAATCTGGAACAAGCGGTATGATGTATCAGAAACTACACACGGCACTCATGTAATGGGAATTGCAGGTGGATCGGGAGGCGGAAGTAGTGTCAATCATCAAAGGTTCAGGGGTGTGGCCTTTGAAAGTGAGTTAGTAGCCGTTGGCATTTACCCAACCGCTGCACATTGGCTCAATACCGGTAGTGTAGATTTTTTAGATGGTATCAATTACGTTTTCAATTATGCTTCTTTGGTGAATAAACCGGCAGTAGCCAACTTAAGCTGGGGATGCCCACTTGGCCCTCGCGATGGAACCTCTCTTTTTAGTCAGGCATGCAACAACTTAGTTGGTAACGGGCGCATTTTTGTACTTTCCGGTGGAAACAATGGGAGTAACAACATTCATTTAAAAAAAACATTTACACCAACCGACACGGTGGTAAATACCATCTGCACCTTCTCCACCTCACTTACCGAGAAAAAAAATCAACTTGATATATGGGGAGAACCCGGTAAGTCATTTTGTATGAGTTTTAGCTTATACAACCTCAATACCAAAGTGGATAGCACGGCAGTAATTTGTTTGGACGATACAACGCATCAATACAATATGATTGGTTCTAACGGTGACACCTTATTTATCACCATTACCACTGTTGCGAGTGAGTTTAATGGCAAACCACACATGCTTGTGCAACTTTATTCCAAAGTTGGCGACCGCCTGGCAGTTAGTATAAAGGGAAATAGTGGCACCATCAACATGTGGCAAGGGATTGTGATTAAAACCTCGGGGTATTACGGAACTTTCATAAAAAGCGGTTATGCTTGGGCTGTTAACGGAGACAATTTGATGACTTGTGGAGATTTAGTAAGCACCGAGCAAGCACTCGCAGTAGCTGCCTATAACAGCAAGCCATCATTTACCAATATTTCGGGGCAAACACTCACTTACCAGGGTTATACAAAGGGCGCTATTGCCTCTTTTAGCAGTAAAGGCCCTACGGCAGATGGCAGAGTTAAGCCAGATATTGCAGGTCCGGGTTTGGCAGTTGCATCATCGGTGAGCGTATTGGATTCGAGCTATTTGGTTGGTGGGGCCGATTACAGCAGCGTGATTGCTTCTTATGTATCTCCATTTAACAATGAAACATATAGCTACGCCATGGCGGGAGGCACTTCTATGTCGAGTCCCTGCGTGAGCGGTATTGTAGGGATGTTGCTTGAAATTGATTCAACATTAAATCCCGCTGCTGTTAAAGATTTACTTTTTAGCACGGCAATCACAGATAGCAAAACCGGGAACATTGCGGATACCGGTAGCACTATTTGGGGGCATGGTAAGGTAAATGCCTATAGTGCAGTAGCAACCTTGTTAGGAATTTTACCCACAACAGGAAACAGCCTCAATATCAGCTGCCGCTTATTTCCAAATCCGGGAAAAGGACAGTTCCAGCTAGAAGCGTACACCTTGTTCAATGAAAATATCAATATAACTATCACCGATTTGAGCGGAAGAACAATCAGTATAACACCACATCAAATTGTTGCAGGGGTAAATTTCATTAACATTGATATGAGTCAGCAATCAAAAGGAGTTTATTTGGTTCATGTGCATGGCACCCAAACCTACAGCGTAATTAAAGCAGTAAAAGAGTAGTACACTGATCATTCGTAAATGGGGCTCCTATTTCTTTTAAAAATAGAGGGGATAAATATTGAATCCAAATTCCGCATTAGAAACTGCGGAGTCGCTGAAAAAGCTATCATTCAATCCATTGATTCAATGTATTGAAAACACCTCCTGAGCGTGATTACCCTCATAAAATCACTAGTACGTTTCATGCGTTACTTCTATTGATTAATTTGGGTTGAATAATTTTTAGTTTGAATGCCAAAAAACAGGTACAATGCGGTGTAATCTATGATAAAATTCTTGATTATTTGATTGTCTTTTTTGAGCGTAGCGCTATAGCTATTGATATTTGGGGTGATGGCAAAGCACTGAAATAATTGCAATATTTAAATTGTATAATAGGTGGTAATTTTTGGCCTAAAATATTTTTCCATTTGGTGTAAGAAGGTAATGGTGCAAAAAATAGTTGGTGGAAATAAGTAATAATAATTGTATTATAGGTCCGTAAATCAGAAGAGGATATCGGCTCTGCTGGAGAGCAACCGAATAGCAATATGGTTTACCACGGAAAATGAAGGCTTTGTTTAAAAACAAGGCCTTTTTTTATATTCATTTTTTGTGAAATAT
>JALRAS010000028.1 GCA_023262495.1 Bacteroidia bacterium | reverse complement strand
GGATGTTAAGTCAACTGAACCACCTTGGCAGAACGTGGTTACACCTGAGGCAGAAATAACCGGTGCAATAGCAGAAGCAAATATAGTTACATCAGCATTTGTTGTTGTTACTGTACCACAAGCATTGGTAATTTGACAAGAATAAGTTCCGGTTGTGTTCACCGATATTGTTTGAGAGGTTTGACCGTTGCTCCACAAATACACAGCGCCATTTCCTGCATTACCCGCATCGAGCGTAATTGTGCCACCACACTGTGCGTATGGGCCACCAAGATCAGTTGCCACTAATGGAGTTTCAACATTTATTGCAACTACATTTGATGTGGAGCTACAGCCATTGAGTGCTGTTACTGAAACCGAATAGTTACCTGCAGTGTTGACAGTAATTGATTGGGTTGTTTCTCCTGTACTCCATAAATAATTGATTTGCGGATTGCTACTTAATACAACTGAACTGTTTGAGCAAATTGTAGTTGAACCAGCTGCAGAAACAATAGGAGCAGGTGGAATTGAAAGAATGTCAACTACTGCAGTTGTTGATTGAATTGAACCGCAGGTGTTGGCTATTGTTACTGAATAAGTGCCACTTTGAGAAACTGTAAGCGTTTGAGTAGTAGCATTGTTGTTCCATAAATAAACAGTTCCGGGATTTACATTTTCGGCATCAAGGGTAATACTTCCACCACATTGAGTGTAAGGACCTCCCAAGTCGGTTGCAACAGGAGGGGTTTGAACATTAACGATAATTGGTAACGAGGTACTAGTACAAGTATTTCCATCGCTAAAGGTTACGGTATAAGAACCACTTTGACTAACAGTGATAGTTTGCGTTGTTTCACCTGTGCTCCATATAATATTGTTAGCAACATCTGAACTTAATACTAATGAACCGCCAATGCAGAAGGTTGTTTGACCAAGTGGCGTAACAACCGGTGCAGGCGGGTTAGGATTGATTGTAACAATGGCGTCAGCACTTTGAACAGTACCGCAACTATTAGTCACAGTAACATTGTAATTACCCGTTTGGTTAACATTGATAGTTTGAGAAGTTGCTCCCGTACTCCATAAATAAGTTGTGCTGCCTGTTGGAGCTCCTGCATCGAGTAACACTGTACCTGCACACTGAACATAAGGCCCGCCCAATACAGGAGGTGTTAGGTTAACATCCTCAATCACTTGAGTAGGGGCTGAAACAGCGGTGCATCCGTTGGCATCTGTATAAACTACTGTAAAAGTTCCGCTATTAGAAACTACAATTGATGATGTATTAGCTCCATTTGACCAAGTATTGCCAATTGGTTCAGAAGAAGTTAATACCACCGAATTTCCTTGACAGAAAACCAAAGATCCGGTTGCAGTTATTGTTGGAGTGGCAGGCAATGGATTGATGGTAATAGCAACCGTATTGCTGGTAACCGTTCCACAAGCGTTGGTCACATCTACAGAAAAGGTTCCCGATGCAGTAACATCGATAGATTGGGTAGTTGCTCCATTGCTCCATAAATAAGTTGCTCCTGGGTTACCCGCGTTTAATGTCACGTTTCCACCACATTGAGTAACATCGTTGCCTATACTTACTGATGTAATTGGACTATCTATCGATACAACTACCGAGTTTGAAACAGCAGTACATCCATTGGCATCCGTAAGGGTGACAAAATATGTTCCGGGCGCATTTACGCTAATTGCTTGGGTTGTTTCTCCGTTAGGAGACCAAACATTACCCGATGAAGCACTTGAAGTAAGTGTTAGAGTTGATCCTGAACAAATTTGAATTGGTCCGGCAGGTGAAATGCTTACTGGAGCCGGGGTTGTATTGATGGTTACATTAATGGTATTACTTGTTACGCTTCCGCAAAGATTGGTTACATTCACTGATACCGCTGCAGAGGTTGAAACAACAATTGTTTGTGTAGTTGCTCCTGTGCTCCACAGATAGGTTGCTCCTGGGTTTCCTGCGTCAAGTGTTATACTTCCACCACATAAGGTTGTGTCATTTCCAAGATCTACAACCGGTAGGTTATCGATGGTAACGTCAACAGCTGTTGAGGTGCTTGTACATCCGTTGGCTCCTGTAACTGTTACACTGTACGAACCAGACTGACTGACAGTATTTGTTTGGGTATTAGTTATGTTATCATTCCACAAATAAGATACTCCTGCAATAGAACCAGCATCAAGTGTTAAATTTCCACCACACTGAACAACAGGTCCTGCAGGACTGATAATTGGCTGCTGTGGAGCAGGAATAACTGATACTGTTACAGTATTTGATGTGTTTGTACAACCATTAGCATCTGTTGCCGTTACAAAATAATTGCCTGCGGCTGAAACGGTAATTGTTGGAGTTGTTTCTCCATTTGGCGACCAAACATTGCCGGAAGATGCAGATGATACAAGCGTTACAGAAGCATTATCGCAAATTTGAACAGTGCCAGAAGGTGAAACAGATACTGAAGTTGGATTGAAATTGGTAACTGCAACCGGATTTGAAACAGAAGTACAACCGTTCAATCCCGTAATAGTAACTCCAAAAATACCCGAAGAACTAACTGTAATGCTTTGAGTAGTTTCTCCATTTGGCGACCAAAGGTAAGCAGTTCCCGGAGAGGCAGTAAGTGTGGTTGAACCGCCCGGGCAGAATTGTGTGTTACCTGTGATTGTTGCAAATACAGGTATACTTACATCAACTGTAATAACATTTGACTGAGCGGTACAGTTGTTAGCATCTGTAACCACAACACTGTAGTCACCGGCAAGTGAAACGTTAATATCTGCTGTCGCTTGACCACTACTCCATACTATATTAGAGGTAACATCTGAAGTTAAAGTAACATTATTACCAATACAAAATGCAGTAGGACCACTGGCAGTTACTACTGGTGCTGTTGGATTAGTAAGAACGGTAATCGCAACTGGATTTGAAGTTGCAGAGCAACCCGCTGCGTTGGTAACTGTAACTGTGTAAGAACCTGCATTACCTACTACAATAGAGTTGGTAGTTTCTCCTGCTTGGCTCCACACATTGTTAACAGCACTGCTGCTGAATAAGGTAACATTACCTCCTTGACAAAAAGTAGTTGGTCCGAATGCGTTGATTGAAGGTTGAACCGGGTTGGCTTCCACAGTAACATCTACAGGGGTAGAGGTAGCCGTGCAACCATTAACATCAGTAATTGTGGCTGTGTATGAACCGGTTGTATTTACTGTTATGGTAATCCCTGCAATGCTACCTGGATTCCATGTTATAGTTCCTGAAGTTACGTTTGCACTTAAAGTTACACTGCCTCCATCACAAAATGTTGTTGGACTTGAAGAGGTAACAACAGGTGCAGTTGGTGCAGGAAGCACATTGACAGTCACTGGTTGAGATACTGCTGAGCAACCATTGGCATCAGTGAATGTAACCGAATAAATCCCCGCTTGATTAACAGTTATACTTTCTGTAGTTTCACCTGCAGGAGACCAAATGTTGCCACTTGCATAGCTAGAGGTAAGTGTTACCGATGAACCCGGACAAATATCGAGTGTACCTGAGGCGGTTATCACTGGAGCAGGAGGCGCGGTAGGCACAAGAGTAACGTTAACCGGAGCCGAGGTTCCGGTGCAACCGTTGGCATCAGTAACAGTAAGGGTTACCGACTGGGCGGTACTCACAACAATGCTTTGGCTAGTTTCACCCGTACTCCATAAATTACCTGATGTAAAGTTTGAAGAAAGGGTAACACTAGATCCTTGACAAATAACGGTTGATCCACCTGATGAAATAACAGGAACTGGCAAAGGATTTGCTGTAACATTAACGGCATTTGAAACTGCGGTACAACCATTTACATCGGTAACAGCAACTTGGTAGCTCCCTGAAGTGGTTGCATTTATTGAGGTTGTTGTTTCTGCACCCGGAGACCATAAATAAGAGACATAATCTGGAGAGATTGATGAATTTAAGGTTACAGAATCACCATCACAGAATGTTACTATCCCGGCAGCAGAAACTGAGGGAACAAGTGCCAATGGCAATTGATTTATATTAACTTGAACTCGTATTGTGCTTTCACAATCGGGAGTGAAATCAACAACCCAAAAAGAGGTATCGCTACTTACTGTAACTATCAATGTATCGTTTTCAGCTAAAATGTTGCCTCCCGTAGCAGCATCGTACCATCTGTAATTAGTTGCACCGGTTGCTACAAGCGTAACAGTTTGGATGCCACAAATATTTTGATTTTGCACATTGGGACCACTGTATTCAACCGCTCCGATATCATAGGTGGTTCCGAAACTAGCGCGAACAAACCCACGTTGATCCGTTGCGGGGGCACCGGTTACATTACCGGCATCTATGGCGCTACTGCAAGCAAGCGGTAAAACTGTTGGTGTTACACCGCCATTATTTTGAAGTGAGGAAGAAATAACTAGGTTGCTTGCAACGCCAACTATATTTCCTGAAGTATTTCCAGTAAAATTCATACCCAACACATTATCCACCAAATTGTGCCCATTGGTAGAAAAGACATTTCCAAAAACTGCAGGTGCGCCATTAATGGCAGTATTCCCTGCAATAATCGTATTGTTGGCTTCTACATTGCCGAGATTGATATAAATTCCTCCAGCCACATCATCAGCAGTGTCGTATGCAAAAGTACAATTTCTAATCACCACAGTTCCTATAGTGGCCTTGTCTAAACCACCTCCAATTGCCGCACGATTTCCGAAAACCGTACAGTTAGTCATCGTTAGTGTTCCAAAGTTCATATAAATACCACCACCAAGACCAGCAAGGTTAAGGTTGTAGTCTACAGTTGTGTTATTGATGGTAACGTTGGCATTATTGGTACATATACCACCGCCAAGTCCATTATTCACAAAATTTTTGGTTACTCTACAATTGTTGATGGTGAGGTTCGCATTTTCTACATACAAACCACCACCTGTAAGACTAGAACCTTTTGTCAGCACTAAATTGTTTATCTCAACGGTTATTGGAGATAAACCTATTGGCTTAACAGTTAAGATTGAGAAGGTAGCAGCAGAGAGGTTTCGTTCAATTGACAAACTATTGTCGGTAGGACCATTTAACCTCACATGATTTCTGATATCGCTTAAAGCAGAGTCCAATACAATTGTTCCGGAAACACCCGTTATATCGATAATGTGCGGAGAACCCACAGTAGCCGTTGCATCAAAATTTGATGACACAATTGCTGCCCTAAGGGAACCTGGTCCATTTTCGTTGGTATTGGTAACTGTAAAGTTTGTAGCTTTTGAGGGTGCAAAGAAACCCATCATTGAGATAACAGATACAGCCAAGAATTTTTTGAATGAAATAATATTTCTTGACCTTTTTGAACCTGTGTATTGTAAATCTTTTGGCATCATTTTACTCGTATAAGTAGTATTTATTGGCGCAAATTTATTTTAAATTTCGACATACGATAATAATTTTTAATTTTTTGAACCAATTATTCGGCATATTGCCCTTTTGATTTTACCAATCGATACAAACTTCGTTACCTCAATTTGTTTCATCATTAAATTTATTACATTCGCACCTTAAAACTAATTACAGTACACCCATTATGAGTAAAGAAAAAGTTACGATTGTAGTTCCAACTGATTTTACTAAAGTTGCAGAAACCGCTATTGAGCACGCTATTGGATTATGTAAATTCATTTCAAACTCTGAAATTGTATTGTTGCACATTATAGGCAAGGAAAAGGAGAGATCGGATGCTGAAATTAAGATTAAACAGCAAGCTGAACAACTCACTCAAACCAGCGGAATTAAAGTAACTTACGAAACAAGAACAGGTAACATATTTGACGATATTGGAGCTGCCGCGAGCGAGCTTAAGGCAAAGTTAATTATCATGGGAACTCACGGAGTTCGTGGAATGCAACATATTACCGGGAGCTATGCCGTGAAGGTAATCACTCACAGCTCGGTACCATTTATTGTTGTTCAAGAAAGAGGCTTTAGAAATGGTTACAAAAACTTGGTTCTTCCGTTTGATTTATCAAAGGACAGCAAGCAAAAGCTCAATCTTGCCATCAATATTGCCAAGGCATTCAACAGCAAGGTTCATATTATTCACCCGCAAGAAACAGATCAGTTTTTGATTAATGCAGTAAATAATAATGTATCACTTGCTAAGAGCGAACTCAGATTAAACGGCATTGACTTTGATGTTAAAATGGCTGAAGAGCGCGGTGGATTTGTGAAGCAATTTTTGAGCTATGCAGCATCCATAGATGCCGATTTAATCGCTATTGTGAACAGTCAGGAAGTTGGTTTCCCCGAGATATTAGCAGGAACTGACGAAAGGCAAATCATTACCAATGAGGCACAAATTCCTACCATGATTGTGAATCCGATAAAGTCCTCCATTGGGGGTAGTGTTTTATTTGGTTAAATTTGACTCGATTAAGTGTAAATATTAATAAAGTTGCCACCCTGCGAAATGCCAGGGGTGGAAGCATTCCTGATGTACAGCGCTTCGCTGCTGACTGCGAAAGATATGGAGCGCAGGGTATCACAGTTCATCCTCGACCCGATGAGCGGCACATCAAATATAGTGACCTGCTGCCACTTAAAAATATTGTACAAACCGAGTTGAATATTGAAGGATACCCATCGGAACACTTCATCAACATAGTGCTCGACATTAAACCTCATCAGGTAACTTTGGTTCCCGATGCACCTGATGCCATTACCTCCAATGCGGGCTGGAATACCGTTGAACACCAACATTTTTTACACGATATTATCATCAGATTTAAAAATGCCGGTATTCGCACCTCCATTTTTATTGATCCGATAACAGAACGAATTGTGCACGCGCAACAAACAGGCACCGATTGTGTGGAATTATATACAGAGGCCTACGCGGTTAACTATTCAATAAATCGTGAAAAAGCAATCGAGAATTATGTGCAAGCTGCGGCAACAGCCCATGCTCACGGATTATTTATCAATGCAGGACATGACTTAAATCTTGAAAACTTAAAGTTTTTTAACGAGCGAATACCTCATTTAGATGAAGTTTCGATAGGTCATGCCTTGATTTGCGATGCCTTGTATTACGGAATAGAAAATACCATACAAATGTATCTTCAGCAGTTAAAATAATTTGATACCTAACATCCTTAATTATATTTACGTAATTACTTTAAAACAACCTCAAATGAAAAAAATTCTTCTTACATTATTATCGGGAGCTTTGCTAGCTCTTAATGCCAATGCGCAAGTCGACTTCGGTTTTGAATTACCATGGTCGGGTGTCATTCTTCAGCCACAGGGCTGGGCATCGGCTAGATTAATTGCTCCAAACGTTGTTGATACCGACAATGTTGTTTTTCACTTCGGTTCAAAATCAGCAAGAATTGTTACTTCTGATGTTTCTGCTATTTCGGGTTCTACAAACGGATTGCTCCCTCCCACCTCGGGAATTATGCTAACAGGTTCAACATTATTTGGCCCACCTTATGTTAGGTTGGGTTATCCTTTTTCGCAAAGAGAAGATTCCTTAGGTTTCTTTGCACGCTACACACCTGTGGGCAATGATACAGCTTACGCGCAGGTAATTCTTTACAAGCGCCAAACACAAAGAGATACCATTGCCATTGGGTTTACTAAAATTACTGCTACCAGCAGCTTCAACCTAAATTATGTGGTATTGAATTACAACCCGAATTTCCCTAATACGATATTGCCCGATTCTGCCTTAATTATTTTCTCTTCGAGCATGCCAGTTGGTGCACAGTTAGGATCAACCCTTTGGGTAGATGATTTAAAATGGGGCACTGTAAATACCGGCATAACGCAGCTTATAAAAAATGATGCCATCAAAGTTGCCCCTGTTCCTGCCAACGAATTTATCAATTTTGATTTTGGCACGGCTGTGGCCACTCAGGTAGAGATTTTAGACATTAATGGTAAGTTAATTGAGTCATTTAGTGTTAACTCAAGAAACCAATCCATTCGAATAGCTCACCTAAGCAACGGCTTGTATTTTTATGCTATAAGAGACAAGCAAAATGTTTTACTTTCTTCTGGTAAACTAACTATTAATCATTGATTATAGGCCCTAAAAAAGAAAAGCGGAATGTTCATTCATTCCGCTTTTTTTGTACCCAAAAAAGCCTGCCGTAAAAACGTCAGGCTTTAATTATTATAAGTCAGTAATTATTCCTGAACCATTACCATTTTGAATGGCACGTTGATAATCGCTTGATAATCTTCACCTGCCTCACTCATATCTTCATCATCTTCTTCATAATGCCAATTGATTACTACAGAACTTTGACCGCCTTTGTTGATGGCCTCTAATTTTTTAAACACATCCAAAATACACTTTGACGAACTCGTATTGAAATACTCCAATTGAATATTCACCACGGTATCGGCTTTTGGTTTTCCCGAGTATTTTTCGAGCCAGTCGATTAAAGGTTTATAAAACTCAATTGAGTTTTCCGGAATTGATCTACCCTTAATTTCTATAATTCCTTGCTCCGCATCAAATTTAATTGTCGGGGTTTTTGCTGAGCCTTCTATTAGTAAAGTTTCCATCGTATTAATTTCGGATTTGTTAAATTGATTTATGATATTTTTATACTTAAACTGAAGAAAGAATACTGATTATCAACCTCAATAAAGTTGAAGTTTAATTTTTGACCTGATTTTCTTGCGATATCTATCATGCCTAATCCTCCACCTCCTTTATCGGAAAATTCATCGTTGTTTAAAATCTCCTTATAATATTCTTTCAACTCATCTTTACTCATCACGTTGATTCTATTGAGTTTATCGCGAAGAGGGTTAACGTTTTTATTAAGAATATAATTGCCTGTAATGATGTTATATTCCGATCCTATTTTACCAATCATAAAAATAGCAGAGCGGAATTTTTTGGCACTATCAGAATTGTCACTCGCATCTACATCCAGGTGATGATACAGGTTTTGAAGACACTCTACAAGCACATTATAAACTTTTTTCTTAATTTTTGGTTCTTCTTGCAAGTTATCCAACTTGCTTTCCATAATTTGAAGAATGGAAGTGAGTAGCTCGGACGTGATATCTCCTTTAAATGAAAGCATAATTTTATTACGCTCCATTTTGTCGTAAAACTCATAAATATCAAGCATTTGAGAATTTTTTACGTCTTGCAAGTTACCTGGTTGAGTTGGTTAAAAATTAACTTTAACTTTATTTTAATTGTGGCAAATTTATAAATTACTTTAAAAACAACAATTTTTTTGGTAAAAAAATCGAATTTTGTAGGTAATTCATTTAAATTATGGGGCGTTTGAATGATTGGGCTTCATGAATTTACATACTTGTAATTGAAACTCCTCGAAAATTAAGGCATTTGAGCAAACCAATTCTTGCCCAAATATATAGTTATTGCCGCCTTCAAAATCGCTTACCTTACCTCCTGCCTCGGTAACAATGAGCACTCCTGCTGCCACATCCCATGCTTTAAGACTGTACTCATAAAAGCCTTCGAGTCGACCTGCTGCCACATAAGCGAGGTCGGCCGCTGCACTTCCGAGTCTTCTTACTCCGTGCGTGTTCTTCATGAAGTACTTAAATAAATTCATGTATTCATCGAGCCACTTATAATCATAATAGGGAAATCCTGTAGCAAGCAAGGAATCTTTTAAACGGGTTGCGGTAGAAACCTGAATTGGTTTATCGTTCAAAAAAGCACCACCATTTTTCCAAGCGTAAAAACACTCTTTTTGATTGAGCTCGTATACAACTCCAATCACCACCTCATCATTTTGCATTAATGCTATACTTATACAAAAACATGGCAATCCATGAATAAAGTTAGTGGTGCCATCAAGCGGATCAATAATCCAATTATGCACATTCCCTTTGTTTGATTTGGTATTTTCCTCAGCGATAAAACCTGCATCAGGAACTAATTTTTCGAGTCCATCAATGAGCATTTTTTCAGAGTTTTTATCGACACGCGTTACAAAATCATTCAGCCCCTTTGTTTCAACTTGCTCTGCCATTATCCTACCTCTTTCACCCATGATATAATCAGCAGTGTGTATGGCAATAGCAATCACTTCTCGACAAATATGTTCGTAATTAAGACTCATGATGATTTATTGATTATGGGTTCCTTTGATTTTTTCTTATTGAAATAGTATATGCCAAAAGATCCCGAAAGGATGAACAGCGTGGCAATAATTTCGGCTTGTGTAATTTGTAGGTTGCCTATATGATATTTCGTGTTTACCCTTATTTGTTCAATCAGCAAGCGTTCTATTCCATTTAATAAAATGTACAAAGAAAAAACAACACCCGCTTTGGTAATGCGTTTGCGTATGAGCCATATCACTAAAAACAAAAACACACATGCAATACTCTCATAAAGCGGTGTTGGAAAAACTGCTTCGGGCAGCATATAGCAGTGTCTTCCCTCACAACCGGGGATAGGCACACCTTCGCTAATTACATTGTGCGGATAATTATACTTCCAAAACCAATCAGGCAAAAAGCCCATAATTGATGGCTTGTTAAAATGATTAGCAATTCCCCAATCACCATCACCACTCATGTGGCAACCAATACGTCCAATGGCATAGCCAATCATTAGCGGAGCAGCAGCGCTGTCGGCCATGTGAATGAAAGGAATATTTATTTTTTTTGAATAAAAATATAAGGTAATGGTGGTTAAAATAAGGCCTCCATACATAGTAAGTCCGCTAAAAGAAATTAAGGCATCTATAGGATCTGCCAAAAACTCATCGATGTTTTCGAGGTTGTGAAAAATTTTGGCGCCAAGCAGCCCGGCAATAGCACTAATAATCACAATATTTCCAACTTGTTCGTGTGGGCGCACCGCAATAGTTTCAGTAACAGGAACCTGCTTCTTCAATTTTTCTTTTTCACGATAGCGCAGGTATGCCGATATTACACCTGTGACGAAACCACCAATCAAGTTTCCTTTCATAGAGAGGATGACCGACTGCGGATTTGCTGCAAACTCACCATAATTAAACACCGCATAGAGCAATTTATATCCAATCAAAAAACCGGTTAAAAAAGAAGTGAACAACTCTGCAGGTGTGGCCGGCTTACCAACAATAACCTTGGTGTAATGGACTTGTAAAAGCCCTTCGGTTTCCTTGCGTTTGAGTTCCATTCCTAAAAAAACAGCAGAAATAAGGAAGGCAATTGCTACAAAAAATCCGAATGTTTGAATGGGTAGTGGAAAATAAAACCCAAAGAGGTCCTGAATTAAATCAGTGATAGTAGGATACATAGAAAAAATTTAGCGCCAAATATAAACTAATGTTTACACAACAAGTCAGCTATTCGTAAACATCTGTTTCCTTGATGCGCTTGTTGGCATTATGTGTTTCGTTGTCGTTTGACTGACGATACTTTTCGTAATACACTGTATATTGGGGCATTAAGTAGTAGGTAATTAGTGTAAGAAAGGCAATTACCAATAGGATAAGCAGCGGATTGCTGAGAATTTTTTTAACTTTTTTCTTGGTAACTACAGGACGCTTTTTTTTATACTTTAGTCTAACCCTTTTACGCAGTCTTCCCGATTTTGGGGAAATGGAATATTGTTCATTTTCACTCATTAATCTTCTTTCAGAATTTATTACCAAAGCTATAAATTAAACATCAATTAACAAATTATTAACGATAAATATTCTGACCTTATGTTGTAAGCGTTAGCAAGCGCT
Organism: Bacteroidia bacterium; assembly: GCA_023262495.1. Lineage (GTDB taxonomy): Bacteria > Bacteroidota > Bacteroidia > UBA4408 > UBA4408 > CAIKXD01. The sequence goes on along the minus strand of JALRAS010000028.1, from coordinate 15,237 downwards.
TCAAACCGATAAATCAGCTGTAAGGTTTCCATCAGCATCCATTTTGTTAATTATTACCCATTGCTTTTGGTTAATCAGCGATTGCTGATAAGGTACACTCACTCTCAGGTAGTTTCGACTGTATCCATAAATGCGACCGTTTTTTTCTTCACTTTCGAACAACACCTCATGGGTGGTATTTTTATATTTATTGTAAAATGATGTTTTCTTTTTTGAAGATAGTATGCGTAGCATTTTTGTTCTTCGTTTCCTTTCGGCTATGCTAACAATATTTCCATAAGCAGCAGCCTCTGTGTTCACTCTCTCTGAATAGGTAAATACATGTAGATAGGAAATATCCAGCGCATTTAAATAGTCGTAGGTCTCCATAAAATCTTCTTCTGTTTCTCCTGGAAATCCCGTGATAACATCTACTCCTATACAGCAATCGGGCATAAGTTGTTTCACCGTATTTACTCTTTCGGTGTATAGCTCGCGCATGTAGCGCCTTTTCATCAGCTTTAAAATTTTATTGCTTCCACTTTGTAGTGGGATATGAAAGTGTGGCACAAACTTTTTTGAGGCAGCTACAAATTCAATGGTTTCATTTTTAAGCAAATTGGGCTCTATGCTTGAAATACGGAATCGTTCAATACCATCAATTTTGTCGAGTTCCTTTACCAAATCAAGAAAAGTATGTTCATGCTTTTTATTACCAAACTCGCCCTTTCCGTAATCGCCAATATTGACCCCCGTAAGCACAATTTCCTTTATTCCCTTTTTTGCTATGAAGGCGGCATTCTCAACAACATTGTTTAAACTATCGCTACGACTGATGCCGCGAGCCAGAGGAATAGTACAGTAAGTACAGCTGTAATCACAGCCATCTTGCACCTTCAAAAAAGCTCTTGTTCTATCGCCTATACTAAATGCAGGGGTAAAAACATTGGCCTCTTCAATTTCGCAGCTGTGAATTTCTGTAAAATGTTTTTTGTTTAAATCGCTAATGTAATCCATGATTCGGAACTTTTCTGTAGCCCCGAGTACAAGGTCAACACCTTGTATTTTTGCAATTTCATCAGGCTTCAATTGTGCATAGCAACCAACAATACAAACGAAAGCATCGGGTGCTTGCTTGAGTGCTTGCTGCACAATTTTTTTGCACTCCTTGTCGGCATTTTCGGTAACCGAGCAAGTATTTATTACGTAAACATCTGCTGCATTATCGAATGGCACGCGTTGATAACCCCCATTAGAAAACTGTTGTGCAATAGTGCTTGTTTCTGCAAAATTCAGTTTACATCCTAAGGTATGAAAGGCAACTTTTGTCAAAATTGGCAGTTTAATATTAAGTTAGTTTTCAGACATGATTTCCGAAATGGAGTGATCATACAATTGTTTAAAATCAATTGTTTTTCCAAAGCTATCGTTATCAATCAAAATATCATCACTTACAACCTTACCCAGCTCACTAAAAGGCACATTTATTCTTTGCAAACATTGCTCGACTGCTTCCTTATTTGCAGGATCAAAACTGATGACCACACGGCTTTGTGCCTCGCCAAATAAAAATGCATCTTTACGAACCTTGCTATCTGATTTTATGCTAAAACCCAAGTTAGTTGACATCGCGCTTTCGAGCAAGGTGATAAACAATCCGCCATCGGCACAATCGTTTGCAGATGCCACAACACCCAACTTAATGCATGCAGCAACTGCTTGCTGTACATGATATTCTGTATCCAAATTAAAATGTGGCGCAGGACTGTTTTTTATACCAATAAAAGAGTACAAATACTCCGAAGAATTGATATCATTCGCAGATTCTCCTACTAAATAAATCAAATCTCCGGGTTTGTTAAACCCTATGCCGGTAAAGGTTGCCTTGCTGTCTAAAATTCCCAACATACCAATTGTTGGTGTTGGGAACACGGGTTCTGTTTTATCGCCATAAGAACTTTGGTTGTAGAAACTAACATTGCCGCCTGTTACAGGTGTTTCAAATTTTTTACATGCCATTCCCATTCCTTTGATGGCACCAACAAATTGCCAATAAACCTCAGGGTTATAAGGATTTCCAAAGTTTAAACAGTTAGTTATGGCCAAGCCTGTTCCACCTGAGCACACAATGTTTCTTGATGCTTCGGCCACAGCAATAGCGCATCCTATTTCAGGATCAGCATTTACATACCTGCTGTTGCAATCAACAGACAGTGCCAAAGCCCTATCGCTATCTTTCAAATTTACGATAGCAGCTGAAGACGCCTTATTGGTGCTCATATTGATGGTTCCCACCATGCTATCGTACTGTTCATATACCCATTTTTTTGACGCTATGTTTGGGTGCTTAACCAAATGTTTCATTACTTCGGCATAGTTTTTTGGCTCTGCTACCGTATTGATATCAAACTTTTTTGCTTCGGCATAATAAGCTGGTTCTTTGTACTCGCGATGATACACAGGGGCACCTCCGCCAAGCACCAAATCGTTGGCAGGAACATCGGCTACAAGGGTACCGTTCATGTAATACTGCAGTCTTTTGCTTGCTGTTACTTCTCCAATGACCTCGCAATTAAGGTCCCACTTTTGAAAAACCGCCTCAACATCTTTTTCACGTCCCTTTTGCACTACAATCAACATTCGTTCTTGACTCTCGGAAAGCAATATTTCAAAAGGTTGCATTCCTGCCTGACGGGTAGGCACTTTATCCAGGTGAATAATCATACCATGTTCTCCTTTAGCGCTCATTTCGCTCGTTGAGCAGGTGATTCCTGCTGCGCCCATATCTTGCATACCTATTACCGCACCCGTTTTAATTACCTCTAAGGTAGCTTCGAGCAGTAATTTTTCTTGAAAAGGGTCGCCAACCTGCACGGCAGGAAGGTCTTTAGCAGAGTCTTCGGTGATATCGGCCGAAGCAAAAGTTGCACCATGTATACCATCTTTACCGGTAGCAGATCCAACAATATAAACCGGATTCCCTACTCCATAGGAAGTAGCTGAAATTGTTTCCCCTTTTTTCACTATTCCCACACTCATGGCATTCACCAGTGGATTTACCTCGTAGCAATCATCAAAAAAAACTTCTCCCCCAACAGTCGGAATACCAAATGCATTGCCATAATCGCCAATGCCTTTAACTACTCCACGCATGAGCCACTTTGTTCTTTTAGAATGAATATTGCCAAAACGAAGAGAGTTGAGCTGTGCGATTGGCCTTGCACCCATAGTAAAAATATCGCGATTGATACCGCCAACACCAGTGGCAGCGCCTTGATAGGGCTCAAGTGCACTAGGATGATTGTGGGATTCAATTTTAAAAGCACAACCCAAACCATCGCCAATATCAACTAATCCGGCATTTTCCTCCCCTGCTTTTGCAAGCATTCGAGGGCCGTCTTTAGGTAATGTTTTGAGCCATACAATTGAGTTTTTATAGGAGCAATGTTCGCTCCACATCACTGAAAATATACTCAGCTCGGTGAAGTTAGGCACACGCCCTAATATTTCGCAAATACGATCAAATTCTTGTGGCAGCAATCCAAGCTTTTGAGCTGTTTCAACAGTTTCGGGGGCTCCGGCAATGGTTGTTTGAGACATGATGATGAAGTGTTTTCTTTAAAAAGGGCAAATGTAATAAATAGTAGCTGATTTGACCGCATTAAATCATTACCATCAAAGATTGAAATAAATCAAAATGTAAGTGATTACAATTCATAATTACTTAAACAATTATTCTTGCCAAAAAGCATGTCACGCTGTATCACCTCATCATTTAAATAATCAACCATATTAATCATCAGCAGACTGATAACGATTCGGTTTCTGTAATAGTCTAATAAATTCAACTATAACAGCTAATCTATCGGCATTATACCATAAACTCACGTACTAATTTATAATCAGTAAAAGTTTAATTAGAAATTAATCAACTAAATATTTTATCAAGCAGAAGTTTTATGCCACTTTAATTGTTTAAAATTGAAGGTATAATTTTTAATTATAAGGTTAACCTATATATTTGGGAAACTACAAATGATTAAAATATAGTCAGGCAGCATGAAAGAGAAAGCACTCGAGTTGTTAAGTAAGTATTACGGTTATCAGTCGTTTAGAGGGATACAGTATGAGGTTATTGAGGCCAATATGCGCAACGAGGATGTGTTGGTTTTGATGCCTACAGGAGGCGGAAAATCGGTGTGTTTTCAACTGCCCGCGCTCATGCGGGAAGGTGTTTGCATAGTGGTATCACCATTGATTGCATTGATGAAAGATCAAGTAGATGGCTTGCAGGGCAATGGCATTGGGGCCGCATACCTCAACAGCAGTCAAAGTATGGAGGAGGAACAAGCGGTAATGTCTGATGCTGCCAATGGAAATATTAAATTACTTTACGTTGCTCCTGAACGTTTACTGGGCATGCTGAATACCTTTTTAAGTTTGATTAAAGTAAGCATGATTGCTATTGATGAAGCCCATTGTATTTCGCAGTGGGGGCACGATTTCAGGCCTGAATATACCAAATTAGGAAGTCTGCGCGAGCGCTTTCCTGATGTGCCCGTGATGGCACTAACCGCCACAGCTGACAAAACTACACAACGCGATATCATTAAACAGCTTAAACTAAAAGCCGATAATATTTTTATTTCTTCTTTCGACCGAGCCAACCTGAGCTTAAAGGTAAGACGTGGGCTAAGCGAAAAAGATAAACTGAAAGAGATTGTGCAGTTTGTAAAAAGTAAAAGAGGCCAATCGGGAATCATTTATTGCTTAAGCAGGAAGGGCACCGAATCGATGGCCGATGACTTAAACATGAATGGCATACAGGCAGCTGCTTATCATGCAGGAATGAGCTCTGAGCTTCGCAGTAAAATTCAGGAAGATTTTATCAATGACAATACCGGTGTTATTTGCGCCACAATTGCCTTTGGGATGGGTATTGATAAATCGAATATCAGATGGGTAATTCACAGTAATTTGCCAAAAAATATTGAAAGTTATTACCAAGAAATTGGGCGTGCGGGTAGAGACGGCTTGAAATCGGATACCATTTTATACTACAGCTACAAAGATTTGATCACCTTGAGTAAGTTCGCGGCAGAGAGTGGACAGAGTGAGTTACAAAAAGAAAAACTCAACTTTATGCAACAGTATTGCGAAGCACGCATATGTCGCAGAAAAATATTGTTGGGTTACTTTAGTGAAGCACTTGAGCACAATTGCAACAATTGTGATGTGTGTTTAAACCCGCCTAAATATATTGATGCCACCATATTGGTGCAAAAAGCCCTTTCGGCAATGATCAGGATGGAAGAAAAGGTAGGCATTAACTTACTTGTAATGGTTCTGAGAGGATCTAAAGATGTGGAGGTGCTTGCCAATGGATATGATAAAATTAAAACCTATGGTGCCGGAAAAGATGTAAGTCAGTTACATTGGAAAAACTATATTCTTCAAATGATACAAGTAGGACTGATAGAAATGGCTTTTGATGAATCGTTTACTTTAAAGGTTTCAGAATTTGGGAAAAGAGTGATTAAACTTGGATTAAAAATTGAGTTGGCCAATGCTGCAGAAGTTGCCTCCTCAATGAATGAAATTGATGCTACCGAAACGATTGCTGCAGATCATCCATTGCTGCTGCAATTAAAATCATTCAGAAAGGAAATGGCAAAAAAAATAAATGTACCACCTTATGTCATATTTACAGATCGCACCCTTGAAGAAATTATTGAGAAGGAGCCTGTTAATGAATCTGATTTATTGAGAGTATCGGGGCTGTCGGCAAAAAAAATGAAACAAGCCGGTGCTGCAATCATCGACATTGTTAGAAAGTACAAAGGGCTACCTGATGACACTCCTGTGAGTATTGATGCAGTGCTGCACGTTGACCGTATCAAAACCTATCTGAAAAGTATGAATCAAGAGGGAATTGAGCCCAATATAAGTAACTTAGCGAGAATCTTGGTTGGAAATAAAAATGCCATGATTGAAGGGGTACATGTAATACATTTAAACTTTTATGGGATGTTGGCAGGGCACTATTCGCTAAAAGAAGTGAAGCCAATGATAGAAAGGAAATTACAAGATATGTTTACCGGTAACAGAAAATCCAGCAATGTTCATGATGCTGTACTGCCACAATCCGATACTTTTAATGAATTATCGGGAGATAAACTTGAAAAAATAACAATTGAGGTTAGTCGCCTTCCTATATTGCGCCCCACAGCAAGCATACAAAATGAGTACATTATAGAGCAAAGAAAAACTTACGAAAGGGCTTATGAGCCTTGGGAAGAACAAGAAAATAGCATTTTATTGAACGCTGCAAATTATACCAATGATGCTGATTTTTTAGCACAAGTGTTTAAACGCAATCCTTCATCTGTAAAAATACAATTAGCTAAACTACAATTGAAACAACAATTGTTACACGAAATATAGTTGCATTAGGTCTTGGGGTAAAAGCAAAAATTATTTAACCCAAATTCTAATCAATCGTTTGCATTAGTATTCAGCGCACAAGCTGCAACTATTTCAAAATGAATTTTTTGGTAAGTTGTGTATCATTTACAGACAAGCGCACAAAGTATAATCCTGACCCCGATAAAGTTTCTTTATTTAAGATGAGATTATGATTACCGGCAGCCAACGTGCCCATATTATTGTTGTACACCTCTTTACCTAGTAAATCGAATACTTTCACAACAATCGTGGCATTTGATTCGGTAGAGAAATACACCACTGCATCTTGATCTGAAGGATTTGGGTAGACCCTGAAATTGTTTTCAAGACTCTCCATTTCTGTGAGAGAAGTTGTATTGTTTAAATTAATATCATCTAAGTATAAATTATTTCCTTCACCTGCTACAAATTTGAATTTAAAGATGATGTTGGAATAAATTGCAAAGGATGATAAATTGATATTGTCTTCTCTCCATTGAGATTGACTTGTAGGGGTAAAACTTGAATTTTGTGGGTTAACCGTTTCGAGTGCTGTCTCGGTGTAGGTTCTTCTTACACCCCAAGTTTTACCGCAATCAACAGAAGAGAGTATTTGAAAGGTGTTGGTAATATTATCGGTTGCAGTCAGATTAGCGTAAGCAACTTTATAGTATAAACGAGGACTTGTAAACTGAGTCAAGTCGATAGAAGGAGTAATAAGCTCATCGATAAAGCCGGGGGTATTCGATATATTGTTAAGTCTGACAGATTTGGAACCGGTGTATGCTGTAGCCGTGGTTGTAGCCCATGCGGAACCTCCACCCAAATTTGTGGTACTCCATCCGTTTGCAGCACCAAGTGTTAAATTTTCAAAGCCCTCGAAAAATGTGGGAGTTGTAATATCTGCTGTGGTTGATTCTACTGTAACATAGGAGTTTTTAGTTACACTGTTAGAACCGTTAGCATTGCTTACAGTTAAAGAAACGGAGTAAGTACCCGAAGTAGCATAGGTAACCACAGGCGATTGATCGGTTGAAGTAGCAGGTGAACCACCAGGAAAAGACCAATTCCAAGAGGTAGCAGCCCCTAAACTTGAATTATCTACAAAGTTAACAGAACTGTTCACACAAACTGTCGGTGTAAGGGTATAAAAATCGGCATCAGGAGCACATACCGTATTGGAATTAACACCTGTAGCAGTTAGGTTGGCAGCAGTGGATAAATTGTTGCGAGAGGCAGTGCTAGAGTTTAGAGCCGCTAACATACGCGTTTTTTGACCATTGGTAAACATGGTAGAGCAGTATGAATATTCCATAAAGTTTTGCACATTATCTAACGATCCGCAGCTCGTTCCATTCAGGTTGCAAGAAGTCCAACCAATAGTGTTTGGTGTATCGGTAACACCATCATCAATATTACAGTTACTGGCCACTCCGGGTGTGTTGCTGTTTCCCCATGGATGCGCCAAGTTGAGCCAATGACCGATTTCGTGTGTTAAAGCACGACTTCTCGAAGGACTACCTGTACCAATACTGCCAACGTAAGTATGCAATATCATAATACCATCAGCAGCAGCGCCAAAATTTGAGGGGTATTGAGAATATCCTGCGGCACCGCTTGAAATATCTTTAACCACCCATATATTGAGATATTTATTTCTTGGCCACTGATTTAATTTGGAGTTATCATCTCCAACATTGGTGTAAGCCGAGTAAATACGGTCGATACCATTAGTGCAATTGCCCTGTGGATCTAATTTAGCTAATTTAAATTCGATGCCCACATTGGCGGCAATACCCGCGAAAGCTGCAATTGTGTTGGCTGTATCTGCATTTTGTTTATTAAAATCGCGATTTATTACTTCCATTGCATCAAAAATTTGAGCATCGGATATATTTTCGGTGCCGTATAAATGCAAAATATGGAACACTACAGGAATGGTATAGGTGGCAGCAGAGCTTTTGCGTTGCGCAAACTCAATTGTTTCTTGCTCCAATTTTTCCCTCTCCAATCGATATCCCTCAGGATCAATCATTTCTATTGCCTTGTTGGCATCGTAGGTTCCACAGGGAGTTTTAACTTGTGCTGAGAGTTTAGTTGAAAAAAAGATGGTGGAAAAAATGATGGTGCAAATCGAAATTTTTGTTCTCATTAATGATGCTTGGTTTTAGAAATGTAAAGTTAATGACTATTCTCTAAATTTTAAAAGTATGTTAAGTTAATTTTCGGCTTTATTTAAAAATTATGCGGTTAATGCTTGTTTTAAATCCGCTAATAAATCATCTACATCCTCAACGCCAACGCTCAACCTCAGCAGGTTGTCTACTACGCCCGCAGCTTCTCTTTCTGCCTTTGGTATTGATGCATGCGTCATTGTTGCCGGATGATTAACCAATGACTCAACACCACCAAGCGACTCGGCAAGTGAAAACACATGAAAAGAGGAGGCAATTTTAAATGTTTTTTCGAGGTCGGCATTTTTCAATACAATGGAAATCATGCCCCCAAAATCTTTCATTTGCGCCTTGGCAATATGATGGTTGGGATGTGTTTCAAAACCAGGCCAATAAACCTTTTCGATGGCCGGATGTGTGGCTAAAAAATGTGCAATTGCTTTACCATTTTGGCAATGTCTTTCCATACGCAAGTGAAGTGTTTTTATTCCGCGCAGCACCAAAAAACTATCCATTGGACCAGGAGTTGCTCCACAAGAATTATGTATGAATGCTAGTTGTTCATGCAGCTTATCATCATTCATGCAAAGCGCTCCCATAATGACATCACTGTGACCGCCAATATATTTTGTAACCGAGTGCATCACAATGTGTGCACCTAAATCTAATGGATTTTGTAAGTAGGGCGAAGCAAAAGTATTATCTACACCCAACCATAAATTATTTTCGCGTGCTATTTTAGCGCAAGCTACAATATCTACAATTTGCATGGTTGGATTGGTAGGAGTTTCTACCCAAATTAGTTTTGTGTTCTTATTGATGTAAGAGGTAATGTTTTGCGCATTATTTAAGTCAATGAAATGAAATTTAATTTGCATGCGCTCGAATACTTTGGTAAACATGCGATAAGTACCACCATATAAATCATTTCCGGTAATTACTTCATCGCCCGGGTTGAGTAATTTGATTACCGCATCAATCGCTCCCATTCCGCTGCTAAAACACAAAGCATGTTTCGCATTTTCTAAAGATGCCAAACATTTTTCGAGCGCAGTACGCGTAGGATTTTTACCTCTCGCGTAGGCATATCCCTGATGCTTTCCGGGACTAGCCTGTACGAAAGTAGATGTTTGAAAAATTGGTGTCATAATAGCTCCCGTGCTTGGATCAGGCTCTTGCCCAGCATGTATGGCTTTGGTTGCGAATTTCATAGTTGTTTAATTTTTGCTGCCGACAAATCTATAAAATAAACGTGCATTTGTATGATTTGTTTTTTTGTGTTCTTATTTTGTTTCATTCATCTGTATGAGCAAAAAGCTTCAATTGATTATGCACTCAACGAGCCGTTCATCACAATTACAAAAAGAATGAGAAAAAAATGGCTTAAATTATTTCATGCGTTTAAGGATACAAGCTCTATTTCCTGAAATTTATCCATCATAAGGTTTACAACCCCATCCTCATCATTTTTATAAATCACATTGAACTTGGCTCCCCAAATAATTTCCGCAGCCGTATATGAGTATCGCTTATAAATATTCTGTGAAAATGTATCATCATAAGCTTTCACCATGATAATGAATTCTGCGGCTGCCTCAATTAATTCTTTTGCGGTAATCCCGAAAAACGGGCTATTTTCATCTATTGCATGAACGATGGTCCATGGCAATGGCAAAAAGTTTACCTTCTTTGTTTCCAAGGGCAAGTCGAGAAAAATATTTTTGCGCTGCCCATCAATCAACTTATTCATTGAAATTAGCACCTGAACCTCCACTTCTATCAGTTGATTTTTTCTTTCGTTAACAATCCTAATTTCAAATGCATTGATGTCCTTATAGGGCGCAATGATGGCCTTTTCGGAGAAAATAATGCGTGCGGTAGGGCGAGAAAATTTCCCGTATAAAATTCCGGTAATGAGTGCAAATCCCATGAGTCCAATCATTGACTCAACTGCGGCAATCATACTTGTAGCAAAACCTTCGGGACTTATTCTTCCGTAACCTACAGTAGTTAATGTTTGCGCACTGAAGAAAAAAGCTTCCCAAAATTTTTCTGAATAAGTATTGCCCGATACCCCCGACAAGTGCTCTATTCCTACCCAAACATAAAGCAATGCAAAGGTAACATTCATGAACGAATAAAAGAGCAGTGTTATAGCGGCAAATTTCAACCAACTCATTTCAATCAAGGCATGGTAAATATGCAAGTTTTGAAAGAAGGGCAGGCCTGTTCTTCTTACATTAAAAGTACCGTCATGTTTTAGTAGTCTAACACTCTTGGCCTTATTGCCAAAGCCCAACTCTCGACTTTTGTCCATGGAATTGTTTGATTTGGCCTTCATAAGCAATTGTGATTATTACAAGAAACACTATAAACAGTATGCTAATCTATGTATTTTTTTTATAACCCCGAAAAACATCCCTGTGAGATGATGAAAAAGTGTATGTTATATTTCAATTTAGCAAAGAATATTACTTATTGATAATTAACTTTTTAGATGACGCTATTCTGGTATATCAGCGTGCTATTTTTATCGATGGTTAATTTTATTTGGTCATCACACTAAAACTTTTACCGATAAACTATTGTTTGTTTGAGCATTACTTGTACTTTTGATTTAAATTATTTCTATGATATGAAAATTACACGCTTTTCGGCCATTGCTTTTATATCTGTAATTGTTTTTGTGATGTCTCTTTTTGCTTCCCAGCAAAACATAGCCACCTCAAGATATCATAGCAAAAAAGAGTTAGCTTCATTTCAAATGCACACCGGCCCAATCGGACCAGGCGAATATTTTTTACCCTCCTCTCGCTGTGGCGGATGTCATGGCAAAGATTCTTTGGGATGGGCCAATGTGAATGAAGACTTGGTGGATGTTAACTTATACGACAGATGGTCGGCATCGATGATGGGAATGAGTGCACGCGATCCTTTTTGGAGAGCCAAGGTTAGTCAAGAAAAATTGGTAAATCCTGCACATGGCTTGGATTTAGAAGACAAATGCACGAGTTGCCATGCACCAATGGGGCATTACAACGCCCATTTCAATGGTGCATCACACTATACAATAGCTGACTTTGACAATGATTCATTGGGCATTGACGGGGTATCATGCGCAGGTTGTCACACCATTGGTGAAGCAGGTTTAGGAACTACCTTTTCGGGTGAAATTTTGTTTGATACTACGCGCAAAATATACGGCCCTTTCGTAGGTCCAATGGTTGGACCTATGCAGCTGTACACCGGATATACACCGGTTTACAGTCCGCATATTTCTGATTCTAAACTTTGCGCATCTTGTCACACGTTAATCACAAGCACCGCAGATCTTAACGGCAACCTCACGGGAGGTAAGTATGTGGAACAGGCCACCTATCATGAGTATAAAAATTCTATTTACAGTCAAAACAACACTAGCTGCCAAAACTGTCATATGGCTCGCATCAGCGATCCTATCATGATAGCCAACGGATATCTTTCGCTTACGCCACGAACTCCTTTCAATCAGCACTCGTTTGCAGGAGCCAATTCGTTTATGCTTAAGCTCATGAAGGCAAATAAAAATGCGCTGGGCCTTGATTTGCCCGATTACAAATTTGATACCACACTCATTGCCACCGACCGTATGTTAAAAGAGAAGTCGGTTGACCTTACTCTTCACTTCGATAGCGTAGCCAACGATAGTGCCTACTTTAGGGTTAAACTTGTAAACAAGGCAGGTCATAAATTTCCTTCGGGTTATCCTTCAAGAAGAGCAGTATTACAATTTGTAATTAAAGACAGCAGCAACGACACCATTTTTAAATCGGGTATTTTCCACAGCGATTTCAGCGTTGCCGGAGAGCAACCAGCTTTTGAGCCTCATCACAACATCATTAATCAAAGCGGTGTGTCGCAAATTTATGAGATTGTTATGGGTGATGTAAACGGCAACTACACCTCTGTTTTGGAGCGCGGTGCTTTTTCTTTAAAAGATAACCGTTTAACCCCAACAGGTTTCTCTACGCAACATCCTTCATACGATACCGTTCAAATTTCTGCCGATGCGCTTGCTGACCCTGACTTTAACAAAATCAGCGGTATTGAAGGATCTGGTACTGATGAGGTTCATTTCCACGTGTCTGTAGCAGGCATCAATGGAAGTATCAATGCTACTGCAAAAATTATTTATCAAACATTGCCTCCCAAGTTTGTACAAGAAATGTTCAGCTTAAGTAGCGCTCCTATAGATGATTTTAAAAATATGTTTAATGCAGCCGATAAAACTCCGGTAGTTGCCAATGCCGACAGCTTAATGAACCTTCAATTGATTACCTATACTGCCTCTCAGCTCAATCAGCGAGATGATATTAGAGTTTTTCCTACCCTTACTGTTGATGGACGTGTAAGTGTTAATGCATACGGCAAAATTGAAATCAAACAAATTGATGTTTTTGATGCCAATGGAAAATATGTAATTGGTAAAATCTCTTCTCAAAATACAAAGTCAGAAACGCTCAATTTAACCGGAAATGAAGGAATCTATTTCATCAGAATTAAAACCAATAAAAAAGAATTTTACAAGAAAGTAATTAAACAATAAGCAATTTATCATTTCACAAAACCAACCTAAACTGTATCACCACACTTAAACAAACACACTCTATAAATGAAAACAATTATTAAACCCAAACTGCTTGCAGGTGTAGCAATTTTGCTTACCTGTGCGGTTGTTGCCGATGCCCAGGTATTATCCTTCAGCAATGCCAACAGCAAACTACCTAACAATGCAGTAAATTATCGAAGCGGATGCGCTGTATCGGTTGCCGATGTTAACAATGATGGACTTGATGACATAATTCGATTGAACCAGAGCAATCAATTGAATCTTGAAATTCAAAACATTAACGGTGGTTACACCAATCACTCTTTGGGAACCTTTAGCGGTGGACAGGCATGGGCTATGACTGTTGCCGATCTTGATAAAAATGGGATTAAAGATGTGATTGCCGGAATGGGTTCTACAGGCTCAATTGCCTTGATCAGCCAATCGGGCTCGAGCTACACCGCTAATATCAGTGTATTGCAAGGAAGTAATTTCTTTTGGCAAAATATTTCGGTAGGCGATTTTAACAATGATGGCTGGCAAGATATTTTCGGTTGCGATGATGTTAACTGGTCAAAGCTATATGTGAACAACGGTAATGGTACCTTCAGAAGATTAGCCAACGCTATTCAAACCCTTACTATCGGAACAGGTACTATCAACCTTACAGTTCAAAACGGATTAAATTTTACAGCGGGACAGAGCGTTTATGTAACTTTCAATAGTGATAATTATATGCAAGGTAACGTTGTGTCATACAGTGGTACAACTTTGGTTGTAGATGTAACTTCCACCGTGGGAAGTGGATCTTTTGGCGCATGGGCAATCGATCAAAATACGGTAATCAACTTTATCACACATCCAGGTACCTGGCAAACCACAGGTGACCCTAATAATTCAGGAAACTACGGTACTGTATGGACTGATTTTGATAGTGATGGCGACATGGATTTTTATATTGCCAAATGCCGTCAAAGCAGCTCAAATCCTAACGATTTAAGAAGGATTAACCAACTATTTATCAATGATGGAACATACAAATTTAAAGAGGATGCCGCATCAAGAAACCTTGCAATAGGTTGGCAAACTTGGACAGCAAGTTTTGGTGATATTGATAATGATGGCGACTTCGATATGGCAGCAATCAATAATGATCATACCTCACAAATTTTTGAGAATGATGGAACCGGTCATTACACCGAGTTAACCACTGCGGCTATCAGCACAAGCAGTATTTACCCATTGGAGTCACAATTTGAAGATTTCGACAATGATGGATTTGTAGACTTACTCATTACAGGTGATGATGACTACATTTATTACAAAAACAATGGTGACAAAACATTCACAGCTATAGGTTCATTAATGTCTAACAACGGTGTTATGTCATTTGCTACCGGAGATTTAAACCACGATGGTTTTATAGATATTTACGCAAGTCTTGGTGATATTTACAACAATCCTTCTCCTAGTTTTGATGATATCATGTATCTCAACAACGGAAATACGGTAAATCATTTCATTACCTTTGACTTGGAAGGAACAGTATCAAATAACGATGCTATTGGTGCCAATGTTGTAATTTATGGTCCTTGGGGTATACAAAGACGTGAGGTTAGATCGGGCGAAAGTTACGGAACCTGCAACTCATCGATGTTACATTTTGGATTAGGCATACATCAAACGATAGATTCTGCTACCATTGTTTGGCCATCTGGAATTGTTCAACATTTAACTAATTTGAGTGCCGATCAATTTGTAACAGTAGTTGAAAATGGCTGTGTTATAACAGGTAATACCATCAATGGACCTCAAGCAATATGCAATGGTCAAAGCACTACCTTGACCGCTACTGCAGGTTTCAGTTCCTACTTGTGGAGCGATGGCAGTACAGGTACTTCACTAACTACCTCAACAGTTAACACCTATGCTGTAACTGTTACAGATGCTGCCGGATGCAGTAATATTTCACCAAATATTACATTGACAGAAAATCCAATTGAAATTCCAAGTGTATTGACTAGCGGAGAAACCACATTTTGTCAAGGAAAT
>JALRAS010000027.1 GCA_023262495.1 Bacteroidia bacterium | reverse complement strand
ATTGATAATTTAAAAGGCAGCGGTACCGGACAGTTTCCTGAGCCGCTCACAAGGGCAAAAATCAATGAAGTATGCCAAAGAAATAACCTTGATGCACTCATTGCATTGGAGGCCTTCGACTCCGACTCAAGAGTTGTGTTTACACCAATTACCATCAGAACGAGAGTTTCAAGAGATGTTTTTCAGGATTTACCCGGATTTAGGGCAGACAGCAGGATGAATGTTACTGCAGGATGGAGGAGTTATTTCGGACGAATTCAGATACACCGATTTCTTGGCATTTAGTGCGCAAGGGCTAACACAAGCAGAAGCTATTGCAGGTTTACCATCTAAATTCAATTGTTTGGTACAAACAGGTGTTCATGCCGGGCAACTATATGGAAGAAGAGTAACTCCATTATGGGTTACAGAGAGCAGAAGCTACTATCGCAAAGGAAACGATGAATTAGAAAAAGCAGGTAGGATGGCAAGATCCGGTAATTGGGAATCGGCAGCAGAAATATGGAAAAAAGAGGCCCTGAACAAAGATGAAAAAATGGCCGGCAGAGCATGCTACAATATGGCAGTATTTTGTGAAACACGAGGAAACTTTGAAATTGCTTTAGAGTGGTGTCAAAAGGCCTTTGGTGAATTCGGGAATCGCAAAGCAAGAGCATACAGTGATCTTATTAGAAGAAGGATGCAGGATAGAAATGTGTTGCGCCAACAAATGGCACCTGTTGAAAATCAGCAAGGCGAGTAAATATTTGGAGTTCAAATAATATTTATATCTTTGCGCCCTCAAATTTGGTTCTGTAGCTTAATTGGATAGAGCATCTGACTACGGATCAGAAGGTTGGGGGTTCGACTCCCTCCAGGACCACGAAAGTATCCCAAGCCCTAATGTATTAGGGCTTTTTTAATGCCTATAATCGGAGGAAAGGGAAGTTTAATAAATACTAGAGCGCTTCTATTTCATTAAATCCAATAAAATCGTATATTCGTACTTTATTTTCTTTTATTCATCTTTAATCTTCGAAACAAAATGCACAAAGCAATTGAAAAACTATTTGACCTAAGCGGCCGTGTGGCTATTGTTACCGGAGGTGCTATGGGTATTGGTAAAGGTGTTGCCCTTAAACTAGCGCAAGCCGGTGCCTCTGTATTGATTGTTGATATTGTTACTAGTGAACAAGCCCAAGCAACTATCGATGAAATAAAAGGTACAGGCGCAAAGGTTGCCTATATGCAAACCGACCTAAAGGATATGGCTCAATTGGGCAAAATTGTTGACACTGCAATAAGCACTTTTGGCGACATTCATATCTTGGTAAACAATGCCGGGATATTTACGTATTGCCCGCTTACCGAAATGACAGAAGAACTTTGGGACAACACCATTAACCTTAATTTAAAATCTGTTGCATTTCTATCAAAAGCGGTGATCAAAACCATGATCGAAAAAAAGCATGGCGGCAAAATCATTAACATTTCATCTATCGACAGTCTGAAACCTACAGGCAATTTATCGCACTACGATGCTTCAAAAGGCGGTATCAGAATGCTTTCGCGCGCCTTTGCCAAAGAAGTAGGAAAACACGGCATTCATGTCAATGATATTGCCCCCGGAGGAATCAATACGCCCGGTGTACAAAAAATTTCGGGACGCCCATTAACAGCTCAAGAACAAGCAGCGATGCAAGCGCAAATGCAACAGTTTATGAGCATGCTTCCTTTGCAGCGTATTGGTGAACCTGAAGAGATTGGGGCTGCTGCGCTATTCTTGGCATCTGATGCTTCTAACTACATGACAGGCAGCACAGTAGTTGTTGATGGCGGCTTGTTAATTATGTGATGGTATAAAAAGAAGTATGTTGCACCTTCAAAAGTTGCAATTAAAACAAGGTATTTAATGTACCAAAAGAGTAGGTGGTTTCTAGAGCCGCTTTCTTGTTCTTGTTGATAATTTCATTGAGTTTGATTTGGGCATTGATGTAACTCATTTCCCTGCTATTAATCATAAACAGTGAGCTCTCTCCATTGTCGAACAACCTTTTTTCTGAAAGCCATAAGGTTTCATAATTAGATACATTTTTGGTGTACATATCAACCAGTAAACGAAAGTTGTTGTATTCATTAATACCTGCCTTAGTTTTATTGAGCAGTTCAAGTCGCTTGATGCTGTTATCATATTGCGTATTTTGTATTTTAATTTTCGTGAGTTTTAAGTCTCCCCTCTCTTTTCTGAGCAATAACGGGAAAGCAAAGGAAACACCCCACTTATAATTATTGCTGAGGGTTGGATTTAAATTATCGGCAGCAAACAATGGGTTAAACTCAAGATTTAAATTGGGCTTGAGTTTTTCTCTTTTAAATTTCTCCTCTATTTTCAACTGCCTTAATTTATACTCATACATTTTTAATGCAGGGTGCTGATTAATGATGCTGTCAATTTTTTCTACACGTTGAAAAAATACAAACCACTCGTCTTGCACGGATGCAGCTAAATCAGGAATTACATTATCGGTAATTTCTACCGGGGTATTTTCATCTACCCATAAAAAATTAGACAGCAGCAGAGACTTAGTTCGATAATCTACCATGCCTTGCTGGTAATTAATAATTCTATCTTGAAGTTGTATACTAGCTTCTACAGTATCAATCGCGGGTCGGTCGCCCAATCTAAAAGTTGAGCGTACCGCATCAAATCTGATTTCACTTAACTCGACAGCATTTTGTAAAACTCTTAAGTTGGCATATGATAAATACCAATCCCAATAGGTTTTTCCGGCCTTATAAAGCAATTCGTTGAGGGCATTAATTTTATCAAAGTCGGATAGCTCTCTAAATATTTTGGCTTGTTTGAGCACTGCCCTTCTTTCATCAATTACTAGTCCTTGAAGTACTGAAACAGAAATTTTTGAATACAATAAACCGCTTGCAGGAGTGATATTTTCGGGGCTTAAAAACACCCCTTGATTTTGCTCAAATCCACCTTTAAATTCCAATCCAAACCATGTTGGGATACTAAAACCACCATCGCCAAGTGCATAATAATTCTTCCCATCAAAAGTCTTATTTTTAAAATCATAAAAGAGCTTGGGATCAAAACCTCCTCGAGATAAAAGTTTATTGGCCTCGGCAGATTCAACAATGTTATCGGCTTGTTTGGCCATTGGGTGATGTTGTTTTACCAACTTCAAAAAAGTTTCAAGACTGAGCAATCTTTTATTCTCTGTTTGCGCAAAACTGGAAACTGAAAATAAAAGCAGAAATATTGCAATGAAAAAATTACTTTTTCTTTTCATCTTCCTTTTTTGATTTATCGTTATTGAGATTCTTTTTGTAGTAATCAGGAGGGAATCCATTGATTTGACGCCATAACTCATACCAAACCGGAACTTCTTTCAGTAAAGTAAGCGTTTGTGCACCTGCTCCTAATCTAATTTCTTTGGGCCAAGCAGGATAACCTTTGTCGTGAGATACAAGCACCCTGTATTTACCATTCTCGCTTACAAAATTATCAATTGCTACAATTTCTCCACCATATGTTCCGTATGAAATACCAGGCCATCCTGAAAAAATGATTGCAGGCCAACCATCAAATTGTATTTGAACGTGTTGCCCCTTTTCAAGAAGAGGAATATCCATAGGGTTTACATACATTTCTACTGCTAGTTCATAGTTGTAGGGCATAATACTAACTATTTGCTCTCCCTCCTTAATTGTTTCTCCAATTCCTGACTGAATTGCTTGGGTGATGTAACCGTCTTGCGGTGCCAGTACATAATACATTCCCGACCTGATGCGGTAATTCTCGAACTGATTCTGCAGTTTTGATACCGTGGCCTCTGCGTCATACATATTGGATAAAGAAGCATATTTTTCAGACTCAGACTTTGCTATTTTATCGTTATAGTCGGCATTGATACTTTGTAGCTCAATTTTAGCATTTATCACTTCATTTTTACTGCCTAAGAACTTATTTTCTTGAGAAATTAATTTGGCTTGGGCGTCCTGAAATTTTTGCCTTCTTGATTCGAGATCTGTCAATGACTTCAGTCCTTCTTTGTATAATTCTTCCATACGAACCAACTGATCTTTAGCGATTTTTTGATTGAGTTGTGCAGCGGATAAATCAATACTATCGCTCTGAACTTTCAAATTAGCTTGTATCAATTTATTTCGTGCCTGCTCAAGTTTAAGAATTCGCGATTTTATAAGGGCATCAATTTGATTGTCGTTGGCATTTACTTTTTCAAAATAGGATTTTACGGTTGCCTCCTTTGCCTTTAACTGTTGTTCTGTATTACCTACTAAATTAGGATCTAAATACTCTGATTTTGTTTCACTCAAAAATAAAATTGTATCTCCTTTTCTAACTAGTTGCCCTTCCTGCACATACCATTTTTCAATTCTTCCGGCAATTATAGAATGAATTGTTTGCGGACGCTGATTAGGTCGGAGGGCATTAACGCGAGAAGCTGATTTAATATTTTGTGTCCAAGGAAGAAACATCACCAATAGAAAAATTCCTCCCAATAGGTAAAGTGTCTTAATCAATCTGCGGCTGTTTACGCGAGAATTCAAAATCTTGTAAGACTGCATTTTTTCTAATGCCTCCTCATCTTCAATTGTATTGTGTGTAATATTGAGCATCTTGTTTTAAAATTAAAAATTATTTACCAATCCACCATCTGTCATGTTCATAACAACATCAGACTTTTGCTTCAAATAGCTGTTATTTGAAACACTAATTAAAGTCCAGCCATTGGATTTATCGGTTAAGAAATCAATGATTTTCTTTTCTTCTGAATCCTCAATGAAATCGATATGATTTTCTAGCAAAATTAGTTTGGGTTTGTTGACAATGCTTCTTGCCAAAATGATTTTTTGTATCACACTTTTTGATAGTTTCTGACCGGATACTTCTATGGGTGAATCGAGCCCATCTGGCAACATTTTTATATAATCATTTAGAAACACTTTTTCGATCGCCCATTTCACATCTTCAGAATGAATGTAATCACGACCCAATGAAATGTTCTCATAGAAGGTGCCTTCAAATATGGTTTCCTCAGCCAAAGCATTTCCAATAAATTTATAGAGCTCAAAAATATTATAATTTCCTATGGGCAAACCGTTAATACATACGCTACCTGACAATGGCTGATACAAGCCCGCTAAAAGGTGTATTAAAGTTGATTTTCCTGAACCATTACTTCCCGAAATACAATATGATCGGCCGGCTTCAAAACGATAGGTAATGTTTTTAATTACCGATTTGGTTCTACCCGGATAGGTGTAATTCAAACCATTTACATCAATTTCAATAGGCTTATTGAAGACATGCTGCAAAGATGAGTCGGCAGTATCTTTTTCCAAATCAAGGTCCGTTACCTGCCCCACTTTTTCCAATGAAGAAAGTATATCAAATATGTTATCGAGATTAACTATAATTTTCTCTGTTGAATCGATAACTAGTAAGATGATGATTTCAGCAGCTACAAACTGACCTATATTCATTTGTTGTTCAAGCACCAATAATCCACCTGCAATCAGTAACCCAAAGGCAACAATAACTTTAAATATTAATAGAAGCACATATTGAACGCGAAGCACTTGATAGTGTTTCTCGCGCGACTCGATGTAACCTGTAACACGCTCATCGGTTTTTAACTGTGGCAAATCAGTTATTCCGGCCAATTTAAACGTATCTTTTGAACGTGCTAACTCCTCTAACCATGATACCACTCGGTACTTGTATTTAGATTCTTTGAGAGCCGTTTCAAGTCCCTTTTTTGAAGTATACTTGATAATACTGAAAACTAGTACCACCAATAAAATACTGAACAAAATGAAAAACGGATGGTATAGAGATAATAGCAATAGTCCGAATATAATTTGCAGCACAGCAGATGAAAAGTCGATGATGATTTTGGCAAGACTTTTTTGCACTGTTAGCACATCGAAGAATCGATTCATAAGCTCCGGTGCATAATGCTTGTACAGTTCTTCAAATTTTATTTTGGGTATGCGATAAGTAAAATCAAAAGCAGCGCGGGCAAAAATCTTTTGCTGAATAGTTTCGGTAATACGCATCTGCATCAGTTGCATGTAACCACCCATAGCAATACCAATGATGACAATAAACACCAACACAATCCATGATGCAGAAACCCTTCCACCCTGTATCAAGTTGATGATTGACTGAATCCCAATAGGAAGCGACAAGGCAATCATACCCTTGAAAAAAGCATAGGTGTATACTTGATAAATATCTTTGTTATCGGGTTTAAGCAACAACCAAAACCTTTCTAGTGGAGTTTTCATTTTCGTATTTTTATAGATTTTAATGCAATACCGGTGTAGAATTCTGTAATATAATGAGGAGACTTTTGTTTATTGGTAAGCCTTGGCAAATGCTCACCAAAAAACACTTGCAAATGGGCGCCTTCAATGATTGTGGTGAGCAACATTTGCGGATACTTGTATTCAGGATTGATTTCTTTCACAATTTCAGCCATACGGGCTACAAATTGTTTGTAATTCATGTAACAGCCCTCTTTATTAGACAAATCAACATCCTTTATCAAGTATGATTTAATAGACTCATGAATAATGATTTGATGCAGCTTTTTGGTATCAATACCATCAATCAAAATCCTTTCCTTTACATCAGAAGTAATTAATGCAATTGACTTTTCGAGCCGTGCCTGTGCAGAAGTAACATTGGTAATTTCAAACATTAACCTATACTCCATCCAACCCCAATACCATGATACAAGATAAGAAAGTAACTGTTGTTTACTTTTGAAATATCGGTAAACAGAGGCCTCCGGAGAGCCAATCTGCTCTCCTAATTTTTTAAACGTAAATTTCTCAAAGCCAAGTTCAGCAATCATATCTATTGCATTACTCAGAATTTTTTGACCAAGTTTACTGGCAGATGGGTCGCTTTGGTACAATCCCTTGCCTACTTTCACTTTAATTACAGATAATAAATTTTCCATTACAATAGCAATCAGCACAAATTTAATAGTACTACTATATCTCTTGCAAGTATTATGATTTTTTTACAATTCACAGGTTGCTATCAGATTTATTTATAAACCTCATACCATTTGAATTGTTCGTTCACTATTTCTGATTTATGCTTATTCAAAAATTCGAGCAAGGTGAGCGAAACCTGGGTATGTTTTTTCCCTTTGAGCCAAACCAAACTCCACGTGGTAGTAATAGGGAGTCCTTTTATAGGTATGATTTGAAGAGAGTTATTAATTAATTCATTTTTAATCCCAATCAATGGCATTACCGAATAACCTAATCCGGCCAACACGGCCTGCTTTACGGCTTCATTGGAGGTAAGCTCCATTTTTTTTAACACAGGAATTTGACTACCTGCAATAAAGTTTTCCATCATTTGTCGTGTGCCTGAACCCTTTTCGCGATAGATAAGAGGAAATTTCCCAAAGAATTCATTTGTATTTAACTTGTTGCTTGGCAAAGGGTTTTCTTTACCTACCATGTATAGTTTATTTTGTAGCAAGTCAAGTTTTTCAATGTTCAAATTTTTTGGCAAAATAGATACTAAGGCAAAATCAACCTCATTTTGCTCGAGCGATTTAACCACCGCTTCCTTATTGGCGACATCCATTAATAGCTCAATACCGGAATTACTTTTCATAAAGTCGGCTAAAAAGAAAGGCATCACATACTTCCCTGTTGAAACAATTGAAATTTTGAGGCGTCCCGTTAATTGCCCTTTATAGGCCATTGTTCGATTATTAATGGCATATACCTGATTTATTACCTCCTCTGCAGACGCAGCAATCTCTTTTCCGAAATCAGTAATATAAATACGCTTTCCCACTACCTCGGTAAGTGGCAACTCGAATTGATCTTGAAAATTTTTAAGTTGAATAGAAACGGCCGGCTGCGTGAGATGTAGCTCCTCGGCTGCTTTTGTAACACTTTTAGTTTGCGCAACTTTTAAAAATATTTGCAACTGATTGAGCGTATAATTCATAAATATTTTTTATGTTTAACATTACAAATATAAATATTAATTAATTGAAATTTATTGCACATTTGCATAAAATTTAAACCCATTCAATGATATGACTACAATAACAATTGCAAAAGGAGACGGTATCGGTCCTGAAATTATGGATGCCACGCTAGAAATCATTTTGGCAGCCGGTGCTCAAATTAAAATCGAAGAAATAGAAGTTGGTGAGAAAGTATATTTAGCCGGTAACACCTCAGGTATTGCTGCTGAATCATGGGATACTATCAGAAAAAATAAAATCTTTTTAAAGGCACCAATCACTACACCTCAAGGTGGTGGTTATAAAAGCTTAAATGTAACAACCCGTAAATTCTTAGGTTTATATTCGAACATTAGACCATGCAGAAGTTTGCATCCGTTTGTTGCTACCAAGCATCCTGTGATGGATATTGTGATTGTAAGAGAAAATGAAGAGGATTTATATGCAGGTATCGAACATCAGCAAACAGATGAAGTAGTGCAGTGCTTAAAATTGATCAGTCGTCCGGGTTGCGAAAAAATTGTCAGATATGCCTTTGAATACGCCAAACAACAAAACAGAAAAAAGGTAACCTGCTTTACCAAAGACAACATCATGAAGCAAACGGATGGTTTATTCCATCAAGTGTTTGATGAGATTGCAGCTGAATATCCTGAGATTGAAAACGAGCATTGGATTATTGATATTGGTGCAGCAAAAATGGCTGACACACCCGAAGTATTTGATGTGATTGTAATGCCTAATCTTTATGGTGATGTGTTGAGCGATGTAGCAGCACAAATTACGGGATCTGTTGGTTTAGCAGGCTCTGCCAACATTGGTGAAGAGTGTGCTATGTTTGAGGCCATCCATGGATCGGCACCTAAAAGAGCCGGCCAAAATCTTGCCAACCCTTCAGGTTTACTACAAGGAGCCATCATGATGCTTAACCACATTGGTCAGACTGATGTAGCAGAAAAAGTTCAAAATGCTTGGTTGAAAACACTTGAAGATGGTATTCATACTTACGATATTTACAAAGAAGGAACTAGTAAGCAAAAAGTTGGCACAAAAGAGTTTGCTGCTGCAGTAATTGCAAACCTCAATCACAAGCCAAGTATTTTAAAAGCGGTATCATTCTCCAATAATGGAGCACTCAATTTGCCAAAATACACCCGCAAAGCACCAGCAAAGAAAGAATTGATTGGAGTAGATGTTTTTGTTCATTGGAATGGAACCAATCCTAACGAAATTGCTGAAAAAGTGAAAGCAATGGAGAGCAACAATATTAAGTTGAACATGATTACCAACCGTGGTATTAAAGTTTGGCCTGATGGCTTTAAAGAAACTTTTTGTACTGATCATTGGAGATGCAGATTCAAGCCTACTGAAGGCACACTCAGCAAAGCAGATATCATAAACCTGCTTCAAAACGCTGTTAATCTAAATATTGATACTATCAAAACAGAAAACTTATATGCTTTTGATGGCAAGCCGGCTTTCTCATTAGGACAAGGACAATAAATTTAATTAACTCATGGATTTACATTTGTTTCAAGGAGAATTTACTGCTCAGGATACACTTGACTTGATTGTTCAGTTGATCAATGTTAAAATAAAGTATCATGAAAATAAAATTCTAAAAAACAATAACGAGGAGGATACCAAATATCGTGAATCAAGAATTAAGTTGTTGCAATCAGAGCTGGCTGAATTGAAGAGTAAAATTGCACACAACGATAAGAATTTGAAAGTATCTGCAATCATTCATGTTGAGTAATATCATGAGTTTTGCATGCATGCTTTTTACGAGTATGCTTGCCAAAAAAAAGATAAATATTTTAAAATTTTAGCTATCAGATAAAGCGGCAATGGGATAAAAACCATTGCCTCCAATCTGATAACAGTTAGGTAGCTTAATTCGCTCAATACTGCTGATGTCTGTGCATTAGCCGTTTTGCGTAAAGGGAAGGAATTGTTGCTATTAAAAGGTTGAGCATATTTTTTATTAGAACAAAATACACGAAAAACCAATGTTTGAAAATAGAAAATTGGTAATCTCTACACAACATGAGAAGGAAAAGGTTATTGCGCCTATTCTTGAAAAATTTTTAGGTGTAACGTGCGTCACTCCTACTAAATTTAATACAGATATGTTGGGTTCATTTTCGGGAGAAATACCAAGACAAGATGATGCCATTACTACCGCGCGAAAAAAATGTTTGATGGGTATGGAGGAGTTGGGTTGCAACTTAGGAATAGCCAGTGAGGGCTCTTTTGGGATGCATCCTTCAGCATTTTTTATTCCAGCCAATCAAGAGGTGCTGATGTTTATCGATCGTAAAAATAATTTGGAAATAACCGCACAAGTGATTAGCACCGAAACCAACTTTTCGGGTGAAGAAATTACATCACTGAAAGCATTGCATGAGTTTTGTGAAAGAGTAAAATTTCCATCACATGCTATTATTGTTAAAAACACAAAGGAAAATTTTAACTTCGTTGAGAAAGGCATCAACGAACCTGATCAACTTGAGCAAGTATTCAATAAGTGCATGCAACAATATGGAAAAGTGTATGCCGAAACAGACATGCGCGCTATGTACAATCCCAGTCGTATGAAGGTAATAGAACAAGCAACCATGAAATTGGTAGAGCAAATCAACTCACGTTGTCCGGCTTGTAAAACTCCCGGTTTTTCAGTTGTACGTTACAATCCTGGACTTCCTTGTAAAATTTGCCTATATCCAACAAGAAGCGTATTAAGTTCTGAGTATATTTGTCAAAAATGTAATCATACTTCCATCATTGAATTTCCAGATAATAAATATCATGAAGATCCTATGTATTGCGATTTGTGTAACCCATAACAAAATTGCAGCATATGAATTTTAACTTATTGTTAGAGAATCTAACAAACCCTGCACTCCTATTTTTTGTACTCGGTATTTTAGCTGTTTATCTCAAGAGTGATTTGGAAATCCCCCAAAATTCTTCCAAATTTATTTCATTGTACTTATTATTTGCCATTGGTTTTAAGGGTGGACAAGAGTTATCTCACGAAGTAATTGGGAGTGAAATTGCGTGGTCCATGGTTTTTGGAATTGGGATATCATTACTTATTCCGCTGTATTCATTTTTTATACTAAAAAAAAGGTTAGGTGTATATGATGCCGCTGCCATTGCTGCTGCCTACGGTTCTGTTAGTGCAGTAACATTTGTAACAGCTGCTTCATACCTGGAAGCCCAGCAACTTAGTTTACATGGACACATGGTGGCCATTATGGCCTTAATGGAATCTCCAGCCATCATCATGGGACTCATTTTGGTTTCTATATTCAATGATAATCCTGAAGAAAAAATAAAGAAGTCGTCAGCCATCAGGCACTCGTTTACCAATAGCAGTGTCATTTTAATTCTTGGCAGTCTGATTATTGGCTACCTCGCCAACGCCAAACAAGCCGAAGGAATAAAACCTTTTACCAACGATTTATTTAAAGGTTTTTTAGCCATTTTTTTACTTGATATGGGTATTACAAGCGGCAGAAAATTAAAATCATTTTTCTCTTTTGGTTGGTTTCCTATAGTTTTTGCTATTCTAATTCCATTAATCAACGGAAGTGCAGTAGCATTGCTCAGTGCTGTGGTAACAAGCGATGCTTCTAATCGTTTTATGTTTGCTATATTGGCCGCAAGCGCCTCCTACATTGCAGTTCCTGCAGCCATCAAAATTTCCGTGCCAAAAGCAAATCCAGGTTTGTTTTTACCTATGGCATTGGCTGTAACCTTCCCCATCAATATTACTATTGGCATGCCCATTTACTATCACCTAATCGGTAATTAGTTTCTGAGTTTAAAAGTACTATCAATAAAAAAAGTTGTTGTAAGGATAGCGCTGCATGTGTAGCTCTTTCACACAATCATAAATGAGGGTGCGCAGGGCATCAATGTTTTCTTTATTGGTTGCCGAAATAAACAAACAAGGATTGTTGTTTTTATTCATCCAGGTGCGCTTTAAATCCTGTAAACTTAAATTCTCACGCTTGATTGGTGTTAAATCATCTTTATCTTTTGGCGTAAAACTAAAGGCATCAATCTTATTAAAAATCATGATGGTTTTTTTGTCAGAAGCACCTATGCCTTGCAAGGTATCATTTACCACATGAACGTGCTCTTCAAAATTAGGATGACTGATATCAACAACGTGTATCAGAATATCTGCTTCGCGCACCTCATCGAGCGTTGATTTAAATGATTCAATCAAATGCGTGGGTAACTTTCTGATAAAACCAACCGTATCGCTCAATAAAAAAGGCAAATTATCAATCACTACTTTTCTTACCGTGGTATCAAGTGTGGCAAACAATTTATTTTCTGCAAACACATCGCTTTTGCTCAACAAATTCATGATGGTACTTTTACCCACGTTGGTATATCCCACCAAGGCCACACGAATCATTTCTCCCCTATTTTTTCTTTGCGTGGCCATTTGTTTATCTATCTCCTTCAATCGTTCTTTGAGTAGGGTAATTTTATTGCGAACAATTCTTCGATCTGTTTCAATTTCTTTTTCACCTGCACCACCACGCGTTCCTGTTCCTCCGCGCTGCCTTTCGAGATGTGTCCACATACCGGTTAGGCGCGGTAGAATATGTTGATAAAGCGCCAGCTCTACTTGTGTTTTGGCATGCGCTGTTTGAGCGCGTGCAGCAAAAATATCGATGATTAAATCGCTCCTGTCGAGTACTTTTGTTTCAAGTATTTTCTCAATATTTCTAAGTTGCGAAGGACTTAGGTCATCATCAAAAACAACCATATCAACAGCAAACTCTTTTACATAGGTTTTAATTTCTTGCAACTTACCGCTGCCCACAAAATATTTCGAATCGGGCTTGGTCATTTTCTGCAAAAAACCTTTCAGTGTGACTGCACCCCAAGTGTCAATTAAAAATTTAAGCTCATCAAGGTATTCTCGGGCCATTTCCTCATCCTGCTGCTGTGTAATCACACCAACCATGATGGCTGTTTTCTTTCTTACAGCAGTTTCAATCAGTTTTGTCAATCTATCGCAATGTTAAAATGTAATCGGCTACAGCCTGTTTCTCTTCTTCGGCCAATAATTCTTTATAGGGCATCATATTACCACGCCCATTATTGATTA
Organism: Bacteroidia bacterium; assembly: GCA_023262495.1. Classification (GTDB taxonomy): domain Bacteria; phylum Bacteroidota; class Bacteroidia; order UBA4408; family UBA4408; genus CAIKXD01. The sequence continues at coordinate 14,006 of JALRAS010000027.1, read as the reverse complement.
CTTGCAATACGCCTTCGCGATCTAATTTTGAAGCCGACAAATCGCTGGCACCGTTGTATCCTTTTTTGCCATCGGCACCATGGCAGATTAGGCAGTTATTGGTATATATCGCAGCACCATCAACTTCACCCGAGGCCTTACTCACCGGTTTACTGCCTATAGAAGCTTGTTTACGCGACATTTCAGCCAAACCGTAGGCCAAATGCAATAAAACCATTGCTGTGATAGCCAATGATTTTTTCTTCTTTTTAAAGCCCACAATGGCAAGCGGTATGGAAGCAAATACACACACCAATTTAAAAATTTGGAAAAGCTTGATTGCACCCAACAAATAAAACAGGTAAATTCCTGTTAGCAGAAACAAGGTGCTTATAATCATCTCGGGCACCTTGATAACTCTCGAAAATTTATCGAGTGGTTGCTGATTTTTATTAAATAATAGTATCGTTTTGATGTAATAAATCAAAAGAAATAACCACACTGAAATTTTGTGAAGTAGTAATATATTCATAAACCATTTTTTTACAAATATAATGCTGATGCCAATTCAAAGCTGAATTATTTGATTAAATTTAATTAACCAATCATTGCCACGAAGGCAAAGCAGTTATCTATATTATTTTTTTAGGATTTCGTTACCAACATTTAGCTCTATTCGCTCATAACGATCTAAAATTTCAAATTATACCAATTGCCATTATTTTTAAGTCTCATTAAAAAACAAATAGGCAATAGTTCATGTCAACACTACTTAAAACTAGGACAATACGATCATACCGCAATTGGACAAAACTGAAGGAGTAATAGATATTATTGGTGTTATTTTTAAGCACAACACATTTCCTTTTTAGAAGCAAAACTTAATAATGCCACAAAAGTCATATTTTATATCTTTGCCGCGCTATTTATCAAGTATATATGACAAACGCACTGCCTAAAAATACGATTTATTTTACCTGTTTATTAGTCTTTGGTATGATAATGCTTGGCTGCACCTCGGGCAAAAAAGAATCAAACCGCGATGCAGAAAAAAAAGAGGTTCCACCAATTGCTGAAGTTGAAAAAATTCCTGAAATCAGTAATAGAAAAAATAATGATATCAGCAGATATATTGCCGGGATGCAGGCAACTGAGGGCAATACACTCAAGCCCGAATTATATACTGACGCGTGGAGGAATTTTGCAGCAGGTCAGGACAAAAAATGGGTACAACTCAACGAGAATCATTTTAAACCAATGCATGCCTTTACAGCCCAAGAATTGAAGGCCACCTTTGGTAAAAATGACACTGTATTTTACCCATTCAGCGGGCCCGATTTTTTGCATGTTACAACATTTTTTCCTGAGGCAAAAGTATATTATATGCTTGCACTTGAACCACCGGGTTCACTTCCAAACCTTGATACAGTGAACATAGATAGCTTACCAAAATATTTCAACTCTATTCACAAATCAATGCATGCCATTTTGAATTTCAGTTTTTTCAGAACGCTCAGTATGGAAGAAGATTTCGCTACTAAAGAACTCAACGGGGCTGTGCAGCTGATTTCTATATTCATGCAAAGAAGCGGACACTCGATTAAGGACATAGCGCCTATTTCCATCGATAGCAGCGGACAAGTGATTACGCGCGAGAATCCTGCCTATGCGAGCGGAAGTAAAGGCATACATCTTACCTGCATAGAAAACAAAACAGGAATGGAAAAAGACGTGTATTACCTCAGTTGTGATATCTCAGATTTAGGACTTAGTAGAAACAAACGATTACAAGCATTTTTAAATCAACTTCCCACCGTACGCACCTATATTAAATCGGCTTCCTACTTGTTGCACAAACCCTATTTTAGCGTAATCAGAAAAACAATTTTGGAGAAAAGCCGCTATGTACTGCAAGATGACTCGGGTGTGCCTGTCAGATTTTTTGATGCCTCTCAATGGAATCATCAATATTATGGTACCTATGACGCACCCATTAACCTATTCAAAAATTTCCTGCAAAAGGATTTAAAAATGGCCTATGACAGTACTGAAAAGTCAGCTATTAAACCACTAGGTTTTGGAATAGGATACGATTACAAGCTGAACGAAAGCAACTTGATGCTTTTCACAAAAAAAACCAACTAATTTGAACAAGTACCTCAACAAGGTATTATCTGTATTTATCTTTTGTATGTTATTCATAACATACAGTGGATGTGTATACACCTATGCGCAGAAGCCAACACCATACTTGCCAATTACTATTTCAAACGACAACCTCATCGAAAACTTAATGAAGATTAAATCAGATGAGTTCAAAACTATACTTGCCACACCAAAGAAGTATGAAATCCAAATCATATATACACAAATCAATCATAAAGAAAGCGGGAAGGCAGCGCTTGTTCAGCATCGCTATCGGTTAAACAACAAACAGTATTTTTATCCTGCCAGTTTGGTCAAATTACCGGTGAGTGCCCTTGCTTTAGAAAAGTGTAACAAACTTGGTATTTCTTCTTCCAACCATATGGTTACATTAGCCAATCATGCTTGTCAAAAGGAAGTGCGTATTGATTCCACTGCCATAAATTATAAGCCATCGGTAGCGCAGTATGTAAAAAAAATGATGCTGGTAAGTGATAATGATGCCTACAGCAGGGTTTATGAATTGCTTGGTGCAGACAGTATCAAGCTGCGATTAAAAGCACTTGGTATGAAAGAAACTGATATCATTCAACGCTTTGACCCGGGTTGTAAAAATGAGGATAACTTATTTTTTAATCCGATTGCTTTCTTGAATGATAAAGGAGATACAGTATACAGACAAGCAGGCAGCAGCAGTAACTATTATCGCAATTATAAATTTCTCAAAAAATATAAAGGCCGGGCATACAGAAATGCTAAGGGCAAACTAGTTAAGAAGCCAAAAGATTTTACAAGATATAATACCATGCCGCTGCAAGAAATCAATGACTTTTTGATAGGTTTGATGTATCCCAATTTACTTCCTGAAGACAAAAAATTACAGCTGCTGCCCGAAGATTACAATCTATTGTTGAAAGCGATGGGAAGCTATCCGCGTGAGAGTGATTTCCCGAAATATGATGCTTCAAGGTATGAAGATAGTTTTAAAAAATACTTAATGCTTGCCGATTATCATGATACAATTTCAATTGACACGATGAGAATTTTTAATGTGGTGGGTCAGAGTTACGGATGGCTCTCGGATTGTGCCTACTTTGTTGATTACAAAAACAATATTGATTTTTTTCTAAGTGCCGTTATTTACGTGAATGCCAACCAAATATTGAATGATGGGCGTTATGAATACAAGAGCATTGGATTTCCCTTTCTTTCCAATCTGGGAAGATTAATTTATGATTACGAAAGGAGTCGCAAACGTGAGCAAACAGGTTCGTTTGATCGATTTATACAACTGTATCAAAATCCATAACCGGAGTATGTTTTTTCAAATTCTTTTGCTGAAAAATTGAGATTTGTTTTTAAATCCTCGAACTCGTAAGACTCATAAAATCCATGGTCATCATAGGCCTTGATATAAACAGGTAATAATAATTCTTTATCAATGTAAATTACCGTTTTTGATGCATACACATTAGGAATACTGAGCACTCTTCCCTCACGAATAAAATCTGTGTAAGAAATATTTTGATTGTTGATCATAATTCGATATTCACCTATGCCGAATTTGTGCGCAATGCTTCTAGCAGTTTCTTTATGTTTAACAGTATATTTTATATACTTAAAGTCAGGATACTCAAAAATAATTTTATGACATTCTTTGTTGTTAAATTTAATGAGCCCCGAGTAGGTAAACCATTTTTCAAATTGAGCTTCACTTGATTTTACTGCATTGCTCAAAATACTTCCTATATGATGAAAGCCGAGTTCGAAAATAGTATGATGCTGATTGTTACGCATGATGCTGCGGTATGGATCAAGTTTTAAATTAATATATGGAAAAGAATTAGGATTCACCAATGCTTCTCCTTTGCTGGCTTGTTCGTTATAGAGCACTTCTATGCCTTTGTTGTTTTTCAAGTAAAGTTTTCGTGGAGTAACCTGCAATTTAATTTGGGAGCTTGCCTTTAATATATTTTCGTTTACACGCTCAGCTGCATGCAAGGTGTAACTGGCAGTTTTTACCTTGTAAATGTGTTCGAGCGTTTGCGATAATAATAACCTACAAGTTGGATGCTTGCCTGCCAATGAAGGATGCAAACTCAAAAAAACTACTAGCAAAATTGAAAGTAATCTCCTACTCACTAAGACTGCTGATTGGCTATAAGTTTTGCAATATATTTTCCTATGATATCAAACTCAATATTTACTTTACCTCCCTCCTTTAAATTTTTGAAGTTGGTATGTTCGTAGGTGTAAGGAATGATGGCCACTGAAAAAGAATTAATTCCTGAATCAACCACCGTTAAACTTACTCCGTTTACAGTTACAGAACCTTTTTCAACTGTGATATAACCGCGCTTACCGGTATGATCATACTCGAAAGTATATTTCCAACTTCCCTCTGTTTCTTCAACCTTTGAGCACAAAGCAGTAGTGTCTACATGTCCTTGTACGATGTGCCCATCGAGCAGGCTGTCCATACGCATGCAGCGTTCGATGTTAACCCAATCGTTTATTTTAAGCAGCCCTAGATTAGTTCTCTCTAAAGTCTCTTTGATAGCTGTAACTGTATAGGTATTGTTTGTGGCATCAATACCGGTAACAGTAAGGCAAACCCCATTGTGAGCCACGCTTTGATCCACCTTAAGCGCCACTGCCAAGGTTGATTTTAACGTAAAAGTTAGATTACTCTGCTGAGCATTGATTCCAACAACCAGGGCGGTATTTTCAATTATTCCTGTAAACACAACATTTTTTTTACAAAAATAATGAATGAAGACATCTTAAAATGTCAATAAAATATAAATAAGATTAGCAAACAAAAAAAATATTTCGAATGCTTTTAACCCATAAAAAGAGGGAATGCTATTTGGCCGAGCTATTAAAACAGCATCGGTAAAATCATTTTGGTGTACTTGATATAGTTTTTGTAGTTGAGGTCAACATTCCCAAATACATATTCCTCAATGTACACCAAAATAGCAGTTACCACAATGAAACAAGCTTGTGTAACAGCTATAGTATGACTGAAATATTCTACAGTTAGCGGAACAGTAATTAACAGCATTCCCAAATACATGGGATGACGCAAAAAGCTATAAGGACCGTGCATGATGATGTACGCCCCTTTTTTGGGCAATGGCAGAAAGCTGAAATACTTTTGATTGAAACTGATGTAGGCCAAAATATAAATAATAAGGCCAGAAAGCTGAGTCAGCAAACCTATCATATTTGTAGTGACTAAGGCACCTAAATACAAAATGGCAAAAAACAAACCAAATTGAATGACAACAAGCATTCCGGAAAGCACTTTCATTGTCTGACTTCCATTAAAATTCATTGATGTTTGCATGATTGAAAATTTTAGATGATTACCTCACAAATTGAGTGAATAATTAAAATTGTTTTTCACGGGCAACTTCGTAGTTTTTCACAGTTAGTTATTGAAAACCAATTTTTTACACTTAAAACTTTTTAACCTCCTGTTTTTATTGGCCTTTCAACAATATGGAAGCGCATAAATGAAGTTATAAACCTGAATTTGTTTGTATTTTGAATGTTGCGCCTGAAAATAGTAGGTTGTAAATGCAAAAGGTGTCATTGAGGAATTGCATTACCCCGAATTATTCAGTAGCAGACAATTTCTCTGAACTACTGATCATACCAATCTGATTGAACTATTTATTTTATAGGATCGGTATTATTTTTTTCTTGGAAGTACTCAAAAACTAATGTAGCTCGACTGTTTCCAACAACTTGCGCCAATTCATCAAGTGAACTTGCTGCTATTTTTTTAACCGATTTGAAGTGTCCAAGTAGGCTTGCTGCAGTTAAATGACTAATTCCTTTGATATCGGTCAATTCTGTTTTGATGGTTCCTTTTGATCGTTTATTGCGGTGATGTGTAATCCCAAAACGATGCGCTTCATCTCTGATATGCTGTAAAACTCTTAGTGTTTCACCTTTCTTATCGAGATACAAAGGCAACGAATCTCCGGGATAATATATTTCTTCGAGTCTTTTTGCTATACCTACTATAGCCACTTTTCCGGCAAGACCAAGCTTGTTCAAACTTTCGAGTGCTGCTCCTAATTGACCCTTTCCCCCGTCAATCACTATGAGGTCGGGGACCGGCTGCTCCTCTTCGATCATTCTTTTGTAGCGCCTGTAAATAATCTCTTCCATCGAAGCAAAATCATTGGGTCCTTCCACCGTTTTAATATTGAAATGCCTGTAGTCTTTTTTACTTGGTTTTAAATGTTTAAATACAGTCATTGCAGCCACAGGAAAGGCACCTTGAATGTTACTATTATCAAAACATTCAATATGTCGGGGTTCTGATTTCAAACGTAAATCCTTCATCATTTGCGCCAACATTCTACTTGTATGCCTTTCCGGATCAACAAGTTCTTGTTGCTTTTGCTTGTCGCGCTTATAATGCTCCACATTTTTCATACTCAAATCAAGCAATTTTTTCTTGTCGCCTCGTTGCGGAACAATAAACTGTATACCTACAGCTTCAATACTTATTGGGAAAGGCACAATTACTTCTTCCGAATCACTACCAAAGCGTCCTCTGAGCTCTGCAAATCCTATCAACAGCAAATCCTCATCGGTTTCATTCAGCTTCTTTTTTAATTCAATAGTGTACCCTTGAACAATTGCACCATTTACCACTTTTAAGTAGTTGACATAGGCATAATTTTCATCAGATATGATTGATACTACATCTACATTATTGATACTAACACTCACAATTGCAGACTTACTTTGGTAGTTCTCGAGGGAGTCGATTTTCATTTTAATGCGATGCGCCTTTTCATATTCAAATTTTTCGGCATGCATCATCATTTTGATTTTTAATTGCTTGATAATGCCATGAATATTGCCCTTTACAATTTGTTTGATTTCAGCTATGCTGCGGTCGTAATCCTCACCGCTTTGTTTAGCTTCGCATGGGCCTTTACAGTTACCAATATGATATTCGAGGCATACTTTAAATTTTCCGGAGGCAATATTCTTCTCTGATAGATGGTAGTTACAACTTCTTAACGGATAATTTTCTTTGATGAGCTCAAGCATGGTATACATCATTTTGATTGATGCAAAGGGACCGAAATAATCCGACCCGTCTTTCACTATTTGCCTTGTAGGAAATACCCTTGGATAGGCCTCATTTTTAATGACAATACAAGGAAAGGTTTTACCATCCTTAAGCATGACATTATACTTGGGCTGATACTTTTTAATGAGGTTGTTTTCTAGCAGCAACGCATCCAACTCGGTTTCAACAATGATGATTTTAATATCGGCAATATGCCTCACCAAAGACTGCGTTTTTCTATCGAGTTGATTGTCGCGATTAAAATAAGAAGAAACGCGCTTTTTAAGTGCCTTGGCTTTTCCCACATAAATAATTACGCCATGTTCATCAAAATACTGATAAATACCCGGCTTATCGGGCAGTGTTTTAACAATACTTGAGAGATACTCGGCTCTTTGCATGGGCTGAAAAAATATAAATCATATAATTATTCAGCACTCGGTGCGCTATCGGTATTGTTTTTTTTATTACGATTTCTATTGTTGCGATTGGGTTTTCTTGGCTGTCCGCTATTGCCCTGATTATTCCCTTTACCTTCATCACGCCCTTGGTTTTCGACCTGTTTTGCTACAGGTTTTTCCTTAGCATCAGTGCTTACAGGCGCATTGCCAGCATTGGGGAAACCCGGCTTTTTCTTCTTCTTTTTCTTTTTCTTCTTTGTATTGTCAAACCTTGTTAAACTGTCTTGTCCTACTACATTTTCAAAATCCGGTAATTTAACTTTTGGTGCTTCTTTCTTGATACTGATGTCATCGGGCTTTTCGCCTGCTTTGTTGAGTGCAATAATTTCGTTTACTCTGTCAACTGCAACAGGTATAAAGTTACCCGGATCATCGGCATAGGTGAACCACATGATCCTTTTAAAGATGTCTGTTTTTTGGCAGTATGCTCTTCCCTTTTGCGTTTCTAGTTTGGTATTTCCATCGGGTATATCTTTGAGCGCGTCTAAATAACTATCGAGCTCATAATTAAGGCAGCACTTTAACTTACCGCATTGACCTGCAAGCTTTAGTGGATTAAGAGAGAGTTGTTGGTAGCGGGCTGCACTTGTTGAAACACTTCTGAAATCGGTTAGCCATGTTGAGCAGCATAATTCTCTGCCGCATGAACCGATTCCACCAAGCCGACTTGCCTCTTGTCGTGCTCCAATTTGTTTCATTTCAATTCTGATTTTAAACTCATCGGCCATCAATTTGATGAGCTCTCTGAAATCTACCCTTTCATCAGCTGTGTAATAAAATATGGCCTTCGTTTTATCGCCTTGATACTCCACATCGCTGATCTTCATTTGAAGTTTCAGCTTTAGTGCCAGTGTTCGTGCTTTATACATGGTTGGCACCTCCAGGTCTTTGGCAGACTGCCATTTATCGATATCTGTTTGCTTGGCTTTACGGTATACCTTTTTAATTTCTGGATGATTGGTAGGGATATTCTTTTTCTTCATTTGCATGCGCACCAATTCACCCGAAAGCGAAACTACACCAATATCATGACCCGGTGAAGCCTCGGTGGCTACTATATCTCCTTGAAATAATTCAGAACCCGTTTCATTGGCATAAAAATCTTTTCTCCCATTTTTAAATCTTACCTCCACCAAATTGAATGCTTTTGCTCCTGCGGGAGATTCCATATTGGCCAGCCAATCGAATACATTTAACTTTCCGCAGCCACCTGTTCCACACGAACCGTTGCTTTTACATCCTCCTGGGGTTTTATTTGTGCTACAACTTGTACAACTCATTTTAAATATTTTTAATGGGGCACTTTTGTTTATGCAACTTTTGGAAGCACCCTCTTGTTAAGTAATATGCTTACCTTGAACGATAAATCAAGGAAAAGCATTTTGCCATTGGCATTTCGCTCAAGGGCATAATAGGCCTTATCATAGGCCGCTAATAATTCATCACTGTTACCTGCATTCACAAATTGAGAAAACTTTTTAAGCAACTCTTTATCGCTTTCTGACAACTTTACTAATTGTGGTAAATTTAGGTTAAGGAGCAATGTTTGTCGGGTTAGATGAACGGCATGTGTTAAAAAGTTCTTTTGATTTTCGCGTCCAACACCCGCCATTTTATCTACCCAAACCAACAACTTGGGAATATTACTTTTAAAGCAAAATCTCATCCATTCTAAAAAATCTTCAATATCCTTTTTAATTAGCTCTGTTTCTTGCGAAAGTTTAAGCGCTAAATTTAAGTTCCCTTCTGAGAGGGCAGCAACTTGCTGGGCCCTGTCATTTTCTATTGATAATTCATTGATTAAGAAAGCTGTCACTTCATTATCGGATAAAGGGCGAAAGCGAATGGCTTGCGTACGCGATTGTATTGTTGACATCAGCTGCTCACGAGATTCCGCTACCAGTAAAAACAGGGTTCTTTCAGGGGGCTCCTCCAAAATTTTAAGTAGTTTGTTGGCCGTGTGCAAGTTCATGCATTCGGGCATCCAAATCAGCATAATTTTATAGGGACTTTCATAGGTGGTCAAATTCAGCTTTCTAATGATATTGGTACCCTCCTCGGTGCCAATATTCCCCTGCTTATTCTCAATCCCCAAACTCTTTAACCAGTCGTATAAATTCAGGTAAGGATTGTCTGTTAAAGCTTTTCTCCATTCCACTATAAAATCATCGCAACAGGCATCTTTTTTTACTTGATTATTAGTATTCACAGGGAAAACCATATGAAAATCGGGGTGCACCAGTTTTTCGAATTTAATGCATGATGAACAAGTACTACATGAGTCGCTCGCTTGCTTATTGGTGCAGCAAATGTAACGTGCAAAGGCAGTAGCCATTGCTAGCGCACCCGATCCTTCTGGACCAAAAAAAAGCTGGGCATGACTCACCCGGTTTGATTGAACTTGTTGGATGAGTGATTCCTTAATAAATTGATTACCTGCAACCTGTTTGAATAGCATGATACAAAAGATGATTGCGAGCAAAACCCGCAATTGAACCTTGACTAAATGGTAAATTATAAACAGGTTGATTACCTGCTTATCATCAATCTTTTGGTGTCGATGATATTGCCACCCGATTTGAGGGTAACAAAGTAAATTCCTTCAGGCATATCGGCTACGCTGATGTTGATATTCTTGCTGCCGGCAACAATAGGCAACACCCTTTGCACCTGCCCCAATAGATTTTTTATTTCTATGGTTGATTGTGTTTGACTGATGTTGTAGTTAATAGCAACTTGGTTAGATGCAGGATTTGGAAAAACTGCGGACAACATTGGGGTGGCAGATAGTTCGTTTAATGAAGTGGGAGTTGCATTATAATGCACCAACATAGAGGCGGTATCATTCAAGTTGGCTACGTTTTGGAGTAAATAACGGATTGTTGAAATACCGGTTTGTCCGGATGGTGCGTAATCAAGAAACATATCGGCAAATTCACCATTGGGATTAAGTATTACATTTCCGGTTGAAGTATCTGTATTCGGAGAATAACATGCTTCCCAACAGAAATAATTAGAAGTGCTTGACAATACGCTTACCTCTTGTCTGATCATACGAATCGACTTTGCTGAATTTCCGGTGTTTTTTACGATAAATCCGCTGAAGGTAAACGCGCTTGTGCCCGGATAATCGGCAATATCAAACCATGCTTCAATTGTTCCGTTGGTATAGTCGGTGCCTCCTCTGGAAATTTTAATTTCCTGCGCAACTCCATTTCTCAGTGTTGCTATGGCAATTAGTGATAGTAAAATTACTTTTTTCATAAGATATATATAGTGGTTTATTAAAATACAAATATAGTGCAATTAATTTAAAAAATCACCATGTGTGCCTTTTCCATTTCCGAAATTTGTAAGAAGCCCGACTAGAATTACTTATGCCTGTGCCATACCCTGTTTGTTGGGGCTTAAACCTAAATCCCAGATTAGAAAATGCGAAGTAGCTAAACCGGTAGTACTATAATCCTATACTTCAATGGATTGAAAAATATTTTTAATTGGTGTTAAGCGCGATTGCCATCATCACAACATTTGTATTCGTTGTATGGTCCTACTAAAAATATAAAATTTTTAATGCCGATACCACTTGAAATTATTACAATACAAGCATGCAGAATTTGTATGGAATTAGGTTGTGCATTGCATACGCACATTGATTAACTCCTATTTACAAAAGAGAACTGGTTGGGGTATATATGAATCTGCGTTTAACAATTAATAGGCACTCCCATATCAATGGTTGTAAGACGTTTACATTTTCCTAACCTCTTTTAGCATATTTTATCAAAAAATACTTATATTATTGTGTTTGAATTCTCGAGATGATAAACATTAGATCAAAATAAACATAAACTTATTTTCCGAAAAAAATACAGGTTCCTCCAAATGAACAACAGATTATTTATTACTTTAGTATTGTTCGCTGTTTCATTAGGTTCTGTTATGGGATTGCCGATTAATAAAATTGCGTTTTCAACCAACATCATCGTAAAGGACATAGAATCGGAAAAAGAACTCAACAATCTTTTTTTCGAAATTACTGACCAAACTTCAGGAAAAACGGTATTTCCAAAAATACCAGTTTCCAATGATCCAATGCTATTTAGTTTGGAACCTGAAAATGTATACACCGCCACCATATCCAAACCCGGCTACGTTAACTATGTGTTGACCATCAATACCAAAAGCATATCGAAATCGAAGCAGCTAAAAAGTAAATACCAAATAGAAATTACAGGTGAGTTATTTGAATTGATAAACAATGAGGACTATTCGGCCTTTCAAAAATCGTTCGGCACTATAAAATTTAGCTTGCAGGAAAATGACTTTATTTGGAATCCCAATCAATCATTGTATCAAAAAAGACAAGAAATCAAAAAAATGCGTGCCAACAACAAGAAAGTTGGCGCTGCAAACCCGAAACAGGAATTAACTTCATCAATGCCAAGTCAATCTGAAAAGGCAGCTCCAATTATTAAAAAGCAAGCTACAGCAAATACGTTGTTGGTTAAATCCATTCAAAGCGAAACCAAAACAATCCCGAAAGGAGAAATGATTATTACTTACATCATTTTCCGAAATGGCCGATCCAATGAATTACGAAAGATATCCTATGAATGGGGCGGGCTTTTTTATAAGCTTAACCAGAATGATATCACCGAGGCGGCTTACAATTTAACCAAGGCGAGATTCGGTTTTTAACCCAAATTCTAAAATAGAAATTCAAAACAGCTATAATTCAACCCTTTGGTATAAGCTCTCGCCTTTTCAGAAATGAGTATAAAAAAAAGCAACCTTTTCAGGTTGCTTTTTAATTTGGTGCGGATGAAGGGACTCGAACCCCCACGCCTTTCGACATCAGATCCTAAGTCTGACGCGGCTGCCAATTACGCCACATCCGCATCTGAATGGTAGCTTTTTTGTAAGCGGGCTCAAAGATAATTATTTTTTGGATAATACACCAACTAAAATATTGATGAAATAAAGATGCTCGAATAATTCTAGTGCTTTAACACCTCCCAAGTATGGTCGGCAAGAAGCTTCACTGAACCGATAAATTCGTTAAAACGTGGACTTTTACCCCATTGATCGGGACCTATAATTGAAAGCGCGGTACGACCATCTTCTTTGCGGTAAAGGTGATAGGTATGGCCTGGCATAGGCTCAAAACGCATTTCGGTATTGTATATTTCTTCGCTTATTTCAACCCTTTTTTTGATGTCGTTCATTTGATTGGCAAGTAACTGCATTTGCTCGTAAATATTTTTTACTTGCATATTGGTTTGCTCGCGCATGGCGGTAAGCGCACGGCTTTTTATTTTACCGCTGTCTTCGGGCTTAATGATGGCACTGCCAACGTGGTGGGCGTATTCAAGCAGGCCGGGCATATCGCTTACCTTGTCCTTATCAATTGGATTTTTCTCTATCATGTTGCTCTTAAAACATCAATATTGCAAAGATGTTCATTTTTTTGACGAAGGCTACCAAAAACTTTTTCTAAATTTGCGCTCGCAATGGACATACAAGTATTAAAATCGAAAATTCACAGGGCTACGGTTACCGAAGCTAATATTGACTATATAGGTTCAATTACCATAGATGAAAACCTGATGGATGCCACCAATTTAATTGAAAACGAGCAGGTACACGTGCTCAATTACCGCAATGGAATGCGCATCATTACCTATGTTATTAAAGGTGAACGCGGCAGTGGTGTCATATGTTTGAATGGTCCTGCCGCTTTGCAATTTTCAAAAGACGATGAAGTGATTGTAATTTCATACGCCACCATGAATTTTGAAGCAGCTAAAACCTTTGTACCTAAAGTGGTTTTTCCGAATAAGCAGAATGCTTTATAATGTGCCAATGTGCCAATGAAGCAATGTGACAATGTAATTTGAAAATGAGATTAATTAGCTGATTAGCCAATTAGCTGATTAGCTGATGTGCCAAATGATGAATGGGACAATTTTAATTTGAAAATTTGAAAATGGGTTAATTTGAAAATGCCCCGCCCCATTGAATGTGCCAAAAACAAAATGATGATGGTACTCCGGTATTGGTTCAAGACGTTGCAACAGTTGATTTGGGACCAAGTGTTCGCTATGGTGCGCTAACATACGGGACATCAGGTGAGGCTGTTGGTGGTATTGTATTGATGTTGAAAGGGGCCAATTCATCAAAGGTAATTGAGCATGTGAAGGAACGGATGGAACAAATCAAATCTACCTTACCTGCTGGGGTTGAAGTGAAGGTATACTTGGATCGAACAAAATTGGTAAACAATGCTATTCATACTGTTTCCAAGAATCTCATTG
>JALRAS010000273.1:255-505 GCA_023262495.1 Bacteroidia bacterium | reverse complement strand
GCGTGCCTCCGATTTTGAAGAGCCATTGATTGATTCATCATAGGCCTTATAGCGCAGTACCACCACGCGTTCGAACAATTCGCGGGATTGCGCTGTAAGCGACTCCAGCTCCTGCGTGTTTAGATTTCCGCTCGTGAGCAATTGCACGTTAAACTCAATCTCTGCGGCCAATTCCTGAAGACGGGTGTACTTCTGCGTGTTTTCCATGGTAACAAATATTTACTCAAAGCTATAACTGCATTTCAGGGGA
>JALRAS010000273.1:0-245 GCA_023262495.1 Bacteroidia bacterium | reverse complement strand
GCAAAGTTTTTCACGTTCCTTTTTTGGCAAACTCGATACAATCAACTCATAACTGTGGTCAATGAGCTCCCGGAATAAACGTCCACCGACATCATCACCCACCTTTACGGTATTCCAATGTGTTTTATTCATGTGATACCCGGGAATAATGGCATTGTATTGCTCACGCAATTCAACGGCCCTCTCGGGGTCACACTTCAAATTCACGCCATCAAATTCTTCAAGATCACAGAGGGCGAACATTT
>JALRAS010000272.1 GCA_023262495.1 Bacteroidia bacterium | reverse complement strand
AATTGCATGCCTTTGCTCTGTATCGGAGGAGGACGAGGAACCATTCGTAATATCATCGGTTTGGATTTGGTCCAACATCAACTTGCCTTGCAAGACACTGATCCTCCTATACGTTCTAGTTGTTTTGCATGTCGCTGATGATGATGCTGCTGCTGATGATGATGATGATGATGATGATGACACCATCCTCATCATCATTGTACTAGGAACAATGACATGCTTGCATGGAATCGTTCGATCCGAAACATCCTCCGTGTCCAAGTCATGATGATCGTCGTAGTCGCCTCTAATGCGTTGCTCTCCTCGTAATATGATTCCTTGGACACGACGATGTGCACTGTTGTCGTTGTGATGATTGTTACTATTGATATCCAATGATATTGCAGTCGGTGACCGACGAAGCATATATGTTGATCCGTACACTGCTCCACTTCTACAAAATGCTTGACTCAATTCTCCACTTCCATACATGGGAACGAGGAAGGCAGTGTCGCCAAATCTACCAATG
>JALRAS010000271.1:274-508 GCA_023262495.1 Bacteroidia bacterium | reverse complement strand
AATATATTGTAGGCTAGGCCGAATATATCTTGAAAATTAACCTCTAGCCACTGACCTAGTTCAGTATCGTTAAAAGAACGACCAATAAGACCAGGGGCAAACATAATTGCCTGAGCAAAAATGATAGGCATTACTCCTGAGGCATTTAACTTTAAAGGGATATACTGACGAGCACCTACTGCTGCCTCAGAACCTGAAGCAGTGCGACGTGCATATTGCACAGGTACTTGTCGT
>JALRAS010000271.1:0-264 GCA_023262495.1 Bacteroidia bacterium | reverse complement strand
AACTACAAACCAAAGAATAAGTTCAACGAGTATGAGCATCAACCCTCCGTTATTGTTCGCAGTTCTAGAAATAAACTCCTGAACAAATGATTGAGGTAATGTTGCGATAATACCAACCATAATTAGTAATGAAATACCATTACCAATTCCTTTATCAGTAATACGCTCACCAAGCCACATCGCAAATACAGTACCTGTAACAAGGATAACAACCGCAGGAATCATAAAACCAAGACCTTTACCTAAGACAAAAGCAGTGTCAGG
>JALRAS010000270.1 GCA_023262495.1 Bacteroidia bacterium | reverse complement strand
CTTCCCTTTCATCAATTCTCTGTCGCGCCGCACTTTCTCCCAGTATTTTTTGTGTACATACAACATTCCGAAACTTTCACCGTCATGCTTACCCAAATGCTTATGATGCATTTTGTGGGCCCAGCGGATGGCCCTGATATAGGTATTGTTGCTTCTGCTGAACCATTTGAAACGCTGGTGTATGATCACATCATGGACAAGAAAATAAGCAAACCCATATGCCATGATGCCAAAGCCGATGGCATGCAACCACCACATTCCTGGCGTTTTCATGCCATACATGATGCATAGCATACTGGGAATGGCAAAAATGATGAAGAAAGCATCATTCTTTTCGAAGAAACCCGGCTCAACCTGATGATGATCCTTGTGCAAATACCAAAGAAAACCATGCATCACCCAACGATGGGTGCACCAGGTGATGGCTTCCATCAACAGAAATACACCCAAGACAACCAACACATAAAATATTACTGACATGACCATAAAGATAAGTGCGTTAAACTATTTAAAACA
>JALRAS010000026.1:7305-27569 GCA_023262495.1 Bacteroidia bacterium | reverse complement strand
CCAACAAATAATGATGGCGCAAAATTACCACCATTGCCACCACTGCCCAGGGTGATGGCTGTGGCGACAACCTTTAGCAGTAAAGTAAGTAACAACAATGCAAGCAGCATCCAAGGGTTACTGCTAAGGTGAAATAAAATGCTGTGTTCAAAAATTTCGGAGGTGTGATTGTTTGCCAGTAACTTGATACTCGCATATCCTTCACCAAAAAGTCCGGGAAAAAACAAAATCAGGATGGCAAGTAATGCACCTGCTAAAAAAACTTTCTTGTACGCACCTATTTTGAGATGCGAGAAAAGATGTTCTAATTTTAAAAATACGCGCTGATGATATACCGCCAATAGGCCGGTGATAACACCCAGCAGTGCATAAAATGGAACATTAAAGTAATTGAATGCTACACTTTGAGGAAAAGAAAAAAGTATGTCATCTTTTAAAAAAATTTTTGATACAAGTGCTCCAGTTGCCGCAGCAATGATGAGTGGGGTAAATGCAGAGATGCCAATATCCAACAACAATACCTCGAGTGCAAATAATACCCCTGCAATTGGGGCATTAAAGGCAGCTCCAATACCGGCTGCTACACCGCAGGCAAGCAGCAAGGTTCTGTCTTTATAATCAAGTCGGTATGTTTTTGCAAAGTTAGATCCCCATGCAGCACCGGTTACTACAATTGGTGCTTCTAGTCCTGCTGAGCCACCTAAGCCAACGGTTAAACTGCTGGTAAGCAACTGTGCATACATTTGCTCACGAGGCATAATCCCCGACTTTTTTGCAATGGCGTAGTGTACGGGTGGCAGGCCTTTTTCTAGTTTGCCTTTCAGTATTTTTTTAACGCACCAAACAGTAAGAAAAATACCTGTAACCGGCAGTATCAAATAAAGATATTTTAAACTAACAATGGGCTTGTAGGTGGCTAGCGTAAAAATAAGGTGTACAAAACTTTTTAGTAAAATGGAAGCTACACCTACCGATAAGCCAACGAGAACAGAGGAAAGCAGTATAAACTGTTTCTTGCTCAATCGCTCTTGCGCTAATACAATTAGCTGATTGATTTTTATAATCAATTCCCATTTCATGTTACAAATGTAACTGCAGGATGAAATTAAAAATGAATAATGCCAAAATTATATTGGCAACATTTTAGGATTGGGCAGCAGCACTTTTACTTACGCGCTTTCTTTCATTTTCATCAAGAATGGTTTTACGCATGCGAATAGATTTTGGAGTGAGTTCAACATACTCATCTTCCTGAATGTATTCCATAGCTTCTTCCAATGAAAATTTAATAGCAGGCGCAATACGCATTTTTTCGTCTGAACCTGAAGCGCGCATGTTCGTTAGCTTTTTGGTTTTAGTAATGTTCACTGATAAATCATCGGGGCGTGTATGCTCTCCAATTACCTGTCCGGCATAAATTTCTTCACCCGGTTCAACAAAAAAGAATCCGCGATCTTGTAACTTATCAATACTGTATGCAATAGCAGTGCCTGTTTCCATGCTGATTAATGAGCCCGAAATCCTACCGGGAATTTCACCTTTCCATGGCTCAAACCCTTTTAGTCTATGATTCATGATGGCTTCACCGGCTGTTGCAGTTAGAACTTTATTTCTTAAACCTATAATGCCTCTTGAAGGGATGGTAAACTCAAGATGTATCATATCACCTTTTGGTTCCATAATTACCATGTCTCCTTTTCTTTGACTCACCAATTCAATGACCTTACCTGATACAGGCTCCGGCACATCTACAGTGAGTGTTTCAACAGGTTCACATTTTACTCCGTCAATAGTTTTTACAATTACTTGGGGCTGTCCAACTTGTAACTCATATCCTTCTCTGCGCATTGTTTCGATAAGAATACTCAAGTGTAAAATACCACGACCAAAAACTAAAAAGGCATCAGCACTGTCTGTTTCATCAACTCTAAGAGCAAGATTTTTCTCCATTTCTTTAAAGAGTCTATCGCGTACATGTCGAGATGTTAAAAATTTTCCTTCTTTACCAAAAAATGGTGAGTTGTTGATGGTAAACAACATGCTCATTGTTGGTTCGTCAATACTAATAGGTTTTAAGCCCTCAGGATTTTCAAAATCAGCTATCGTATCACCAATTTCAAATCCTTCAATTCCCGTTACTGCGCACAAATCTCCGCTTTTTACTTCACTTACTTTGGCTCTGCCCAATCCTTCAAAAACAAATAATTCTTTGATCCTTGATTTTACAATTCTGCCATCTCTTTTGACTAATGATACAGGCATATTTTCTTTGATGGTACCTCTGTAAACTCTTCCAATAGCAATACGTCCAACAAAGCTGCTGAAGTCTAAGGAAGTAATTTGCATTTGAAGGGTGCCTTCGTGATAGGGCGCAGCAGGAATATGATCAATAATGCAGTCGAGCAATGGAACAATATCGTTTGTAACCGCCTTGTAGTCGGTACTCATCCAACCTTGTTTACTGCTACCGTAAATGGTTGGGAAATTTAGTTGTTCCTCGGTGGCATCTAAATTGAAAAACAAATCAAAAACCTCATCGTGAACCTCATCAGGGCGGCAATTTGGTTTGTCCACTTTATTAATAACCAAAATGGCTTTTAACCCCAACTGAAGCGCTTTTTGCAAAACAAAGCGCGTTTGTGGCATCGTACCTTCAAAGGCATCAACCAACAATAAAACACCATCAGCCATGTTGAGCACACGTTCTACTTCACCACCAAAATCACTATGTCCGGGTGTATCAATGATATTAATCTTTACCGCGTTGTAGTTGATGGAAACATTTTTTGCAAGAATGGTAATTCCTCGCTCTCGCTCTAAATCATTGTTGTCAAGGATCAACTCACCTGACTCCTGATTATCGCGAAATAACTTACTTTGATGGAGCATTTTGTCTACCAAAGTGGTTTTACCGTGGTCAACGTGTGCAATAATCGCAATGTTTCTGATGGCTTGCATGTAATGGCTATTTTTTTAAGGCCGCAAAGGTAGCATTTTTATTGATGCAAAAATTATAATATCAATCTTGTTGTGTTTGAACAAGTTGTGTCGCTCTTGCTTAAAGCATGATAAATGCAAAAAACATCTATTTCCGATAAGGTGATAAGCTATATTTTTTTTGACTAATAAATTGTAATTAAATGATCTCATTTTCGCCCTCAACAGTGCTATAGATTTGGGTAAATGATTGCTGTATAGGTTGAAGTTGAACTTAGATAATGAAGTATGATCGCTTGTTATAATTTGAGAAAAATTTATAAAAATTAAATGGCTAGCATTAAAGCTGTTGTAGAATGTTTAATACTTTAAATATTTTCGATTAATTCAATGATTTAACATATGATTTTAACAATTTTTTTAATTGGATTTTAATTTTTATATTCGCAAGGAGTTTAAAGTGTATTAATAACACGCAAATCTTACAACAATGAGAAAAAAATATATAAGTAAATTTAATCTATTGTTATTAGCTACGTTACTATGTGTAATAGCATGCAGCAATATCCTACTGGCTCAATTTAGTTTTTCTGATAATGCTTTTAAACTAAATTTTACGAGTACAATTGACCGAATTTATCTGTTGAATAAAGCATGGTCCCCCCTCAAATGCCTTAATATTCTGGCATGTCAAGAGATTTAACTTTCACAATTTAATTTTTTAAAATATACCGCAATGGGAACTTTAATTCTAAGTGTAAGTGCAAAAAATGACAAAATTGCACAATTACAAAAAATAGATGCAATTGTAATCAAATGTTCAGATGAAAAAAAATGGAAGTACCGGTCAAGTTTGTCTAATTTTCGAATGATGATAATCTTGCTTGTGTTGATGAGCGGGCAAGTTTTTGGACAAACCACCTATGACTGGTTAAACACAGCCCCTGACGGAAACTTTAAGCAAGGAGCTGCAGGTGCTCGTTGGAATCCAGGAGGATTGTGGGATGAGCCGCCCTATGGTATCGTTCAGTTTAACAACAATAATCAGGTCACTATGACCAATAATGTGCCAGGAACTTGGAATCAGCATAAATTCAATTTTGGGACATCTGCCACTACTGCAAGGACAATTGGAGGAAATCCTGTGCAATTTTTTGACAATGCGGGAACTTGGCCCTTTATTCGAAACCAAAGTTCTGCTAATCACACCATAAATTTTAATGTACTAGTAGGCACTGGAGGAACTTGGGGAGGGCTTGAATTTGTAAATACGGGAGGTAACCTCACCTTTGGAGGTACAATTAATAATCAGGGGAAAAATCAATATATCTATGGAAATAACACAGCTGTGGATGGTAATAATCGTGCAACCCGCTGGAATGGTATCGTTTCAGGAGCAGGATTTGTGAATGTTTCTCAGTTTGGGGTTCTCAAGCTCAATGCCGCCAATACCTATACTGGGCAAACACAAATTGATAATGGTGAGCTTTGGATAGAGAGTTCGGGAACTATATCAGCTAGCAGTGGTATTTTTGTAGGTAATGGCGGGCAATTAGCCAATGTGGCTAAGTTGTGGCTATCTAACCCAACTGGTGGAACCACAATGAGTAATAACATCACCATTAATAATGGTAACACTACTACCCGTTATTTGGGAGGCTTGAACAGCTCGGGAACCCATACCTTTTCTGGAAATATTGCCAATAACAGCACAACGGGTGGTTTATATTTAAGTGCTTTAAATTCAGGAAGCACTGTTGCTTTTACTGGTATAATTTCAGGAGCATCTAACCTACTTTGTGATGGTGCAGGCGTTGTTATATTAGGCGGTGCCAATACCTATACCGGAACCACAACTGTTAATAACGGTACCTTGCAAATGGGCGTTGCCAATGCACTACCTTCTACAACAGCCGTAAACATGGCCAATGTTGCCGGTACTACTCTCAATTTAAATAATTTCAATCAATCTATTGCATCTCTTGCTGGTGGAGGATTTGCTAATGGAACAGTAAACTTAGGATCTGCCACTTTAAGTATTATTGGAACAACTACCAACACTTTTAATGGAACAATCACAGGAACTGGTGGGATATCAAAATCTGGTACAGGTACTTTAATTCTAGCACCATTGGCCTCAACAATTACGTATACAGGCCCCACAAATATTGCAGCCGGTGAGATAAGATTAAACCCGGGTTCTTTTTCCGGTCTCACTATGTCTACTAATTTTACCATGTCAGGTGGTACATTAAGTACAACAGGGATTAGTGCAACGAGTGCATCCCTCGGAACTCTAAATATGACAGCTAGCTCAACAATAGCATTGGGTACGAATGTTAATCATAGTTTACGCTTTGTGGCAAGCAATGGTGTAACCTGGACTTTTCCGAGCACTTTAATCATAACGGGTTGGGCAGGAGTTTATAACGGTACTTCAGGTTTTGGAACAACGGGTCAAATTTATGTAGGCACCGATAACACAGGCTTAACAGCTACTCAATTGTCGCAAATTTTATTTTTTAATGGGACAAATTATTACAGTGCCACCATTTTAAGCGATGGAGAAGTGGTTCCTACAGCCAATATTGCGATGTTTTGGGGAGGAACTACAGCGCAAAGCTGGACTGCCACTACAGGCACAAGATGGGATATTTCGCCAATAGCACCAACTTATGCTACCAATTGGACGAGCGGCAGAGGAGCAATTTTTAATGTGCCTAACAGTTCTATAACCGGTGCTAATACCGCATTTACTTATATCATTGCAAATGAAAATGTGACGGTAACACCAGGCGGCACGCTCTCGACAGGTGGAACTGTAGCTCCAGTTTTTGTGGCAAGCGGTAAAACATTTAATTTTCAGGGGCAGAATTTATCAACTGCTGCAGGAACAGGTTTCATTAAAAACGGGGCTGGTAATTTAATCAGTGCAAGTGGCACTGCAGGATGCTTGCCTGCTGGTGTTACATTAAATTCGGGTCTTTTAGCTTGGGGTAGTGTTAATGGATTTGGGAATGGAACACTTACCGTAAATGGCGGTGTGCTTTCTGCAGATGGTATCGCAAGATCTCCCAATACAGGATCAATAGTTGTTAATTCAAATTTCCAATTCGGAGATGCAGTAAATTATGCTGCCGGATCCGGTAATCTAACCTTTTCATCCACGGTTAGCTTGGGTACAAGTGTGACAAGAACTATAACCTTAGGGAGAGCATCCACCTATTCACTAAATGGGGTAATTAGCGGCACAAGTTCTAATTTAATTCTTGCTGCTACAGCTGCAGGTACTCTGTCATTAGGGGCAGCGAATACCTATGGAGGCAGCACAACAATCAACGGGGGAACTCTTTCTTGTGGTATTGCTTCAGCATTGCCAAGTACAACAGGGGTCGTTTTGGCAAATACAGCAGGTGCTACATTGGATTTAAATGGATTTAATCAAAGTATAGTTTCTTTAAGTGGCGGTGGAACTACTGGCGGTAACATTAGTTTAGGTGCGGGAACATTAACCGTTAATCAGTCGACCAACACCACCTATGCCGGTGTTATTAGTGGAGCAGGTTCACTAACAAAAAGCGGTTCAGGCACATTAACACTCTCTGGAGCTAATTCTTATACAGGCCAAACTACAATTACCGCTGGGACATTACAACTTGGTTCAGCTGATATTATTTCCAATTCAAGTAACTTCGTACTAAATGGAGGAATCTTCAGGACCGGTTCAGGTGCCGGGTTCTCTGAAACTGTTGGGACACTTAATTTATCTGCCAACTCATCAATTGCTCTAGGAACTGGTGCCCATACCCTAACTTTCTCTAATTCAAGTGCTGTAGGTTGGACCGCTGCTACAACGCTCACAATTACGGGTTGGAGCGGAACAGCTGGTACAAGCGGAACAGCAGGAAAAATTTTCTTCGGTAACTCCACCGGAACCTTAACTGCAGCTCAATTAGCGCAAATCTCATTTACAGGCTTTCCGGGTACGCCAATATTGCTTTCAACAGGGGAGTTGGTTCCTCCTGTTGTTGTTGCATCTTATACTTGGAATGCAACCACCGGCTCAGCCAACTGGCAAACACCCGCAAGCTGGACTCCCGCCCGAAATACTCCTTCAAGCACTGATGTTTTAAATTTTACAAATGGGGGCAGTTCTGTGGCCACGAATATACCAACAGAAACAGTTGCTCAGTTTATTGTGAGTAACAATACAGCAATTACATTACAACCTGCTGCAGCCGGGAATACACTTTCACTTCAAGGGGGTTTAGGTGGTGACTTAAGCGTTGCCTTAGGCTCGACTCTTGTAATTGGTGACGGAGCCAATTCCATTGCATTTAATTATTCAGGTACAGGACATACAGCCAGTATAGCAGGAACTTTAACTGTTAGTAACAGCAGCACAGCCAATAATTACAATACAACCAATGCGGTTACAACCATCAGCGGTACCCTTAACAATGGAGGCAGTATAACTGCTACTGCGGCACAACTCCTAATTAATGGGACCTATAATCATACACACACCACTATTGGTGGTACAATTCCTACTGCAACTTGGAACGCTGCCTCGAATTGTAATATTATTGGATATACAACTGCAACATCAGCCAGCGGAGGATTCTCGCAGACTTTTGGTAATTTTTCTTGGAATTGTACTGCTCAAACTTCTACTTTAAATTTGTCTGGCGCATTAAATGGAGCAACCATAGCAGGTAATTTTAACATTATATCAACTGGTTCAGGACTGCTCCGATTGACCGGCTCTGTTGGGTTTACTCTTAATGTCACAGGTAGCTTAAATGTTTCCGGTGGATCTACAGCATTAACCAACACTATAACACCAAATGCACCTACTATTAACCTCAATATTGGGGGAGTTCTCAACGTGAGCGGTGGTACATTTAATTTCCATGGAGTGGTTCCTTCATCTACGGGGGGATCGCCTGTTTTCAATGTTTCGGCAGGTTCATTTAATATTAGTGGAGGCAACTTTATAGTATATAATACCACAACCGGCCTTGGCTCAACAGCTACCATCAATATATCAGGTAATTGTACTCAAAGTGGAGGAACAATTAATAATTGTGCTGTTGGCGGTGCTAACGGTACCGTTACCACTTGGAATGTTGCCGGTAACTATTCTCAAACGGCAGGTTCATTTTTTGGAGCTACTTTTGGTATAAACCCAGAAATATACGTTAATATAAGTGGAAGCTTTACGCAGTCCGCTGCAGCAACAATTAGCACAGGCAATAGCTCTACTTTGCCAATTATGCAAATTGAATTTAGAGGTACATCCCTTCAAAATGTTAGTGTTGCAGGGAGCACGCTACTGAATATTTGGTGGCGACTTAACAATGCATCCGGGATAAATTTGTCTACTAATATAAACGTCAATTCAGTTGGTAAATTCATACGCAATAGCGGCTCAATATCCGGTACCGGAGGAATTGTTTATGTGCCTGGAAGCCAGCTTAGATACACTGGTTCAGTCAACATGACTTCCACCGACAAAGAGTGGCCAGTAGCAATGAATGGTGTTTCAGTAGAAATTGATAACACAGCAGGTGTTAATTTGCATGCATCTAGGGATGTTACAGGTTTAGGTGGTGAGGTGCGATTAACAAACGGATCATTGTTTCTTGGTAATAATGATTTACTGATAGATTATGTTTCCTCTGCCAACGCCCTAATAATTGCTCCTTCCTCAGCAAGTATGTTTGTAACCAACGGTACCGGACAATTTAAAATTAATACTTATGTAAGAACAGTGTCACCCGGCTCCGATAATTATGTATTTCAAATTGGAGAAAATACGGGAACAGCTGAATACTCCCCCATTCATATTCGTTTTTTCAAAAACTCAACATCGCGTATTATTGGTGCAAGAGTGATTGATGCTGTGAACCCTAATATCAATACACCAAACGCTGCAACCGATTATATTAGCCGATATTGGTTGATTACAGAAAATAGTGCCGGAGGAACTTATAGAGATTCAATCACAGTGTTTTATACACCTGCAGATGTTGTTGGCACTGAATCAAATCTCAAATTCAGCACCTATAATGCAGGAGTGTGGACCGAGCATGGATCTACAGTAAATGCAGGGACAAGTATAGTTGGTTACCAGCCTTCAACAGCAGCCTTTAATCAGACTTACCTTCCGCTCAATGGCCTTGAAATTACAGGTAGACGTGCTCCTATAAGCATTAACTATACTTGGGTTGGAACCACAAGTAATGATTATAACACAGCATCAAACTGGTCACCTTCCGGAATTCCCTCAGCACTTGATAACATTACCGTTGGTGTTTCTGCTTCCAATCCATGTGTTATCAACAGCGGAAATTTTGTGGTTAATGATTTTACTCTCAACGGTACAGGTAATTTTCAACTCTCCTCAGGTACATCAATTACCGTAAATGGCACCATGTCATATGGAGGAACAGCTACTGGAAATTGTCAATGTAGCAGTAATTTTATCATTGCAGGAGCCACTGCCTCTGTTGTTCCTCCAATTAATTATGGTAATTTAAATATTAGTGGAGGAAATCGAACACTTTCTTCGTCAGGAACCATAGGAATATGCGGAACCTACACACCAGGAGCAGGAACTATTACCATTACCGGTAGCACTGTAAACTTCAACGGTACTGCTGCACAAACAGTACCCGCTGCTGCATTCAACAATCTTACAATTAGTAATGCAAGAACAACCAACAGTGTAACACTTGACGGAAATATTGATATTGCAGGAGTATTCAATCCATCAGCTACTTTCACCACCGGTGGATTTATTGTTACAGGAAATACCATTAATTATAATGGTCCTGATGGTCAAACAATTGTAGTTTTCAATTACAATAATTTAAGTTCCACTAACAACACTAGGATTTTACAAAATACCGGCAATATTGGTATTGCAGGTGTTTTTATTCCCGGAACTGGAACCTATACCACTGCAGGAAGTACGGTAGTTTTCAATGGCACTATCAACCAAAATGTCCCGGTCTTTAACTCACTCACCCCAAACAGGTCATACCATCATCTTATCATTGAGGGAACAGGTTTATATACACCTTTGCGCATATGGTCTGGGGCAGGTATCACTAACGGGATAACAGGTAATATGACACTCAATGGTGGTCAGTTCAGTCAGTCAACTAGTTCTGGTGGTGTTACTTTTTTTATTGACGGCAGTATTAACCTTACCAATTCGAATGCACGTTTCTCTCAACATGAAGGTAATTTTAGCGATAACAACACTTATGTAATTGGCAATTGGAATCAGTCGGGGGGGAGATTCGATTTTAATACCTCCGCAAGTGGAACAGGTGATGGTTTTTTGTACCTCAATGGAGACTTTAACGCTACTGGTGGTCTCATCACTTGCACATCTTCAGGAACTGCCACTGTTAATCCAACTTTTTCTTTCAATGGCTCAGCAATACAATCATACTCGAGAACTGGAGGTGGAAACATCTTTGTTGATTTTGTAATTGGAGCTAATAAATCGCTGAAGTTGTTTTCAAACTTTTCTGTTTCAGATGGTGATATTGCTGTAGGAAGTGCTGCTACGCTTGATGCACAAGGTTTTACTGTTACTACATCTAATAGTGGTGGATCAGCTGATGAATTTAGAACTAATGCACTTTCATTGGTCAGAACAACTCATAGTTCAGGGTTGTCGGGTATGTTGCCTTCCGGAGCTCTGAATATTAATTCCAACACACGATATGATTATTATGGAAGTAATCAAAATACCGGATTCAATACCACTCCTGCCATTACAACTGCTTCTGAAATAATCGTTAACTTATCTGGAACGCTTACCAATAATGCTACAACTTTCAACCTCAATAATGCCCTGACATTAAATTCCGGAATATTAAATTTAGGTGCTGCGAATACATACAATTTTACTTCCGGTGCAGCGGTTAATGTTACTTCAGGTAACTTTATAGCAGGTAGTAATGCCGGAACTCTAAATTTCAATGGTGCGGGCTCGTTTACTGGTTCGTGCGACCCTTACAACGTATATATATCAGGGTCAACAAACTTTGGTGCCGGAACTGTTACCATACAAACAGGTGGAACTTTTAGGATTAATGCAGGTGGATTTGTGAACACCAATGCTCCCTTTTATGCTTCAGGTTCTAACCTTGAATATAATACCGGAGCTAACTATGATCGAGGATTAGAGTGGAGTTCATCATCAGGCAGAGGTTATCCGGCTAATGTGTTGGTAGGCACAAGCACCATAAATCCTGCTCGTACCGACAACTCTTATACTGCTGTACCTTTCAATACACAGGGCAATCTGACCATCAATGGTACAGGTAGTTTATTCATGGATTTTGGAGGTAGTAATATGACCGTTCCATTAATTATCAATGGTAATCTTACACTAGTTGGTTCATTATCAGGATCGGGTCAAATAGGAGGCGATATTCGTATTCGAGGTAATTGGGTAAACAACGGAACTGGTAATAATTATTTTCCCAACGGAAGAGCAGTGTTTTTTGATGGTACAACCGGACAGAGCATAGGCGGTAGCAACAGCACAATCAATCCATTTGCATTTGTGTTTATTGATAATGCATCAGGGGTAAGTTTAGGAGCATCACAACAAGTAAACAATCAGCTTACCTTAAGCAATGGTCAATTAAGTTTGGGTAACTTTAACCTTCGCTTAAATGGATTGAATACGCCTATTACAGGAGCAAGTTCATCCCGCTATGTGGTAACTAACGGCAGTGGATTTTTGATAAGGAACTTCGACAATACTTCAACATTGTACCCGATAGGACCCGATGCATCAACCTATAGCCCTGTAACTATGCAGCAGTCGGGAACAGCCGATAACATCAGTGTTCGCGTAAGAACAACTCCCGCCTATAGTTTTGCTGTGAATGACAATAGCAAGATGGTTAATTTAGAATGGATTATGAATGAAACCGTAGTAGGCGGCAATAATTTATCAACCAACTTCCAGTGGCCATTAAGTTCAGAGGCAGCAGGCTTTATCCGCGGGAATGGTGTATTTCAGGGAGATTACACAGGCACCTCTTGGCAAATACGTGCAGGAAGCAATAGCGGCACCAACCCCTATGTTAATTCATCAAATGTTAATTTTACAGGCAATTTGTCTAATCGCCCATTTATATTAGGCAATATAAATGGCATCATTGGATGTGTATCCACAGTTTCATCGGGAGCATGGAACAATAGTGCCACTTGGTCGGGAGGCAATATACCTCCTCCCTCATCATCAGCGTGCATCAGTCACGCAGTACAAATCACCGGAGCCAATACAGAAAACATCAGTGCCTTAACCATGAATCCGGGAGGAAGTTTAACGATAGATATTTCACGCTCATTATTGTTTGAGTCAGGAGGAGTTTTTACTAACAACAGCGGCTCATTGAGCAGTATCACAGGTTCAGGAACAGTTATATTCAATGGTAGTGGAACTATAGCAGGTGGCAGTGCAGTTGAGGTGAACAATATTGAGTTAAATGGATTAACCACCTTGTCAACCGGATTGACCATCAATAGTAATTTAACTTTAAAAAGTGGAAGCAGTTTAAGCGCTACTCCTATTTATGGTTCATCTTCCAGCCTGACTTATTTCACAGGCGGTAGTTACAATGTAAACTTAGAGTGGACAGGTAATAATACAGTAGCAGGATTGGGAGTGCCTAATCATGTGCAAATTTCAAACAATACCACAATAAATATGCCCTCAAGTGATCGAGGAATTTCTGGTAGTATGAATATTTCATCAGGGACTTTGAATTTGGGTGGTGGTGATTTACACATCAATGGTGATTGGACAAGGCATGGACTCAACGGAGTATTTAATGCCAACAACAAGGCCGTGTTTTTTAATCGTTCGGGCACACAACAACTACGTGTGATCGGTGGTGGTACCGAAACATTTAACTATTTGGTATTAAACAAGCCATCAGGCAATTTAGTGCTGAGCAATACAGATTTGACAAACATTACGATAAATGGTAATGTCGGAAATATACTTCAATTTATCAATAATGGTGGTTTGGATTTGAATGGCAATCAATTGAATTTAGTGAATAATGGGGGCAACATTTTTGTGAGCGGAGGCGTTAGAAGCATCCAAAGCAATTCGGCCAGTGCACAAGTAAATGTACAATCAAATAAAAGTGTAATCAGCGCAGCAGGTGGCAGTTTGGTATTTGATGCGAATGTTAGTGTTAATTTAAGTGCAGGAATGGATTTTGGTAGTGCGGTAAGCACCATCGGAGGAACACTTCAAATAGCATTGGGTGGATTTGTAAACACCAACCCACCAACCTATGCTAATAATTCTACATTGAGATATTTTAGCGGAAATGCCTACAATCGTGGTGTAGAATGGAGCACTGCATCGGGTCCGGGCTATCCATTTCATGTTGTGGTAGATCAAAATGGTACGGTTACGCAAGTTAATCTTAGTGCGGGTTCAGCAGTTTGTCAAAGTGCCGGAGATTTAAATATAAACAATGGTGCAATCGTTTCCATGGGCAGCATGAATGTACCATTAAACGTAAGAGGTAATTTAAACATAGGTGGAGCGTTGAGTGGTACTTTAACCTTAAGTAGCAGTGGAGGAGGTGATTTGCAAATTGGAGGAAACTTAACTCTAAATAGCGGAGGTACTTTCAATCAATCGAGCAGAGAAGTGGAAATGAACGGAAGCATCACACAAAATATTTTTAATATCAATTCATTTCAGTTTCTTGCAGTAAACAACACTGGCGGAGGTGTTCTGTTAAATGCCAATACTGATATCATCAATCGTTTAAGATTGGCTCAGGGCTTGTTCAATTTAAATGGATTCAATGCCACGATGGCTAATAATTCTATGATTTTACGTGCCAACGGAACAATGAGTAATGCACCAACAATTAATGTTGGTAATGTGTATGACATGCGTTATGATGCAAGCGTAACAAGCAGCGTTGAATTTTTGTCAAATACTTTACAAGTTAGAGATTTAATTATTTCAAATGGCGTAACACTAACGCTTAATGGCAATCGTACTTTCAACCGCAATCTTGAACTTGCAGGCAATATTGATTTAGCCGGATTTATTATGACCGCCCGCGGCAGGGCTGTTGCACCTGGCTTCTCTGGTAGTATTATGCTTTCGGGTGGTGGTACAAAACTGATTACAGGACCGGTTGGATCAAGATTTAATATCACCGGATTAGGTGCCAACGTCCCTACGGAACATACAAAGTCGGTTTCAAGTTCAGGTGGCACACTATTGAGTTTTGATAACAACGTGCTCGTTGCAATTGGTGATGGTGCTGTTGATTTTGGTGCAGGAAACCCAACAACCATAAATGGTGTATTGCAAGTATTATTGGGTGGGTCAGTTGGCCTATTGCTAAACCCATGTTTTTATGCACCTAACTCTATTTTAAGATTCGCCAATACTGTAGATTATCAAGTTGGATTAAATGATAAGACATGGGCGAGCGGTGCAATTAATTCTGGAAGCCCTGGTATACCTTGGAACGTTGAGGTGAATGATTTTGGAACCGACTTATCGCTTCAAAGCACAAGGGCACTTCGTGGTAACTTGACCATCACAAATGGCACATTTACGCTAACTCCCGCATTTACCGGAATGTTTGCTTTAGGAGGAAATTGGACACGAACAGGCGCCTCAAGTACTTTTACGCACAACAATAAGAAAGTAATTTTCGATAGGCAAATTGCAGGAGATCAATCTATAAATGTTTCTTCAGGAATAACAGCTGAAACCTTTTATGACTTAGACGTTAGCCCGGCTGCAGGAAATTTGCTTTTGAATGCTAATGTTAATGTGCTCAATGCAGTGGGATTGATTAGTGGCAAGGTTGCATTGAATGGATTCGAATTCCGACTAGGTACGATTGGTTCTAATGGCACAATAACAGGAGGTAGCAACACAGAGTACTTCATTTCCGGAAACGCTAGCTCAAAATTAATTAGATTTACCACTACGCCCAATACAACCTATAATTATCCGTTGGGCGATGCGCTGAACTACACCCCTTTCGATTTGCAATTATACGGTTCAGCCATGGCAAGCAACTCTCAAATGGCGATATATGTGGTACCTAGTGCACATCCAAATGTAGGGACTTCAACTAATTATTTATCTCGCTATTGGAAAGTTGAACCCTCTAACTATCCTACACTTCAAACCGGCTATGGAGTTGTTTATAGATGGGCAGCTGCTGATGAAATTACCGCGCCTATTCCGGCTAATCTAAAACCGGCTAAATATAATAATCAAGGATGGGTTGCGGCCACGGGATCGGGTGTCAATTTCGAAATGGGGGTTGGAACTGTTAATCCTGGCACAAGAACAATAACTTGGGATGGATTATATTCTTTTAGTGAATTTACATCGATTGGAAACGGAACCCCATTGCCTATAAGTTTACTCGATTTTAATGTGCGTCCGGTGCTTAATCAAGTTGAAATTACTTGGACAACAGCAAGTGAAACCAACAATGATTTCTTTACTGTAGAACGTTCACAAGATGGTCGCGAATTTATACCTATTGGGGTGGTAGATGGAGCAGGAAATAGTAACACCATATTGAATTATAAGTTGATGGATGCTGATCCGTATGTAGGAATATCATACTATCGATTAAAACAAACAGATTTTGATGGCAAATTTGAATACAGTGAAATTAAATCTGTTAATTTCATGAAGCCAAATGTGGGTCACAATTGGTCAATTTACCCCAATCCTAGCGACATAAGCGGAGTATATCTTGTAACCGGTTTATTGGAAAGTGATTTGCTTCAAGTGCAATTAACAGATCTAACAGGAAAGGTTGTTTTCAGTGATCGCCTATCAACAGACAATGAAAGTGCCAATTATTTCTTAGATTTTAAGCATGTAAACTCGGGCATTTATTACTTAACCATTGTTGATGGCAGTCAAACAACAACCATGAAACTCATCTTGACATCACACAACAACTAGTGATTTTATGTAGGTAATACCGATTATACTTTCGATTTAGTCCAATTTCGGTATTGCCTCATTGTACTATTTTCAAGTAGTATCGGCATAAACCATTGCATATTTATTTTTTAGTTGGACTAAAAAATAAATGCAATTGGTATAAGTTCCCAATTGAGCAATGTGCCAATTTGCGGATGATTTCCACACGTGCTTTTTTTAAGAACGTCATCACGAGACAGTCAAGCGCATATACGGTGGACTAAAATGTTATGCTGTTGAATTGCTCTGCTTACGTTGAGTGTGATCCCTCTTAGAACATTTGCAATAGGGACAGCAGCAAGCTACCGTGTAGCGCGAATGGCCCGGCCTGAGCAGAGCGAAGGATTGCCCCCTTATTTAACCCAAATGCTGCATTTTATAATTCGGAATTTGGGTTTAATTACCGCTGTTTAAACGGTTTCGCATTTTATAATGCGATTGTTGTGGGTCAGGAAAAAAATCGATAGCGAATGATGCAATAAATAGCTCGGAATCCATCTATGGCTCCAATTTTTTTTCCTTCCTCGTATGTTCTTCCGTAGTATGAAATCCCTACTTCATAAATTCTGATATTGGGTACCTTTGAAATTTTTGCGGTAACCTCTGGTTCAAAACCGAAACGCTTTTCCTTTAATTTGATACTTTTTACAATTTGGGAATTGAAAAGTTTATAACAAGTTTCCATATCTGTCAAATTAAGATTGGTAAACATGTTGCTTAAAAAGGTCAAAAACTTATTTCCTATGGTATGCCAAAAAAATAGAATACGGTGTGCATTGCCTCCCATAAACCTCGATCCATATACCACATCTGCAAAACCATCAACAACAGGCTTCAATAGTATATTAAACTCTTCGGGGTCATATTCCAAATCCGCATCTTGTACAATTAAAAATTCACCGGTTGCTAACTGTATTCCTTTATGTATGGCAGCACCCTTTCCTTGATTCACTTCTTGGTTAAATAATGAAATATTCATATGGCTGCCATATGCAGCAATGTATGAGTTTACAGCCTTATCAGTGCCATCGGTAGACGCATCATTCACAATGATTACCTCTTTTTCGATATTGTTAATTAAATTAACTTTACGAACTTTGTCAAGAATGAGATGAATGGTTCTTGCCTCGTTGTATGCAGGGATAATAATTGAAAGTCGGTTTATCATGAAATAATTTTTCACCACAAAACAAGCAATTTTTTTTTAGATAATAATATAATGTTGAATATTGTCACTTGTTGCATTCTTAGAAATGGGAATTGCCATTGTTAATATACAGTATTAGAGTTTTAGTGTATGAAAAATTGCCTTGAAAGTTAGGGTTGAAATACAAGACTGGACTAATTGCTACAAAAGAGAAATAAAATTTAAATTGCGCATTTGAAAGATTATTACAAAATATTGGAAGTTAGCAGAAGCGCATCTGAGCAAGAAATCAAAAAGGCATACCGCAGATTAGCACTTAAATATCACCCCGATAAAAATCACGATGCGGATGCTGCAGCGATATTTAAAGATTTGAATGAGGCCTACCGCACGCTCGGAAATATTCAAAAAAAAAGACAGTATGACTTTTATTATGTAAACGGGAGGGAGATAAAATTAGATGATAAATACAAGCAAGATAAAGGCAGAAAATATGGTACAGCTTATCGAAGCCAATATGCTGGTCAGCGCAATAGAAATCGAAGTACCAATATCAATAAAGATCCTAAACCCGATTATAGCAGACTAGAAAACTGGATGTTCGCAAGTTTGCTAATCATAGGATTTTCAGCCATGATTTTATCGGTACGCGATCTCGTAAAAAATGAAGTTAAAGAGTTGAATGACCTTACAGGAATTATCTTTGCACTGATTTTTACCTTCCTTTTGATATACAGTTGGACTCAGATATACCGCAAAAAAGGCGAATAACCATCTACATTTTTTCAATAAGTTCAGTTAATTCATGTTGCAATGCCATGCTTTTGTTCTTTGCATACCATAAGTGCAACTTTTCTTTGATTGCGCTGTATTCGGTTTGAGAAGCTTTTAGATCACTCATCAAAGAAATGGCCTCCATGGGCCTTGGTCCCCATTTTGATAAAAGCTCGTGACTCATTTCATCAGTTATCAATACAACGGGTATTGATCTGCTGCCATTGGTAAGAAATTGATCCATCAATTCGGGATTTTCATCTCGAAGTACAATACGGAATTTCAGCATCGGGCAAAATTGTTCGATGATACTAAAAACAGGGATTAATTGAGAAGCATCACCACACCATCCTTCTGATATTGCCAACCAAATTTGAGGCTTTGTAATTTTTGACAGGGCCAATTTAAGTTCTTCTGAGAGTACGGTGGTTTTCTCCACCCTACTCATGCGTTGAATATTCAAACCTGTATAGTGAAGCAGTTCTTCATTTTGAATAGGGCCGGTTACCTTATTTTCTGCAAATAAATCAATAACCAATTTTTTATACGAGGCATAACTTAGTGCCTTGTTGAAATATGTTGAATCGATTTTCATTAAAATTTTATTGTGGATTAGTTGCAAATACTGTGGCTTCAGTTACAAAGCCAACATCACGCATGCTTAGCACTGCAATTACTAAATGCGCAATTTCTGAAGCTTGTAATTTTGTTGGGTTGTAGGGTCGCTCACCACCAAGTGCCTGATAAAATGGTGTTTGCACTTCGCTGGGATTAATCAGCATAACCCTAACATTTGATTTACGGAGCTCAGCTCTCCAGCATTCTGTCATTCCTTTTAGTGCAAATTTACTGGCTACATAGGCTGTACCACCGGCAAATCCTGCATTTCCGGCAGTGCTTGAAATATTGATGATATTGCCATAGTTGCAATCTATAAAATGTTTGGCAGCTTCGCGGCCTGCAATCATGGCACCCGTAATATTTGTTGAAATAAGCTTTTCAAAAACTTCAGTATCTTGATCCTTGAGCAAGCCAAAAGTTCCGTAAGCAGCATTGTTGATGAGTACATTAAATCCGTTCATTTTTTGTTTGGCCTCATCAAATGCTTTAATCACAGCAGTTTCATCAGTAGCGTTGGCTACAGCATAAAATGCACCGATGGATGTTGCTGCCTGCTTAAGCTTTTCTTCATTTCTACCTGTGATAAATACCTGCGCTCCTTGTGCTTTGAGCTGACGAGCTATTTCCAATCCAATACCCGATCCGCCTCCGGTAATAATTGCTTTTACTTCATTTATATTCATGGGCTATTTTTATATATCATCATTATTTAAACTCATTAAGCCATCTGCAAATGCAGTTGCTGTGAGATCTAATTGTTCGTATGTGTGTGCCTCGCTAACAAAGCCAACTTCATACCCCGAAGGACCTAAATAAATTCCTCTACCCAACAAAAAGGCATGCAACTTACGAAAGTATTTCATGCTGTCAGGGTCAATAGCTGCTGCAGATTTTATAGTATTGTCTTGAGTAAAAGCAATCCAAAAAATACTACCGATAGAAAATATTTTAAACTTAATAGTAGATTGACTTGCCAGATGCTTGATTCTTTCAATTAGATAGTTTGTTTTTTCTGCGAGCTCATCATAAAACCCTGGGCGCAAACACGCAGTTAATTGAGCAATACCTGCTGCCATAGCCACAGGATTTCCACTTAGGGTACCCGCCTGATACATGGGGCCATCAGGAGACACACGCGACATTATTTCCTTTGATGCTCCGTATGCACCTACAGGTAAACCTCCACCAATAATTTTGCCATAAGTAACTATATCGGGTTTGATAGAATAGTATCCCGCAGCGCCACAGAAGCACAATCTAAAGCCACTGATGACTTCGTCAAATAGTAATAATGTACCATTTTGTGTGCATATATCGCGCAAAAACAAAAGAAATTCTTTGTCTTGCAGCAACAAACCATTGTTGGCAGGAACGGGTTCTATAATGACACAGGCAATTTGATTTTTAAATGTTTCAAAAGCTTGTTCAACGGCTTCTCTGTTGTTTAAATCAACTACAATGGTTTCGTTTACAAATGATTCGGGAACTCCAGCTGAAGAGGTGTTTCCGAAGGTTACTAGTCCTGAACCTGCCTTAACTAGTAACGAGTCGCTATGGCCATGGTAACACCCTTCAAACTTAAGAATTTTATTTCTTCCTGTGTAAGCACGCGCAAGTCTGATAGCGCTCATCACTGCCTCGGTTCCAGAGCTAACAAATCGTATTTTTTCTAAAAACTGATTGAAGGTAAGAATGAGTTCAGCAAGTTCATTTTCCAACGCTGTGGGCGCACCAAATGAGCTT
>JALRAS010000026.1:0-7295 GCA_023262495.1 Bacteroidia bacterium | reverse complement strand
TTTTGTTATGGCGTCTACCACATTATCATTGGCGTGCCCCAAAATCAGGGGGCCCCAAGAACAACAATAATCAATATATTCATTATCGTCAGCATCCCAAATAATTGCTCCTTTTCCTTTACGGATGAACAATGGTGTGCCGCCAACAGAGCGGAATGCCCTAACAGGACTATTTACACCACCAGGAAAAAATTCACGAGCTTTTTGATAAAGTTGTTCTGATTTACTGCGGTTCATAAAGGCAAAATAATTTTTTAAATTGTTGGCGGCAAAGTTATATTTTTAACCCGCTTTAAAAGTTAGAAATGAATCATTCAGAAAAATTATTTTTTATCATACACAAAGTTCCTGAATTATTGCTGTCTCTTCAGAGTGATGCAAAAGGAAATTGGGGTACTTTGAATGCGCAACAAATGGTAGAGCACTTGAGTGATTCGGTGAGAATTGCCAATGGAAAAAGGGCAGAAAAACTATTAACATCATCTGATAATTTGGAAAGAGTTCGTGCATTTATGCTCAGCGATAAGGCATTCAAAGAGAATACAAAAAACGCACAAATGCCTGAAATTCCCACACCTTGTATTCACCTAACAATGGCAGATGCAATTGCTGAGCTAAAAGTAGAATTAAATGATTTCAATGCTTACTTTGAAAACAATCCATCTAAAACTGTGATGAATCCTTTTTTCGGAGCATTGAATTTTGAGCAGTGGACGCATCTGTTGCACAAACATTTTGTGCATCATTGCCGTCAGTTTGCACTAATCTAAAAAAATCAATTTACACCACCATAAAACAAAAATATGAGTAAAAAAACTAAATTAGAAGTGTTCGACTCATCTCTGCTATTAGTCAAGGAAAGCACTCTCCCTCAATGTGGCAAAGGGTTATTTACAAAAGCCGATATTAAAAAAGGGATGCTCATTGTTGAGTACAAAGGAGAAAAAATTACTTGGGCTGAAGGGCTCAAAAGAAATGAGCAGCATCCTCATCAGTCGCCATACCTGTTTTACATCACGGCAAAAAATTGCATAGATGCTGAATTTACTCTTGATGCACTTGCACGCTACGCTAATGATGCGAAAGGGCATACCCGTGTAAAAGGACTGACTAACAATGCTGAGTATACCGTAATTCGTGGAGTCCCATATATCCTTGCTACTAAAAATATCAAAGCAGGTTCAGAAATTTTTGTTAGTTATGGCGATGAGTATTGGAAAGCTTTAAAGAGGCACTAGTATGTTTTAGTCGTAATAGAAATCGTCAGGCATACGCTTATAAAGCGGTAAGATAAATCCAACTCTAGGGCCAACATAAATATCTGTTCTTTTTCTATGATCTGTTTGCATCGTATCAAAATTCAAACTCCTGCGATTTTGTGTAAATCCTGCCATCAATTCAAAACCGGCATAAAAATTAAGTAATCGGTTGTTGCCTAAAAATAAATATCCAACAAACTGACTTATCATGAAGCCATTGGTATATCTATCGTATCCCGCTCTGTATGCTTTTGATAATTGAGGTGTACGGTTAAATTTATCTTCGATTCTGATTCGGTGTTGCATGTATCCCACACCGGTGATTAAACAAATACCGGAATTTTTATTTTGTCCCCACAAGGGGAAAAGTTTCCCAAATTTAACTGTTGATGTCCATCCGCGTTCAAAGAACAGCACATTGGCATACTCTCCATTTCTGTCAACAACATTTCCGTTTGCTGTATTAATTGAGTCAAACATGGATATCGACTCTTTCACCTGACTTTGAGGTGAGAATGTAAATGTCCAATCCACTCCCCAAATCCAATTCTTTTTTGTTTTGTTGAAGAAATGTATACCAGTGCTTGAGTTGTATCCGAAACGCTCCTTTAAATCGCCACCGGGCAATTGAAAGCCATAACTTACACCTACCATTGGGGCATTAATCAAGCTATCTTCTGGTGTAACCTGAGAGAACATGCTGCCGCCACATAAAACAAGGGTGAAGAGTAGCAGAAGTGTTTTTGAATTCAAGTTGTTATTCAAAGTAGTTGTTTTGAAAGGGTTCAAATAGATAAACGCATCAAAGATAATCAAATTTATGCCTATATTCGCGCACTTTTATTAAAGTTAAAAACATGTCAATAGATCAAAAAATACTTCCCAAGATCCAAATGGTCGATTTAAAGACTCAGTACGAAAAAATTAAAACTGAGGTTGATGCGGCCATTCAAAATGTAATTGAAAATACTGCCTTTATCAATGGTCCTGAGGTAAAGAGTTTTCAAGCGGAGCTCGAGCAATATTTAGGTGTGAAGCACGTAATTCCGTGTGCAAACGGAACCGATGCGCTACAAATTGCTATGATGGCGCTTGACTTAAAGCCGGGCGATGAAGTAATCACCGCGGACTTCACCTACGTAGCAACTGCTGAGGTAATTGCCCTTTTAGGACTAAAACCTGTTTTGGTAGATGTTTATCCAAACACATTCGACATCAATATTGAGGCTGTTGAAAAAGCCATTACCAACAAAACCAAGGCCATTGTGCCTGTGCATTTGTTTGGGCAGTGCGCCAATATGGAAGCACTCATGAACCTAGCTCACAAACATCAATTATTTGTAATTGAAGATACTGCGCAGGCAATTGGAGCCGAATATGTATTTAGTAATGGAACCAAACAAAAGGCCGGAACAATTGGTACCGTTGGTTGTACATCTTTCTTCCCAAGTAAAAATTTGGGTTGCTATGGTGATGGTGGTGCTATTTACACCAACGATGAAGCGCTTGCAGCAAAAATAAAAATGATTGCTAATCACGGCCAAAGTGTACAATATGTGCACGACAGCATTGGTGTAAATTCTCGATTAGACAGTATTCAAGCGGCTATTTTAAGAATTAAACTAAGACACCTCGATGAATACGCTGCTGCACGTAACAAGGCAGCTGATTTCTATGATCATGCGTTTGCCGGAAATCCTAAAATTAAAACACCTGAAAGAGTTAAAAATAGTACGCACGTTTTTCATCAATACACATTGCAACTGAAGGATGTAAATCGTACTTCGCTAAGAGAGTTTTTATCTGAAAATGGTATTC
The DNA here is from genome assembly GCA_023262495.1 of Bacteroidia bacterium. Lineage (GTDB taxonomy): Bacteria > Bacteroidota > Bacteroidia > UBA4408 > UBA4408 > CAIKXD01. Next base: position 4,218 of record JALRAS010000026.1, on the reverse strand, counting down.
CTGCTATGATTTATTATCCTATTCCGTTGCATCTGCAAAAAGCATACAGCGACCCTCGATACAAGGAAGGCGATTTTCCGGTAACCGAAAGTCTTTGTGCTAGTGTTATCTCCTTGCCAATGCATACCGAGCTTTCAGAAGAAACTTTGCAATATATTGCAGATAAAGTGTTGGAGTTCATCAACAGATAATTGCATCGATTTAATTAATGTATACAATTAGTTTTCATTTATTAAAAGAACCTAAAATTTAAATTATGAATATAGCAGTTGTTGGAACAGGATATGTGGGTTTAGTAACTGGTACATGTCTTGCCGAAACAGGTAACAATGTCATATGTGTTGATATCAACGAAGATAAAGTTAGCAAGATGAAAGCGGGAGTGGTTCCTATCTACGAGCCACACCTTGATGTGCTTTTTCACCGAAACATTAAAGCCGGCAGATTGCTGTTTACAACAAGTTTGAGTGAGGCTATTGAAAAAGCTAAAATTATTTTTTTGGCATTGCCTACGCCTCCCGGGGAAGATGGCTCTGCCGATCTTAGTTATATATTGGGTGTTGCCTCCGATTTAGGTAAGATAATGAAAGATTACAAAGTGATTGTGGATAAAAGCACTGTTCCCGTGGGTACGGCCGATAAAGTGAAGCAGGCAATACTTGAAAGTATGAAACAAAATCCCAACTACACAACTGATGCCGAAAGAAATGCCTCTTTTGATGTGGTGAGCAATCCTGAGTTTTTACGGGAGGGTTTTGCTGTAGATGATTTCTTGAAACCCGATAGAGTAGTGATAGGAAGCAGTAGCGAACGTGCCAGAAAAGTAATGGAGGAGCTATATAAGCCATACGTTCGTCAGGGGAATCCAATTATTTTTATGGATGAAAAATCTGCTGAACTGACCAAGTACGCTGCAAATGCATTTTTGGCTACCAAAATTACCTTCATGAATGAAATAGCCAATCTATGCGAACGCTTAGGTGCCGATGTAGATATGGTTAGAATTGGAATTGGTTCTGACGACCGCATAGGAAAACGTTTCCTGTTTCCAGGTATAGGTTATGGTGGAAGCTGTTTCCCAAAAGACGTGCAAGCACTGTCAAAATCTGCTAATGAGGTAAGTTATAACTTTAGTTTACTCAATGCAGTGATGCAGGTAAATGAAACTCAAAAAACCATCATCATACCAAAAGTAAAACGCTATTTTAATCAAGATTTAAAAGGTAAGCATTTTGCGCTTTGGGGTCTTGCTTTTAAGCCCGATACTGATGATATTAGAGAGGCCCCGGCATTGTATCTTATTGACGAACTATTGTCAGCAGGAGCTAGCGTTACCGCATTTGATCCTGAAGGGATGAACAATGTAAAACAGTTGCTTGGTGATAAAATTAGTTTTGCCGAAAATCAGTACGATGCGCTAAGCAACGCAGATGCATTGATTATTGCCACAGAATGGAGTGTATTTCGTACCCCTGACTTTGAAATGGTAACGAAAAGGTTAAAAAACAAGGTTATTTTTGATGGTAGAAATGTATACGGCAATGAGCAAATGAAACAATTGGGTTATCATTACGAAAGTATTGGAAGAGATATCGTAACTCAATAATTACGCAACTTATTGAAATAGAAAAAACGTTGTCTTTGATATCCCTAAAATCATTAACTAAATAAACGTACATACCGGCTAGAAAAATGAATTTAAACCATTTCAAAGAACTTATTGATTTTGAACTGGAGGAGTTTAACAAATCTCTTGCAGGTAAAAGACCCGAGAGTTTGTATGCGCCCATTTGCTATACGCTTGATTTAGGTGGAAAACGAATGCGACCGCTGCTTACGCTCATTGCCTGTGATTTGTTTGATGGTGCTTTAAGCGAAGCTGTAAAGCCCGCCATGGGAATTGAAATATTCCACAATTTTACCCTTTTGCATGATGATATTATGGATAAAGCACCCCTGCGCAGAAATCAGCCCACGGTGCACAAAAAATGGAATGCCGATATAGCCATTTTAAGTGGCGATACCATGTTTGTCCAAAGCTTTCAGTATGTTATGCAAGCGCCTGCCGGTGTGTTGAAGGAGGTACTTGATGTTTTTACTAAGGCGGCTATTGAAGTATGTGAAGGACAACAAATGGATATGGACTTTGAAACGGCACCCAATGTGAGCATACCGCACTATATTAAAATGATTGGATTAAAAACATCTGTGCTACTTGCTGCATGTATGAAAATTGGAGCGATAATAGGTGGTGCCAGACCAGAAGATGCCAACCATCTTTATGAATTCGGCAAAAACTTGGGTATTGCATTTCAGTTGCATGATGATATTCTTGATGTATTTGGTAATAGCCATAAAGTTGGTAAACAAACCGGAGGCGATATTGTAAGCAATAAAAAAACTTACTTATTGCTGAAAGCCATGGATATGGCCGATCGCTATAAAAAAGAGGAACTAATGATGTGGTTGCATGCTTCAGAAAGCAATGCTGCCGAAAAAGTTGAAGCTGTAAAAGCGATATATGAATATTTGGGAGTGAAAGCACTTGCTGAAACTGAAATGATGAAATTTTATGATAAAAGCTTACTCCATTTAAATCAGATTCCTTGTAACCCCGATAAAAAACAACAACTCATCAATTTTGCTGCCAACCTAATGCAGCGCGAAAGTTGATTAAAGGATACACAAACTTTAATCATTCTTTATTTTTGTAGGTAAATCCTTGCACACAACATCATTGTTTTTTGGTTATTTTTTATACTTTTAACACCCGAATTAAAAGTCTTGTGCCATAAAAATGTCAGCAATTAAATTATTTTCACTAAAAATTAATTGTTGCATATTTTATCCGTTGCAAGTTGATTTTCTATCAAAAAAAATCTACTAAACATGCGTATTGCAGTTATTAAAGAAACCAAATTTAAGGAAAATCGAGTGGCCATTACTCCCGATGTAGCCAAAGATTTAATCAGTAAAGGATTTCAAGTTCAGGTTCAAACAGATGCGGGTGTTTCATCCTTTTTTTCAAATGAAGCATATCGTGCAGTAGGAGCAGAGGTAAAGGATGATGTTGTTGCCTTATATAAAGATGCCGACATCGTTTTGCGTGTGAATGCGCCTGCACCGGCCGAAATTGCCCTCATGAAAAAAGATGCAGTACTGATTTCATTTATGTTTGCCGCTACCAGTCACGAATTGGTTGAGGCGTGCTGTAAAGCCAATATCTCTGCCTTTAGCATGGATGCAGTTCCGCGTATTTCCCGGGCTCAAAAAATGGATGCGCTGTCATCACAAGCTAATCTTGCAGGATATAAATCGGTGATTCTTGCTGCTGATACATTAGGAAAAATTTTACCTATGATGACCACTGCTGCCGGAACAATTAAACCTGCCAAGGTAGTTATCTTTGGAGCCGGTGTAGCCGGCCTGCAAGCGATAGCAACTGCCAAACGATTGGGAGCAGTAGTAGAAGTTTCTGACATCAGACCCGACACCAAGGAACAAGTAGAATCTCTTGGCGGAAGATTCATTGAGGTGCCTGTTGATAATACCATCAAGGTTGAAGGTGGTTATGTGAGAAGTGTATCTGAAGAATTTTTAAAGAAACAACAGGAGACTGTTGCCAAACACGTAAAGGAAGCTGATATCGTAATTACAACAGCACTAATTCCAGGTAAGAAAGCACCCGTACTCGTAACCGAAGATATGGTTAAAAGCATGCGCTTTGGTTCGGTTATTCTTGATATGGCTGTTGAGCAAGGTGGAAATGTGGTTGGAAGCGAACTTAATAAAAATGTAAACAAGCATGGTGTCACCATCATTGGCGAAAGCAATATCCCTTCATTATTACCAATGAATGCAAGCGATTTGTATGCAAAAAACATTCAAACTTTTTTATATCATTTAGCAAGCAAGGATGGCTTCAAATGGGAAATGGAAGAAGAAATTACAAAAGGATCACTCATTGTTCACAAAGGACGGCAAAACAAAAATTCTATGCAATATTAAACGCATCCTTTGATCCTGATGATTTGTCCAACACTGCCCTTTGCATTGCTTTGCTTGCCTTAACTCGTTCCAATAACCAAAAGTTGGCCCCTTGAAGTTTATGGTCACGATGGACGTGCATATAATGTATCTATGGAGCCTGGCGATATGGTCCTGTACGAGAGTCATTCTATTATTCACGGCCGTCCGTTCCCACTAAAGGGCCGCTTC
>JALRAS010000269.1 GCA_023262495.1 Bacteroidia bacterium | reverse complement strand
TCTACTCAATGGCTCTAGAGCATTGGTTATTGTTGAGTACTTGAACTGGATAATGAAGGCATTTGATATACCTTGTATGCTATACAGGTGATTGTTAAGATCCAACACTAAAAATATGAAGGCTAAGTCTGTGATAGATATGACATTAACTTGACCACATCTGGAGATATCGTCTAACTCCCCAATGTCTAAACACTGAGTTGAGCACACCCGCTGTGGAAACAAGGAAGGATGGTTTACGTGCCCATGTGTATAATCTGAAAACAAAGGGAGATAGCATCGGGCATTGACAAAGTGGCTTGGATGACTGGGACCATCGATCTTCCAATTAGCTGACCGCAATTCTATGCACGCATGCACGCTGTAGGGCTGTCAAGCCGAATTCACACCATCTAGTTGTAAACCTTAAAGAATACTGAGCACCTGTCACCAGGTAAACAATCAATCATCACACAATAATATAGTTTATCAAAACTAACTATTTCTTTCAATTACATTATCAAGAATAAAAGCGCCAGGAT
>JALRAS010000268.1 GCA_023262495.1 Bacteroidia bacterium | reverse complement strand
AATAATACCATTTAAGTCACTGACATCCATCGGGGTCTCTGCGATCAATAATGTTGACGGAGCCGGATAAGCCGGATAGACGAAGCGGAAGTGGCCGATCACAATTTTGTATTATCTTCCAATAAAAATCGCTGGAATTTATTAAGATGATGATGATGATGATGATGATGATGATGAGTTTCGTATGCGGAAATGCTGTGAAGTCCACCATATCTGCCATGGGAGACAGCAACAAATAGCACGTAACACGGGTCGGATGCTCAAGTGGCCGATGGAGAGACTTTTTGACTCCATTCGCGATCGAAGAGAGAGCGCGCTAGTAGATCGGGTTTTGAGTAAGGGTTGATCGGAACTGTAAATAAACATGTATTATCTCGAATATGATTTTGATTCTGTCGATGCATCCAAAAAATTGACTATGACAACTATTCAACAGTGGAAGAGGTGAAGCTTCAACAAAATCAGACATAGCGTCTCTCATATTCATGTTGCCCGCAACTAATTCGCTCAGGAAAGAAACC
>JALRAS010000267.1 GCA_023262495.1 Bacteroidia bacterium | reverse complement strand
AAGTGATAGTTGTCCACCCGCGCTATTTAAAAAATTTAAAGAAAAATATAATGATCATCTTGTTATAAGTTATATCAACTGTAGTGCTGAAATTAAAGCACTAAGCGATGTTATTTGTACAAGCTCGAACGCTCAAAAAATTGTTGAAAGTTTTCCAAAAGAGCAACCGCTGATTTTTGCTCCAGATAAAAATCTAGGAGCCTATATAAATAAAATTACAGGTCGTTCTATGGTATTATGGAATGGAGCCTGTATGGTTCATGAAATTTTTAGTTTAGAAAAAATAATAAAATTAAAAATATTTATCTTAAAGTAAAAAATCACTCAAAGGTCAGACCTTCAGATGATAATTCCAAAAATTATAACAATGCCACATTTAAGTCTCTTATGTAATAATTGTAATAAAATAATTTTTGAGGGGATATGTACAAAATATATTTTTTAGACCATAATATTTCATTTTTAGGAATTATGGCATTGTTTAGAACTATTTATACTATAGCATGAGTAATTGGAGACATA
>JALRAS010000266.1 GCA_023262495.1 Bacteroidia bacterium | reverse complement strand
AATTCTTCCGCCTTTTCCTGTTCCAGAAATCTGTGCAGAAGAAATCGCATTCTCAGCCATTATCTTTGCGGCGGAAGGACTGGGTGTTCCCGAAGCATAACTTGCTGTTTCTTTCGCTGCTTGTGGAGCCGGAGTTTCTTTTTTTGTCTCAGGCTTTTTTTCCTCTACTGGTTTTTCCTTTTTTGCTCCCTCTTCCGGTTTAAAGGAATTGTCAATTTTCACAATCACCTGACCTACCTTTACTACATCTCCCTCATTGGCTAATATTTCTATTTTCCCTGAATCTTCCGCATTAATAGTTAGCGTTGCTTTGTCAGAATCAATTTCTGCCAATTCATCGTCTTTTTCCACAATATCGCCTGTCTTTTTTATCCAACGAGCTATGGTAACTTCTGTAATGGATTCTCCCGGACTTGGAACTTTTATCTCTACTATTGCCATGATTTCTTATTTATTGTACAGTTACTTTAACAAATATTTTCTCCATAATTTCTTCGAGCTCCTCATTGTGTCTCTTACTAAAGCCT
>JALRAS010000265.1 GCA_023262495.1 Bacteroidia bacterium | reverse complement strand
ATTCCAAGTCAAGATGGATGCTGAAAACAATACTCCTGACTTGATTGATCGTAATATTCTTTACGGACAAATCTACATCCAACCAACTAGAACTGCTGAATTCATTATCCTTGACTTCAACATACTTCCTACGGGCGCTCAATTTTCTGCCTAATCTAGGATAAAGAAAATTAAACAAAAGAGAGCAAGAAATTGCTCTCTTTTTTATTTATAAATTAAGATTTTAACTTTTTACCCACTGGTTTAATATATATTAGTATGAAAGATATTAAAAAAATTTGTGAATGGACTGGTCAAGAATTTTATGTTGATTTTAAACATAGAAACCAAAGATTTATAGATAAAAATGCGATGTATGCATGGCGAAAAAATGAAAATAGAGAAGTAGTTAAATGTTTAAAATGTGGAAATGAATTTGAAAGATATAAAAATATATTACATCCAAAAAGTGGTAAACCCACACAATATTGTTCTAACGAATGTAATAGAACATCCAATGAAAAGCGGGAAAAATTAAGAGTTTGGATAAAAG
>JALRAS010000264.1 GCA_023262495.1 Bacteroidia bacterium | reverse complement strand
ATTTATATGAGCAAAACGAAACAGCCAAACAATTATTTGAGCAAGCTAACGATATTTTAGGTTTTCGTATTAGTGATATTATGTTCGAAGGAACTGATGAGCAATTAAAGCAAACCAATGTTACACAACCTGCAGTATTTATACATTCAGTCATTGCATATTTAACCATGCCTTCAGTTCAGCCAGATATGGTAGCTGGTCATAGTTTAGGAGAGTTTAGTGCTTTGGTAGCGAATAAAACTTTAAGTTTTGAAGATGCTTTAAAATTAGTAAGCATTCGTGCAAAAGCTATGCAAGCTGCTTGTGAAATTCAACCATCCACTATGGCTGCAGTGTTAGCATTAGCTGATGAAAAAGTAGAAGAAGTATGTGCGCAAGTGCAAAAAGAAACTGGAGAAGTAGTGGTACCTGCGAATTATAATTGCCCAGGTCAATTAGTAATTTCTGGAAGTATCAAAGGAATTGAAATTGCTTGCGAGCAAATGAAAGCAGTGGGTGCAAAGCGTGCCTTGGTATTACCAGTAGGAGGTGCATTTCATTC
>JALRAS010000263.1 GCA_023262495.1 Bacteroidia bacterium | reverse complement strand
AGATGATCCTGATGTACCATTCGTACCGTTTGTACCATTGGTTCCGTTAGCACCGCTGGTTCCAGATGAACCTGAAGTACCATTCGCACCACCTGTGCGATAATTAACATTTCCACTTCCATCAACAGTTAAGAAATTCGTATCAGAAGCTGATGATACAGTTCTAATTCTAAGTGAACCATTGATATCTAATTTTTGAGTTGGAGCCGTTGTTCCTATACCTACAGATCCATTATTATATAATGTTAATGGATCACCACTGTATCTTGGAATTGGACGACATTTAAAACCAGTTAAATAAATTACATCAGTTCCACTTGTATAGTTAGCAATAAATCCTACTGATATATATCGCGCACTTGAACTATGATCTTTACTACCACCATATGGTCCAACTATATATGTATATTTAGTCCAAGATGTTGATGGAGGTGTTACATTAGCTGGATAATGCCAATCAGTTCCATCACCACTTATAACATTTCCACTACTATCATAATTAGATACAACAAAGTAAAAAGTACCAGCAGTATTTGCTGTTTGACGCTTTACC
>JALRAS010000262.1 GCA_023262495.1 Bacteroidia bacterium | reverse complement strand
ATATGGGTACACACACGGTCAAGAAACCAACGGTCGTGGGAAATAATGACCGCGCAGCCCGCGAAATTCTCGATGGCTTCCTCCAACGCACGCAAGGTATTCACATCAATGTCGTTGGTGGGCTCATCGAGCAAAAGCACATTCGCCCCCTGCCGCAGGGTCATCGCCAGGTGCACGCGGTTGCGTTCGCCCCCACTCAATTCACCAATCTTTTTGCTTTGGTCGTTGCCGCTGAAATTGAATTTCGACAGGTAGGCCCTGGAGTTTACCTGTCGACCCGCCAGCATCATGGTTTCCGTTCCACCGGTGACCACCTCAAACACCGACTTTTCGGGCAGAAGACCCTCGTGTGACTGGTCGACATACCCAATTTGTACGGTTTCACCCACCGTAAACGTGCCCTGATCCGGTTGCTCCAGTCCCATGATCATCCGAAAAAGCGTTGTTTTTCCTACGCCGTTCGGACCAATAATACCCACCACACCTGCCGGAGGTAATGAGAAGTTGAGGTTTTGAATCAAGGGCCTATCGCCAAATCCCTTGAAAACACCCACGGCA
>JALRAS010000261.1 GCA_023262495.1 Bacteroidia bacterium | reverse complement strand
AAATGGCTAAAAGACAAAGCATTGAAAGATTTTGTTCGCAGGGTGGAAGTGTTTAGCGTGAAATTGAATGTTCATCCCTCTAATGTGTACTTATCAAATGCAAAGTCTCGATGGGGAAGTTGTAATTCAAAAAAAGAGATAAGACTTAATTGGAGACTCATTCAAGCGCCGCCACATATTATTAATTATGTGATCTGCCATGAGCTAGCTCACTTGAGAGAAATGAATCATTCGAATCGTTTTTGGGAAGAAGTAGAAAAAGTACTTCCTGAATATCGCTCATCAGAAAAAGAACTTAAAACACTATCAAGCGACTTATACCTAATTGGTTAAATAAGTTTTTCGAGGTCGCTCGCTATATCTTCAGGTTTTTCTCCATAACTTATGTGAAGTTTAACGTTCCCGTTCTTATCAATCACATATAAACCTGCACTGTGATCAATCGTATAGCCTGCCTTACTGCCATCATTCACTTTATTATAAAAAATCTTAAATTGAGTTGTGACTTTATCTATTTCCCTCTCTGAACCAGTAAGACCAAGAAAAGAGCTATTAAATGT
>JALRAS010000260.1 GCA_023262495.1 Bacteroidia bacterium | reverse complement strand
CGTCACTGTATGGAATACTTTTACATGCAGCAGAAACTGTATGAATAAGCTGATTTGGGGGTCGTCCAATTTGATTGTTAACATCCTTTTTTGTTTTTTTGGATAATTCCAATATTTCGGATTCAGAAATTTTGGACAGATGTTCACCGGTTGTACATCCATTCAAAGATTAATAAAGAGGTTGTTGGCAAGGATCGTTCATCGATAATTCGCACATTGCTATTAGCGTATTCGCTAAATCCTAGAATTCCAGCAGGCCGAGGCGCTGTCAATCCTGCGGTGCGTAACAAGCCATCGTATGTTGCGTCACTTACAATTACGTACAAACCACGTGTTGCAATCACTACAGCCAAGTAATCAAACTCGCATGCTGCGTTGTTGATCGTGGCGGAAAGAGTAGTGAACCGTTGCAACTCCGCAAGCCAAGGTTGAGGGTTTTCAAGTGTCGCAGTGTCATGGCGTTGCTTCTTTAAGTGATGCAAAACGCGCCCCCAATGCGCCTTGCAATACTTCGTTTCAAATGCATCAAACATCCGTTGCTCATGCTCTAACAGTGGGAAG
>JALRAS010000025.1:5881-27807 GCA_023262495.1 Bacteroidia bacterium | reverse complement strand
AGTGCATTACCTCTATGGGAATAAGTTCAAGCTCATTTATTTTAAATGGTGAGGTGTTAATCTCATGTAAATTAATGAGTGGTATTCCGGGATATTTTTCTTCGGCAAAGATATAAGCAAACTCTCTTTTTATGGCGTTTTGCACCCTGTTGGTGGCATACACATCCATGTGTCTTTTTTGTGCAAAGTTAAATGCACGCACATCATCTAGTCCGGCTATATGATCTTTGTGTTCATGTGTAAATACTACAGCATCAAGTCTTTCCACATTTTCGCGCAACATCTGTTGTCTAAAATCGGGACCTGTATCGATAACAAATTCAGTAGGCCCACATGATACAAGAATGGAGGAGCGCAGGCGCTGATCCCTGCTATCGCTACTCTGACAAACTTCGCATTTGCAAGCTATGAGAGGCACACCCTGTGAGGTGCCGGTTCCTAAAAAAGTTACTTTCAATGTTGACCTGATTGTGGGTCAAAAGTAGTAAATCTATTGGCAAGATGCCCTCCTTTTTATTTGTTAATCCAAATTCGCATTAGTAAATGTAGAATTGCGCATTACAAATAATCTGTTTCAAAGCATACAGGCAAATTTCTTTCTGCCGAAAGAATTTATAATATTGCAACACTTAATGATCATGATATGAAAAAACTATGCTTATTGCTGTTGCTTATTTCTCCCTCTTTAATGGCTCAAAAGAAAATGTTGAGTATGGAAGATGCTGTTATGAAAGCAAGAACAAGTTTGGCTCCGCAGAATTTGAAACAGCTGATGTGGATCAAAAATACTACCGATTACAGCTACATCGGTTCAGATAACAACCTTTACAGAGGAAATGCAGAAAAGGATAAAGCACAAATTTTGCTTCCACTCACTGAACTCAATGCAGCGCTGAAACTTCGTAAAGAAGATACACTCTCCTCGTTCCCCATGATGGAGTGGGAAGATGTAAATAGTTTTACGTTCAAAGCATCTAAAAAGCGCTGGCTTTGGATTACGGCCCTAAAAACTTTGGAGCCAAAGGCACTCGAAAATTTGCCAGATGAGGCCGAAAATAAAGATAAGAAAAGAGGAATGATTGCTTACACAATGAACAACAATCTTTACCTATGGAATGCAGGTAAAGTTTATCCTATTTCAAAAGACGGAAGCGATGATTTGGTTTATGGCCAAAGTGTACATCGTAATGAATTTGGTATCAACAAAGGTACCTTTTGGAGCAATAGCGGCAATGCACTTGCCTTTTACCGTATGGACCAAAAGATGGTTAAAAATTATCCGATTACTGATTACAGTGTAAAACCGGCTAAAGAAAATCTTATCAAATATCCTATGTCGGGCGACAGCAGTCATCATGTAACGATTGGTGTTTTTAACCTAAAAAGTATGTCGGTTACCTACTTAAAGACTGCGCCTCCGGCCGATCACTATCTCACCAATATTGCTTTCAGTCCTGATGATAAAATGATTTATGTGGCTGAGTTAAATCGCGATCAAAACGAAATGAAACTGAACTGCTACAATACCGACAATGGTGATTTTATTAAAACACTATTTACCGAAACCGATGAAAAGTATGTAGAACCGCTTCACGCTTTAAGTTTTGTACCCGGGAAGCCCAATCAGTTTATATGGCAAAGCAGACGAGATGGATGGAATCATCTTTACCTGTATGATACTAATGGAAAATTACTAAAACAGCTCACACAAGGAAATTGGGAAATTACCAATTTAATGGGATACAGTGAAAAGGGCGACAAGGTATTTTATGAAGCCACCAAAGAAAGTCCCCTCAACAGAGACCTTTACAGTACTGATTTACTCGATGGAAAAATGAACAAATTGACCACGGGAAATGGCTACAACAGAACACTGATGTGTGAGAACGGTAACTACTTCTTAAATTATTTTTCTAATGTAAGCACACCCAACGTGGTGCAATTGATTAACCTTAAAACAAAAAAAGTACAGGAATTATTTAAGTCGGCAAACCCGCTCAGCGACTACAAAATTGGTGATCTAACATTGTTTGATATCAATAACCGACATGGCGATAAATTATATTGTCGCCTGTTTAAACCTGCCGATTTTGATAGTACCAAAAAATATCCGGTAGTGGTTTATTTATATGGTGGACCACATGCACAAATGATTACCAACAGCTGGTTGGGCGGTGCTAATTTGTGGTTTCACTACATGGCTCAGAAAGGATATTTAGTATTTACACTCGACAATAGAGGTTCGGAAGCAAGAGGAAAGGCCTTTGAACAAGCTACCTTCAGGCAATTAGGCACAGCCGAAATGGAAGATCAGCTTGATGGTGTAAACTACTTGAAATCATTAAAATTTGTTGATGCCACACGCTTGGGTGTGCATGGTTGGAGCTTTGGCGGATTTATGACAACCTCCTTAATGACACGACAGCCGGATGTATTTAAAGTGGCTGTTGCAGGAGGACCTGTGATTGATTGGAGCTACTACGAAGTGATGTACACAGAGCGATACATGGATACCCCACAAAGCAATAAAGCAGGATATGAAGCAAATAATTTATTGAATTATGCCGACAAGCTTAAAGGAAAATTAATGCTCATACATGGCACCTCTGACGATGTGGTGGTATGGCAACACAGCTTGCAATTCATTAAAAAAGCAATTGAAAAAAATGTGCAACTCGATTATTTTGCCTACCCGGGGCATTTGCACAATGTAACGGGTAAAGACCGCGTACACCTCATGCAGAAGATATCGAATTACTTTTTCGATTATTTATAGCTACAGTATACTGATGTTTACAACAACTAAAGCTAATACTACTCTCGTTGTTTAGTGTCAATAATAATGGTCACAGGCCCATCATTTATCAGTCTCACTTTCATATCGGCACCAAAAATACCACATGCCACCTTGCCGTGGAATTGCGAAAGTAATAATTGATAGAAGCGATGGTAAATTTGTTTGGCTAATTCGGGCTTTGCCGCTTTGATATAAGATGGGCGGTTGCCCTTTTTTGTGCTGGCATGCAACGTAAATTGACTGATTAATAATATTTGCCCGTGTGCATCTATTAACGATATATTCATAACACCGGCCTCATCATTAAAAATTCTGAGGTTAATGATTTTATTGATCAGCCAAAGCATATCTTCCTCGGTATCTGCTTCTTCAATGCCCAATAAAATCAACAGGCCATTGCCAATTTCGCCAACTATCTCTGCATTTACCTTTACATGAGCTTCGGCAACTCTTTGAATAACTGCGCGCATCGGTATTTATAACAAGCGATTACGAAAAATTACTTCCAAAAACTGAACTGAACATGTCGCCAAAACGATTGCCACGCTCAAGCATACCTTTACTCAACTTGGAGTATTCTGACAATGCATGTAATACAAACTCCATCATGAAATAAAGCTCGTCTTTGGCAGCTTTGGGATATAAATCAGCAACAAGTGTTTTTAATCCAACCACACTATCCAGTGTTTTGCGATACTGTTGATTACTCATTTCAAAAAACAAATCAACCGAATTACCTTGAGCAAACCACTCTAAAATTTCGTTGTAAACCTGATCTGTTGATTCTTTTTTCTTTGATTTTTCGGCAGATGGAAAGTATCTCGGAAAAGTTGTTCTGATTGCTTTTGCAATAAGATGATTGGCCACAATAAAAGATCCTTCTTGCTCGCCCTCATAAACCAATTCTACCTTACCTGTAATGGCCGGTATAACAGCACTGAAATCGCTTACACGCACCATTGTTTCTTTTTCGCTGTTCAAGATGCATCGCCTTTCAGCAGCGCTCAATAAATTTTCATAGGCAGAAATACTCAAACGTGCCGAAACACCGCTTTTAGCATCTATATATTCGCTTCCTCTTGCCTCAAATCCAATTTGCTCCAACAATTCGGCAGCCACACCCGGAACCTTCACATCGGCCTCGGTGTGATTTCTTTTTGCCTCTTTAGAAGTAATTACCGCTGCCATTTTAACATCCTTGGGATAGTGCGTAAGAATCTGACTTCCAATCCTGTCCTTGAGTGGAGTTACAATAGATCCTCTATTGGTGTAATCCTCAGGGTTTGCAGTAAATACAAACTGTATATCAAGCGGCAAACGCAATTTAAATCCTCTGATTTGTATATCGCCTTCCTGCAAAATATTAAATAGCGCAACCTGTATTCTTGCCTGCAAATCGGGTAATTCATTAATCACAAAAATACAGCGATTGCTTCTCGGAATAATTCCAAAATGAATCACTCGCTCATCGGCATAACTTAAACGCAAATTGGCTGCTTTAATGGGGTCAATATCGCCAATCAAGTCTGCCACCGAAACATCCGGTGTAGCTAATTTTTCGGCATAACGTTCGTTTCGGTGCATCCAGCCAATTGGTGTATCATCACCGTGCTGTTTAATCAAATCGTGAGCATATCCCGACAAGGGTTTCATAGGGTCATCGTTCAGCTCAGAGCCAGCCACTACCGGTACATATTCATCCAATAAATTCACCATCATTCTGGCCATGCGTGTTTTTGCTTGTCCTCTTAGGCCCAGTAAATTCATATTGTGACCAGATAATATGGCACGCTCAATATCAGGAATAACGGTGTCTTCATAGCCATAGATTCCCTCAAAAACAGGTTCTCTTTTCTTCATTTTTTCGATGAGGTTTTGGCGTAACTCCTCTTTAATACTTTTGTATTGATACCCGCTTTTTTTGAGTGCTCCGAGTGTTTTAATAGATGTTATTGTCATATAAGTTTTTTTAATCGATGCTTTAAATTGATAAGGACTATTTGGTGGAAAGAACTTTGAACGGTAACAAACTTCATCAAATAACCTATGGATGTTATACTATCAAATGATTTGCTTTTCATTATATGATGTAAGATCACTTGCTAGTTGTACTGATGATAAACCGAATTGCAGCCCTATTGTTGTAAAATTATGAATAAAATAGGTCAATAGGTGCAAGCAATATTATTCAAACAAAGTGCCTTTATCTTTGCTGTGTAGTTTACCTAAATGTCGATAGGCAAGTTCAGTTGCCTCTCTTCCTCTTGGCGTGCGACTCATGTAACCTTCCTGAATGAGAAAAGGCTCGTATACTTCCTCAATTGTTTCTGCCTCCTCACCAACAGCAGTAGATATGGTAGTAAGCCCAACAGGCCCCCCTTTAAACTTATCGATGATGGTACTTAAAATTCTAATATCCATTTCATCAAGTCCGTTTTTATCAACATTCAAGGCGTTGAGCGCAAATTGAGCTATTTCAACATCAATAGTTCCATTGCCCTTTATTTGTGCAAAATCTCTTGTCCTTCTCAACAGTGCATTCGCTATACGTGGTGTACCACGGCTTCTTCGGGCAATTTCATAAGCCGCTATCTCATCAATTGGTACTTTTAAAATTTCGGAGGAGCGTATCACAATTTGGGTCAGCAATTTTACATCATAATATTGCAATCGTGAGTTAATACCAAACCTTGCTCTTAGCGGGGAAGTAAGTAAACCCGATCGGGTAGTTGCGCCCACTAGGGTGAAAGGATTTAAATTGATTTGCACCGAGCGCGCATTAGGTCCGGTATCAATCATGATATCAATCCTGTAATCCTCCATAGCGCTATACAAATATTCCTCCACTATCGGACTCAATCGATGTATTTCATCAATAAATAAAACATCATTAGGTTCTAAATTGGTGAGCAATCCGGCCAAGTCTCCCGGTTTATCTAGCACAGGACCCGAAGTAGTTTTGATATTCACACCCATATCAAAGGCAATGATATTGGCAAGAGTGGTTTTACCTAAACCCGGAGGGCCATGCAATAACACATGATCAAGTGCTTCATTTCTTTTTTTAGCGGCCTCCACAAAAATGCGCAAATTTTCCACCACATTTTGTTGTCCCATAAAATCATCAAATTCAACAGGCCGCAGTACCTTCTCAATTTCTTTTTCAGTATTGTTGAGCTTCTCTGCCGATGGATCTAAATTTTCGTTCATGCTTTTTTTGATACTTTACAAAAGTATAAAATCATGTGGTGAATAATACAGCTTGCTTTAAAATAATATCGATATCTATTTCCTCCATGCATTTGAAATGACCTTTGGGGCATGCTGTTTTTCCAATTTTTGAACAAGGGCGGCAGTTCAAGTTTTTAACTTCTGCCATATAACTGCGCTCTGCATGCATCGGTAAGTATGGATACATCCCAAATTCGGGTACTGTATTTCCCCATACTGAGATCGTCTTCTTTTGGAAAGCAGCAGCAATATGCATCATGCCGGTATCGTGAGTAATTACGAGCGAGGCCTGCCTAATTAGCGATGCTGACTGAAAGAGGTTGTATTGTCCGCAAGCATTAAAAACCAAATTCCCACATTGATTTTCAATTGCAGCTGCATTAGCGTAATCATCTTTTCCTCCAATCAATACTACAGGCAAATGCATTTGATTACACAAGGCTATCAGTTTGTGATTAGGCAATCGCTTGGTGAAATGCTGCGCCCCAATCACTAATGCCACGTATCCTTTCCTAAAATTTTCGGGAAGTGATGACAAGGCAACCTCATGCTTAGTAGGAATAAAAAAATCGAGTCCTTGTAAATCATTGTTTACATGCAGTGGCGCTGCTGCTGTCATATAGCGGTCTACAATATGTGTGGCAGGCAATTTATTCAACTTGAATTGTACAAGTAACCATTTTTCGTAATTCAGTTTTGGGAAACTTTGATGTGCTGTATTCAGCTGCAACATCACTTGCCACGACCTTAAATTATGGTGTAAATCAACTACAAAATCATAATTTTCACTTTTCAACAAGGGCATTACCTCCGACACATGCTTGTGAATGGCATACACTTTTTTAACGTAGGGGTTTGCCTCCACAATTGATGCAAAAGACTGCTTAGTAAGAAAATGTACTTCAACATCCTGCACCTGTTTGCTGATACAGCGTATTACAGGTGAAGTAAGCACAATATCGCCTATGGAGCTGAAACGGATAATTAAAATTTTGGGCATTACCGGCAGTAGGTAGGACTATTGTATTTCTTGACAAAGTTCAATCAAAACACTGTTTGTTCCTTTTGGATGAACAAAACAAATCAGCTTATTGTCGGCACCTTTTTTTGGGGCATCTGAAAGCAGCTGAAAGCCCTCTTGTTGCAGGCGCTTCATCTCGGCATAAATATCGTCAACAGCAAATGCAATATGATGAATGCCTTCCCCTTTTTTTTCAATAAAACGCGCAATTGCGCTTTGATCATCGGTAGCGGCAAGCAATTCTATTTTATTTGGTCCGTTTGCAAAAAAGGAGGTCATTACCTTTTCACTTTCTACCTCTTCTTGCTTGTATGGGGCCGCACCCATCAATTTGGTGTAAATATCGTTTGCAGCATTTATATCTTTTACAGCAATGCCAATGTGTTCAATTTTATTCATGTCAATGAAGGTTATAAAAAAAGCCCTATTTGATAGGGCTTATATAAGATTTTTGTATCACTACTTTTTAATGAACTTGTCTCCTGATTTGTTATCGTAGTTCATTTGATAAGTACCTTTCTTTAAATCGCTGACATCAATTTCGCTGCCTCTTCCTTGCTTGGCAATATTTCCGAATAAATCGTACACTTCCCATTTGGTGTCAGCACTAAAGGTTATGCTTTGATCCTTACCCTGAGTAAAAGTTACAGGAGCAGACATCGATCTGTACTTGATAGGTTCGGAAACCTTACCACCGGCAACATCATTTTGTCGTACACGGATAATATTTTCACCGCTGTAGGCATCGTATTTTACAGAGTAGGTATGCTGATCGGCAGTTCCTCTTCCTTCCACCTTACCTACCATTACCCACTTGTTCCAACGCTTTTGCTCAACAATAAAATCTAATTTACCTGTTTCTTTAACGGTTGTCCATGTAAACATACCATCTTTGGTTACTTTCATTGACCCCGAAATAACTTCAAAGGTGGCTCTTGGCTTTAAATCTTCGGGGTTAACAATTTTGGGCTTGCAACCGTCAGTATGCTTAATTTTAATGGTAACTTTTTGTCCAACTACCAGTTGTAAAGAAATCAAGTCAATTTCAAACGAACTTTGTTGAATTTCATCGGTAGTAAGCTTGCCGTTCACAAATACTTCGGTCACACAAAAACCTACGTTATTACTTGATCTGTAAGGATTTGTTACGAATATATTTTTACCCATAAAGTTACCTTCAACAGTTATTTCTCCTGCGATTAAAAGGGAGCAGTTGAGAAAAAGCATCAATGATGCCATTAATTTTTTAGTTATCATAGTTGTGTTTGATTGCACTATTGTTAGAACTTAAACCAAATTGCAATATTAAAATGATTATTCAGTAAAACAAAAAAAATGATTCAATTTTAATTGAAAGAACAACTTATTAAGATAGAATTGGGGTAATCATGGGGGGGAGGGAGTTATAAAATGCTTTGTTACAAAAAAAATTATACATTTGTAAATTGATTTCAAAGATTATTCCATAAAATGAAAAAACAATTAACCCATTTTGCTGCGCTGCTGTGCATGCTGTTCGGCCAAACTCTATTTGCACAAAATATTATTGATGCAGGGCCAGATACTGCTATTTGTTTGCCCGGCTCAGTTACCTTAAATGCCAGTGTTGGCAATCAAAATCCTACTATTCTTTCAAGCCCGGGAAATTCATTAGCCGATGACGTGTTTGCGCCAGCTGTAGTTAATTTGGGCTTCAACTTTACTTTCTTTGGAAATACATACACACAGTGTGTAATTTCCACCAATAACTACATTACCTTCAACCTTGGAGGTGCTGGGGGTGGGTCACCTTGGACCATTACCAATCCTGTTCCTGATCCGGGTCAAGCGGCAACACACAATGCTATTCTTGGTCCTTGGCAAGATTTACTTCCGCCATCAGGAGGAACAATCCGCTATGCCACTGTAGGAACCGCTCCTAATCGTATTTTTACTGTGGAATATTGTAGTGTTGCTATGTTTAGTTGCACTTCATTAAGTTTCTCCTCACAAATTCAGCTGCATGAAAATGGTAGCGTAATTGAAACACACATCATTGACAAACCTATTTGCCCAACCTGGAATGGTGGACAGGCAGTTCATGCCATTCAAAACAATGGTGGAACCATTGCTTTTGTAAACGCAGGCCGTAACGCAGGTGTGCCGTGGGCGGTATCAAACGAAGGCACCCGATTTGCACCAGATCCTAACGATCCCAACAACTATTTCATCAGCAACATCCCTTTTTCACCCGTTACTTTGGGTGCTTCAGGAACAATTACCTGGTCTGAAGTTGGTGCAGGTGTAATTGGAACAGGCACAAGCGTTACTGTGAGTCCAACAGTGCCAACGAGTTATGTAGCTTCTATCGATGACTTATGCAGTGGCTTTACTTATACTGATACTGTGCAGGTAAATGCTGCACCGGCTCCCGATTTATCCTTCTTCTATCCTTCGGCAACTTTTTGTTCCGATAACATTATTGTTACCCCTACACTAGGCCCCGGCTCAGTTGGTGATTTCAGTGCTACACCTGCAGGATTGGTATTTACCAACACTACCACAGGAGCAATTGATTTAGGTGCAAGTTCCCCCGGAACTTACGAGGTAGACCGTATTGGTACCAATGGAGGTTGTTTTGATACACTTACTGTTACCATTACCATCACACCTGCGCCCGATCCCAATCATTATTATCCTCCTTTAACATTCTGTTCAGGTGGAACTGTGCCCGCACCTATATTCGACTCATTGGCCAGTGCGGGATTGTTTACATCTTCCCCTGCCGGTTTGGTATTTTTAAATCCAAACACAGGAGAAATCAATGTTGACTCTTCGGCTGCTGGAACCTACACCATTACCAACACCATTACAGGGTTTGGATGCCCAACAACAACGGATACTTCGGTGGTGGTCATTGCAGAACAAAATATTGACGCAGGTCCTGACCTTTCAACTTGTACCGGACTAGGTGCACTGATTGAAGGTTTAGCCACGGGCCCCAACAGTAATAACCTCACATGGACAGGAGGAACAGGCACATTTACCAGTCCAAACAATGATACTACCTTTTATAATCCATCGTTAAATGATGCTGGCGTTGGATTTGTGAATTTAGTGCTCACCATGAATGGTACACCCGCTTGCCCTAGTATTTTTGATGTTGTTCAATTAGCAGTGCAATTGGGTGCTATATCAAGCGCAGGTATCGACCAAAATCTATGTGGAAGTGGTGGTCCTCCAATTACCCTCAATGGTAATGTGAGTGGATTGGGAACAAGTGGTACTTGGTCTACCAACGGAACGGGTTCGTTTGGTAATGCTGCTGCTTTAAGCACGATTTACACGCCAAGCGCGGCTGATTTTACTGCAGGAAGTATCACCATTTATTTAACTACTGACGACCCTGCGGGCAACTGTCCTCCGGCCATCGACTCATTGATAGTAACATTTAGTACTCCACCAACAGTATCTATTCAAGCTCCCAATAGTGTTTGTGCCAATGCTAACATATCATTTACTGCTGTTACCACAGGTTCAGTGAACGGCTATCAATGGGTACTCGTGAATGGTACAGGAACATTTAGCAATCCAACAGCTGCAAGTACTTCTTACACTCCAACGGCTGCCGACATCAATAACGGTTTTGTGGTAGTTACTGTAACCGCAGCAGCGCCTGCTCCATGTGTTAATGTAAGTGACCTCGATACAATTAATATTATTCCTGCACCAACCGCGGTAATCAGTGGCGGTGGAATTGTTCAAACAGGGCCAAGAACGATTTGTCCGAATGGAACAACTGCCGATGTAACCATCAATATCAACGGAAACGGACCATTTAACTTTACATACGTGGTTGGTGGCGACACGCTATCATTTACCAATGTAGCTTCTCCTTTTGTTTATCAAGACAGTATCCCTGGACCATTTATCATTACCGCACTTACCGATCAAGGTGCCTGCCCGGGAACAGTTACCGGTTCAGCTACGGTTGATACCGTAAACATCCGCTACCTTGCCCTTGCAACGCCCGAAACTTGTGGCGAACTGAATGGCTTGGCAGCAGTGATCAATGTTACAGGAGGAACGCAACCATACACCTACGGGTGGAGCAATGGTTCGCCAAATGATACGATCAATAATTTGTTATCAGGAATTTACTACATCACTGTAAAAGATGACAATGGTTGTGTTGCAGAAGACACTGTATTTGTGCCGCAAGTGTTAGGTGTAAACGCCTCTTTCACTGCCGATCCTATGTCTGGCTCTTATCCGCTTACAGTTAATTTTACCAACAACAGTACCGGTGCAACCACCTACTTGTGGAACTTTGGTGATACTGATACCAGTACTGCTTTTTCACCTGTGCACATTTTTGAATTGCAAGGCGAATACCAAGTAATTCTTACTGCCTACAATACACCAGGGTGCTTCACCTACGACACGCTTAAAATTGTGGTAGATGGTGAAGTTCCTAACATCTTTACACCAAATGGCGATGGTTCGAACGAAGTGTTTTCTTTCAACCGACTCAGTGTAAGTCAATTCAATGCTCAAATATTTAACCGTTGGGGTAGAAAAGTTTACGAATGGACCGATCCAAAAACCGGTTGGGATGGTGGCGACTCCGAAGCAGGAGTGTACTACTACATTGTTCAACTAACAACGCTTAATGGCAAAGAAGAGGAGCTACACGGTACCATTACTTTATTAAGATAATTATAAAAGATAAGTTTAAGCCGAAGTGAAAACTTCGGCTTTTTTATTCCCTATGTCCAACGAAACAAACCCCTGGAAAACACTTCAATCGCAGGAAGTATACGAATCACCATGGATTTTAATTACCAAACACGAGGTACTCAACCCTGCGGGCAATCCTGCTACATACAGCACCATTACCTTTAAAAATAAAGCGATAGGTGTATTGCCACTTGATGAGCACTATAATACATGGATTGTGGGGCAATACCGTTATCCAACAAACAACTATAGTTGGGAAATCCCCGAAGGTGGTGGACATCCCGATGTTCCTTATCAAGAGTCGGCTGCACGGGAATTATTAGAAGAAACAGGTATTAAAGCCAATACCTATATCGAAATTATGAGAATGCACCTAAGTAACTCAGCAAGCAACGAAGAGGCCATTGTTTTTGTGGCACGCGACCTGAGCTTTCATGAGGCAGAGCCGGAAGAAACAGAGGTATTACAAGTAAAGAAAATACCTTTCGCCAAACTTTTTGATATGGTTGATAAAGGTGAGGTAACAGATGCAATAACGATAGCTGCCGTTTACAAAACGAAATTACTCATCGAAAGCGGAGCGTTATAATTAGCTGTTATAATACTTGCTGTCCCAACTATTGTCGCTAAAATTCTTATGCGCAGTAGATCCCAAAAAGATGATGAAGAAAAACAAAGCAATGAAGGTATGCACCGTTAACCATATCCTTAATGAAAACTCATGCTCAGGTGTTACATTTAGCCATGAAAAAGGAAGTCCGAAAGCAATCAGTGCAGCCGGAAACCACATGAAAATAAAGTAACTGTATATGCTTTTTATTGGATAGGAGATAAGCGCTCTATACCATGCCAAATCGTTACCCCATTGATGTATCAAATAATACCTATTGTCGGCAAGTTGTGCGAATAACAAGGGGTCTTTATGGCAATCCTCAAGTTTGAAAACCTCAGCAGGAGCAATTATCTTAAAGTTTTTAATCTTTACGTTGTATTTACTCTCAAATGACTTAATTTTACTAATGGCCTCATAAGGAAATGTCGGCTTAAAAAATGAAGAGTCGAGAAACCTTAGATTATATTTGAGGCAGATAGATTTAATTTGGTTTAGGTTAAACAACTGCTCTTTGTCTGCTGCATCAAGTGTCTCAACATCTAATAATGGTTCTACGGATTCATGCTGTAAACGATAGAGTACATCTTCGTCTACTTGTACCGAGGCACTTAAAATAGATGAAACCTGATCGAGAATGGTTTCCTGTTTGTGCTTTTGCAAAAACAATTCTTCTTTGATGTTCACTTGTTTAAACTTCATAGTATAATAAATTAAAACACGTTAGAATGACTGTAGAATAACAATGGATAAAAATTAATGTTTGGCAATAAAAGTAATTTTAACAAATAGATTTATTTTATCACCGTTACCCTTTGGGTATACACTTGGTAATTGGCTTTCACCGAGCACACATAAATACCTGCACGCAGCTCGGCTGTCGATGTTTGCAGCAGGTGTTTTCCTGCCGGAAGTTGTTGCGTAACCGGCTGCTGAACCAATTTTCCGCTGAGGTCGCTCAAAGTATATGAAACATTAGCCGGCTCACTCAATTCGAGCTTTAAGGAAAAAAATTCTTCGGCAGGATTAGGATATATTTGCAGGCCTGAGGTTACACTGCTTTCATGCAAGAACTGGGCACTTGGGGTGTTGGCTACAGCTGCCTGAAAAACCTCCTTGGTGGAGGTATTCTGAATCCAAGTAACAAGTGTAAATCCCGCACTAGTTCCCCAAATATTGAAACTACTTGGCACCACATTGCCATAGGTAAGTTTATAGTTTCTGTTGGTAATAAATGTAGTGTCTGCATTAATGTTGGTGAGCACTGTGCCAACATAATTGGGCAACATTTTTCGCATCACATAATGAAAGGTTGTTTGGCTGGTGGTACCACCTGTATAGGTGTAAAAATCTTCGGTAAGGGCCAGGTAAAGGCGCAGTATTTCGGTCATGTTTGTAAATGACTCTGCAGTACAAGTAGCTTTGATGGTGTCGCCCGACAAGTAAAAATATGGTGTGAGGTTAAATGGCGATTGGCCTGAGGCAGCATCAATCACTGCTTGATTGAAGGTTGAGGTGGCAACACCGTTTAAGTAGGATAACGGGATTGAGTTGACACCATAGCTGTTTCTTCTCGAGTTGCCATCAGAATTAAAACTAGGATCATCGCCCGGAGGAGGCCAATTCATTTGATATTTTACAGCAGCTGCTTGACCACCAGGTATATTGGCATCAATAGAAGATAAAAATGGATCAAATGTAGTATTGAATGATGCGCAGGGGCCACAGGTACTGCTGGTGAACTCTTCAATCAAGGGCAACTGAGGCACGGTGTTTCTTGCAACAAAAAAGTCAACTTTGCTTGTTGAGCTTGATTTGGGAATATTGTTGCCTGCTGCGTCATCGAGCCATAATTGTAATTGATGCGCCTGCAAAGATTCATGAATGAGTATATCGGTTGATATTTCTATGCTTTTTCCAACAGGCAAATCAACTGATAATTGCTGGGTTTTCACCATCCGCTCATCGATGGCAAGGTGTAAAACCACTTCTCCCTTAAAATCTCTTTCTACTGTAGTGATTTCAAATGTTAGACCGGCCTGAGTATCATTTTTAGCAACGCGAGGGAAAGATTTAATTTGTAACTTAAGCTCATCGGTATTGGCTGCAAGCAAATGCATACTGGCAGCAAAAGAAATAGCAAGGGCGAATAATTTTTTCATTAGATCCTTTTTTGATATTCAAATATATGTATAATAACTTTTGAATTCAAATAGTTTCACAATTTCATTGCTATTGGGAATTATGCACACAATGCAAAAATGCACCTGGTGCCAATTGCTGATTATTAGGGTTTTAACGGATTAAACTAACGGTACCTTTTCTTTGAATATCGGTAAGCAATGTTTTCCCGTTATTGTCGTTGGCTTCAATTTGCCAAATATATAGTCCAACCGGGGAGGGTGCACCTTTGTAGGTTCCGTCCCAACCCTGATTGATATCTTTAGTTTCGAAGATTTTTTCGCCCCAGCGATTAAAAATAATCATGCTAAAATCATTTACATCCATACCAATGGCTTTAAACATATCATTGGTGCCATCATCGTTGGGTGTGAAAGCACCGGGCACATAAACAGAGCTGCACATAGCGAATACCTTCACAGAATCGGTTGCCTTGCACGTTCCATTATCAACCGTAAGGTAATACCACTTGGTGTTTTCAGGAAAGGCATTCACTTCAAAAGTGTTGGTATTACTTAAGCCCTCGGCAGGTTCCCATGTAGGAATACCATTGCCATACCCAGAGAGGAGTGCACCTTCTACACAATCGCTGTACACATCATCTCCTGCTTCAACGCGCGGGCGTGGTGCAAAGTCAAGTTCTACCTCATCGGTAGCTGTGCAACCACCACTATTAACAACAACCACACTGTACTTTCCTGATGCGCTTACAGCTATTTGAATGCCATCTTCACCATTTGACCAATTAATTTGAGGATAGTTTTGTGTGGTGCTTAAGAACACCAAATCGCCCTCACATGGTGCAGGATTGGGATTAAAAATGTTCACTGTAATACCAGTATTGAACGATACTACAACTGTATTTGAGTTGGCCGTACAGCCATCAGCATTCGTAATATTTACATAATAGTTGCCTGTTTGAGCTGCCGAAAAGTTTGCAGAAACAGCACCTGCAATAATACCGTTTTCGTTATACCACTGATATGCGGCTGCGCCAGTTGGACCTTGTAACAATGCGGGAACTGCATTACAAATGAGAATAGGACCGCTGGGGGTTACCAATGCTGTTGGCAAGGGCAACAAATTAATAATTACCGACTCAGATGAAGCAGAACAACCATTTGCTGCGGTATTTACCACGCTATAGCTGCCTGTTGCTGTTGCAGTATATGCCTGGTTGGTTGCGCCTGCAATGGGTAAATTATTGAGGTACCACTGATAACTGTCCATGCCGGCTGTTGCTGTAAGTTGCAATGATTGACCCTGACAAAAACTAAGCTGCCCGTTTGCTGAGGCAATTGTGGGCTGTGCGGCATTGAGCAACACCACATTAACAGGAGCCGATATGGCTGTACAACCCTCGGCTGATGTTACTTGTATGGTGTAGCTGCCAGCTTGATCGGCAGTTGTACTTTGATTGCTTTGGCCTGTGATGGGTGCGCCATTAAACAGCCATTGATAGCTTGCTGCCGTATCGGTATTTTGTAAAATTAATGAGTCGCCATCACAAAAAGTTGTTGCAGACAAGGCATTGATTTGAGCAATAGGAGCGGTAAAAACATTGACAGTAATTTCGTTAGAAAGGCCTGCACAAGCACCACTCGAAACAGAAACCGTGTAAACACCGCTTTCGTTAACGGTAAGCGAGGCATTATTTGCTCCTAAAATATCGGCCCCGTTTTGTTGCCATTGATACGTACCACTTGTATTGGTGCTAAGCACCACATTTCCACCTTCACAAAAATCAGTTAACCCATTGGCGGTAATGTTTGGCGTAGCGCCAGATCCTACAGTAATGTAACCTGTTTGTGTACTGGTGAAAGTGCCACAAGAATTAGAAATTTGCAGCGTTACCGAATAGGTTCCCGGGTTGTTGTAACAAATTGAACTTGGGTTTTGAACATTGGCAGTGCCTGTTGCGGCACCCGAAAAATTCCAAAACCATGAAATCGGGTTTCCTTGACTATTGTCGGTAAAACTGATGCAGTCTCCCGGGCATACATTGGTGTTTGAGGCACTAAATGCCGGAACTCCCATCATGCCATTGCTTGCACCTTTTGATATATTTCCACCACACTTTACCTGCCAAGTAGCAGAGGCATCACATGTTCTACCTACTGAGCAACCATCATTAGCTACCGGTACAACAGCAAATCCTGTATTGTTCGGACGATTTATGATTAATGGTGCACAAGGGCCCAATGTTGCGGAGGTAATATTCATGGGGAATTGCCCCGCTCCCCAGTAAATGGCATCTTGCTGTGCACCTGCACTGTTGAGCAACAGCAGTTGTTCGGCATTATTTGAAAGGATGCCTATTTCGGCTGCCAATCCTGCGGTACAACCACAAGTAGCAATGTTTACATTTACAGCTCCGCCTGAGTTGTTGCTGCCAATAACAAAGTATCCGTTTGCCGGAATGCTAGAGCCCGAGGGTATTGTAACCGAAAAGTCACCATCGGTAATCACGTAACAACTGATATCTACAGGAGTATTGCAAGTATTAAAAAGTTCAATCCACTCGGCTGTACTTGGCATACAAGAACCGTCACACGTGTTGTTGGGATTAATCATTACCTCATTAATGAGCACACATTGGGCGTTGCTTTTGCACACCCACAACACTAAAATTACGATTAACGCTTTAAGTTTCATCAATAAATAATGTGCAAAATTAACGTTTAAAAGCGCGGCAATATCAAGTAATTGTTAAATTAGACAAACAAGCCTAACTTTTGTTTTATCTAAGATAATTGTGTTACCAAAAGTGGTTGGGATGTGTTTCCTTATCCTTTAAATGGGTTAAAAGATCGTGTGTGAATGCCCATAGCTACAGCGCGGCCTACCTTATCGGCTCCGTAGCGCTGTCTCATTTTATCCATAGCTTGGTATAGGCGAATAATTTCTTCGCTGTCTTCAAACAAGTTTATTTGCTGACCACCTCCAACCAAGTGACTGAAACGTACGCCTACCAGTCTGATAAGCATTCTTCTTTCATACAATTTATCGAATAGTTCCTTTACTTTTGGAATAAGTAAATGATCGGCTGCCGTGTAAGGTACCCTGCACTGCGTTGTATGGGTATCAAAATTGGAATACCTTATTTTTATAGTTACGCAGGCAGTAAGTTTATTGCTTGAGCGCAGTTGATAAGCTAATTTTTCGGTCATTTTGATGAGCAAATTTTTAATCATGCCAACATCTATTGTATCGTTTTCAAAGGTTTCTTCGGTACTTAAACTTTTTCTTTCATTGTACGGCACAACCGGTGAATCATCTTCTCCATTGGCTTTACGCCAAATGCTTATGCCGTTTTCGCCAAACGCTTTTGCCATCAGCTCAACAGGCATTTGCTGTAACGTATATACTTTTTCGACTCCCATAGTGCGCAATAAATGATACGTTTTTTCGCCAATCATGGGAATTTTTTTTACCGATAGGGGAGCTAAAAAACTTTTTTCGAAGCCAACATCTATCTTTAATTGATTGTTGGGCTTGGCCTCATCAGTAGCAATTTTGCTCACAGTTTTATTGGGCGACATTCCGAATGAAATTGGTAACCCGGTTTCTTTAATAATGCGCTGTCGCAGTTCAGAAGCCAATTGATAGCACCCAAAAAAGCGATCCATGCCTGTTAAATCCATGTAAAATTCATCTATCGAAGATTTCTCATATAAGGGCACCGACTCTTTTACAATATCTGTTACCATATCGCTATACTTGCTGTACTGCTCATAGTCGCCTCTTACAACGAATGCTTCGGGACAAAGACGCTTGGCATTTTTCATTGGCATGGCCGAGTGAATACCATAGGCCCTTGCCTCATAGCTACAGGCGGCCACCACACCTCTATCGCTGCTGCCTCCTATTAATACAGGCTTGCCTTTTAAACGTGCATCCATTAAGCATGATACCGATACAAAAAAACAGTCCATATCCATATGCACAATTGTTCTGTTGTGGTTTTTATTTGTAAACATAGTATGACATTTATTTAATCAATTATAATGACCTAAATATAATCATTTATTAATTAATAAATATTTTAATGAGATGTATTTTACTGCCCGCAAACATGTGTTATACCAATGGAAATATCTTGTAGGCCAAAGATTTAACTACAACGTATTTTTTGTAATCCCAATAAAAGCGATATTTATTTTGCTGATTAGCAAATCAATACATTTAATTATTTAGTATATTTGTCCCCTAATTAAATAAAAACACGTTTACGTAAAAAACAATTTAAAAATTTAAAACCCAATGAAAAGAAAATTACTTAGTTTAATGATTGCTTTGTTTACAAGTGCAGCAGCATTTGCACAAGGTTACAATGTGCAGGTATGTGTAAACATTTCAGGACCACAGCCAAATTCACCTATTGTGGTAACATTAACGTATTATGCCAATGGTACAACCAATACCCAATCACAAACACTCACCAATGTTAACCTTCCATACAGCTTATGTTTCCCTGCTTATGTGCAACTACCCGATTCAGGATTTTTTGCCTATGCATCAGGTTCAATTTCATTAAGTACTTGCTCCCCAACACAAACCTACAGTTATAATCAAATGATTACCGGTAATTCCACCATTACTGTAAATGCTCAAAACTGCAATAATGGTGGCGGTAGCAATACTTCATGCGGGGTTGGAGCACAAGCTTGGGCCGATTCATTAAATACCAACATGGCTTATTTTATGTCATTTCCAAACGGAGTAGCACCATATACTTACTCATGGGTTTTTTCTGATGGCTCAACCAGTAATCTTCAAAACCCTACAGTAACATTTGCTAATGCAGGACAAAATTGGGGTATTGTAACTGTAACAGATGCAACAGGTTGTGTGGCAACTTTCAGTACCAGCGTGATCACAGGCCCTGCATCTTCACCATCATGCAATGCTTATATCAATTATCAGGCTAACTACAATAGCTCCAATGCCGGACAGGTGTTTTTCATGGGGGGTGTAAGTAACGTTAACCCTTCTCCTTCTGCAAGCTATAGCTGGAACTTTGGTGACGGCAATACCTCAACGCTACAAAACCCTACACATACCTATGCCTCATCGGGCTATTACAATGTTTGCCTAACAACTGCATACAACGGTTGTACTTACACCACGTGCACTACAATTTATGTTGACTTACAATGGTGGAATGCCGGGAATCCTTTCCAAGGACCTTGCACGGCAGGATTTATGATTATGCCTAACGCTCCTGCCAACACAGCAGGTTTGGTTACAATTGTAAATACTTCACAAGGAAACAATTTAAGCTACACTTGGAATTTTGGCAACGGTTTTGTGAGCAACAATGTAACACCTTTCACTACTATTACCAATTCGGGAACCTACGCTATTTGTTTAACTATTAGTGATTCAACCGGTGCTTGCAACGATACATTTTGCGATACCATCACCGTAGACTCTTCCGGAAACTTCACCCGTTCGTTACTTCCCGGAAACCTTGGCATTGTGGTAGTTGGTGCCCCTCAGCCATCAGCTGTGACAAGCATTCAAAATGTTGATCAAAATCTTACATTGGATGTTGTGCCTAACCCATCGCAAGGTATATTTACGCTAAACACCGCCTCTTTAAGCGGTTTAACCAATATTGAGGTAATGGACTTAAGCGGTAAGCAAGTTTTTGTTCGCAGTTTCAACACCGGTAAAGGAGGCAATAAAATTGTACTCGACCTTCAATCATTGGCTAATGGTAATTATGTCATCAAAGCAGTATCTGAAAATACAGTGAAAACAGCAAGGGTGATTATCAATCACTAAAGGGTTTTGGTAGTATGTAAAAAACAGGTGAAATTATTTCACCTGTTTTTTTTTGCCTAAAATGTCCCTCGATATTTATGTTATCCGTATCTTAGATAAACAATCCCCTTTTGACAAATGAAAAAATTGTTTCTTTTTATTATTTTCTGTTTGCTGAATACTATTGGTTTCGCTCAAGGTTTTAATGTTCAAGTATGTGCTTTGATAACAGGACCAGCACCCAGCGGACCGGTTGCTCTGACTTTAAATTATTACGACAATTTAACACAGCACATTATCACGGATACCATCAGCTTTTCTCAAACTCCTTATACACATTGTTTTCAAAGCTTTGTGATGTATCCCGACACCTCAGGGAATGCATATTTGTCCTGCACGACATTACTCAGTTCTTGTCAGCTACAACAACCTTATAGTTTGTCAGCGCAAGTATCAAGTGACACAACATTTACCATAAATGTACTAAACTGTAATGGTTCATCAAATTGTTCGGCCTCATTATTCTACTCCGGAAATAACATGCTACATGCTATTGGTAATGGCCAACCTCCATATTCTTATTCATGGGATGGCGGTGTTAACTACTCACCTGTAGATAGTGCTATTACGATAACCTCAAACGGTACTTATTGTGTAACAATTATGGATGCTACGGGGTGTACTTCAACCGATTGCTACACCTATACAGCAAATCCTTCCTGTGAAGCCATCATTTCTGTTCAGGGCAGTGGACCATATGATCTCACTGCCGTGAGTCAAGGAGTTGCTCCTATAAGCCATTCGTGGTCAACTGGCGATACCGTGCCAAACATTGTGGCATCAACAACTGGTTGGTATTGCCTATACATGACTGATGCTACAGGATGTATTGATACCTCTTGTATTTATTTAACCGTTAATGGAGGAAACTGCAGTGTTCAAATTGTTGAGTACAATAATATTCCTAATAACCCTAATCTTTTAGTCGTTGATTCGGTTGTATCGGGCAGTAACATTATCCAATATATCTGGCAATACAATAATACATTACTTCCCAATGCCACAGGGTCAACCATTACACCAAATGCTCCGGGTTTATACTGTGTATCGGTAATTTTTGCCGATAGTTGTGTGGCCACCAATTGTTATCAATATAATCCGGGCAACCCTGTTGGCGGATGCTCTGTATTTGCTTATGCCGTGCCCGACACCGCGAATGCCAACGCGTGGACGTTGTACGCTATGCCAACGGGAATGCCTCCGTTTACCTACACTTGGTTATTTTCCGATGGCGACACTATATCTGCACCCAGCGTTTATAGCTTGTATGCAAATAATTACGGCTACAACTGGGCGCAAATCACCGTAACCGATGCCACAGGTTGCCAGTCTACTTATACAGTGGTGCTGCCTGCAGCAAACAATATATGGTATTGTGAGTCGGGCTTTAATTCGAGCAGTTTATATCAACCAAATAGTCCGGGAGAAGTCAACTTTAGCTCCTACTTGGCCAATACCGCTGCGAGTGGAGTTTTGGAGGCGCGACAGACCGAATTAACGGAAACGCGACGCACGCTGGCCAAGAAATTAGAACGGAT
>JALRAS010000025.1:0-5871 GCA_023262495.1 Bacteroidia bacterium | reverse complement strand
CTAACTTGCAAAATCCAACACATACTTACACGGCATCGGGGTTATATTATGTGTGCCTCATTACAAATGATACGAGCGGGTGCAGCAATATTACCTGCAGCACAGTTTACATAGATTTATCGTGGTGGAACGGAGTAAATCCTATGCAGGGTAATTGTACAGCCAATTTTATGATAATGCCTAATTTGTCTAACAATAGTGGCATGGTCGACATTATCAACCTAACCCAAGGCAACAACAATTTTTACACCTGGGATTTCGGTAATGGTTTTGTGAGCAACCTTAATACACCTGTAACCACCATCAATAGCCCGGGCATATATGAAATATGTTTGAATATGATGGACACAGTAAACATGTGTTTCGATACGTTTTGTGATACCATTACCATTGACTCCTTGGGCAATGTTTTTCGCTCTTCCATGACCGGCAATGTGGCCATTCGTGTATCAAGAGCGCCTCAAAATGGCATGCCCCTTTCGGTTCAGGAAAACATTGGTGCATCAACAGCATTGTCGGTGATGCCTAATCCGGCCAATGATGCTTGTAATTTACTGCTTAATATGGAGGCAGGTGCCGCAAAGATTACTTGTAGTGATATTTTAGGGAAGACAATATTTACCAAACAGGCAACATTGCTTGGAGGTGGTAGCCAACAAATACCGATTGATATCAGCGGACTAGAGGATGGAACCTATCTGATTAGTATTACAACAGCAAAACAAACAGGCTTTACACGATTGATAATTAAACGATGATACTCCTTTTTTCACCAATAGAGGGCAGTTACCCACAAAGTTTCTGCCCTTTTATTCTAAAATGAAAGAGTTCAAAAACCTATCAATACAATTTGGAAAAACTAGATAAACTCATAGAGGACTGCAAAAGAAATGACCGCAGGGCACAGCATGCCTTGTACAATCATTTTTTTCAGTCGCTCATGGGTATTGCTAGAAAGTACAAGCATAATGATGAGGAAGCGGCCGCCTTGGTTAACGAGGCTTTTTTTAAGATTTTTACGCAACTTGACCGATACCATGCTGAGGTTCCATTTGAGTATTGGATCAAACGTATTACCATCAATACAGCTATTGACGACTATCGAAAGTATAAAAAAATGAAGGAATCCGAACAAAGCATTGATGACAATATGCTTGCCTCATCTGCGCTTATCAATAGGGAGGTATATAACCATGCCGAAAAAGCATTGCAGGCAAAAGACATTTTAAAGCTTATTGAAAGTTTGGATGAGAACGAAAGAATAGTGTTTAACCTATTCGAAATAGAAGGTATGCAACATGCAGAAATAGCTGAGGTACTGCAGGTTTCTGAAAGAACCTCCAAAAGATATTTGTACCAGGCAAGGGAGCAATTAAAATCAAAAATGAAAACACTTTTTTCGGTGATAAAAATATAAACAGATGACTCAATTTAATGACCTTTTTAAAAAGAAACTGTCGGGGCAGCAGTTTGAAGAAAAGGATAAATACTGGACCCAGCTTGAAAAAAGACTCGATCGGGCAGAACGAGAGAAGGGTTTTTTTATACGATTTAAAAAATGGTTTTTGCCAACGCTTATAGTCGGCTTTGCCAGTCTTGCCGCTTATCTATATACGCATCGAGCCAAGCAAACTTCCATTGCTCAAGTTGAGCACACTGAGAATACTAATCAAGCTATGTTGAACGATACTATCATGTCAACTACCGAGAAGCAAGTTGTTGACGCCTATTCGAATGCACCGGATAATCAAAATCTATCTGCCGGAAAGGCAAGCCCCGAAGCAAATGCCACAATGAGCGAGACGCAAATAATTCCCACAGCAAAAGTGTATAAAGCACAAAATGCTGCTAGTACAAAGGATGATAAAGTAATGACCGCTCAAGGGAATGAAGTGAGCTATATGGCAAATAATAAGGCATTCAACGCTTCCAACGTTAATCAACACAGTGACCATGAAAATTTGCCTTCGGCCTATAATCCTGAACTCAGTGGCTCTAACGAAAAACAAAATGAATCGCAGGTTGCCCCGATAGTTGCACCTATCAATATGGTTGAGTCTACAGGAGCTATCATAAGCAATAGCAAACCTATTAACTCAATGGGTATGTTGTTTAACACACTAGCAATAAAAGGACTTAGCCCCATTCCATTTTTTGAAGCATCTGTTGCAACGCCTGCCTCTGTTGCCGCCATGCCCAAACAAAGAAAATCAAACTATGAAATAAATCTTACTTTGTATGGCGGAGCCATGTTGAGCATGAAAAATATGTGGCTGCAAAATGTTGGGCTAGAAAATTACTTGAACAGAAGAAAGGTTGAAGAGCAAGCGGCCGTTACGCCTAATATTGGTATCGATATTGAGTTAGGGCGAGGTCATTGGACTTTAACCTCAGGGGTAAATTTTCATCAGCAGAGCGATGCAAGAAACTACAGTGATCGTTTTAAACGACAGGTACCCTATGATAGTATTGTTTTTAACATCAATCAAAATAGTGCTTGGATATATGATACCACTGTTTTCTCTACCTATCAATATAGCAATGTCATTAATAGTATGGATAGCACAATCACTTACTATGATCAATCATCAGGAGTGTTTTTAACAACAACTATTCCGGTTAATAATATTCAAAGTATTATTACCGATACCAACTTTTATTATCAAATAGATTCTATGTTGATTCAAACCATAGATACTACTACAACGGCCTATCAACTCAGTCGTTTACAAACTGTTAATGATGCCAATCAGCCCCATCTGAAAGGGCGTAATACATTTACTTATGTGGAGGTGCCATTGCTGTTGGGTTATGAAAGAGGATTTGGAAAATTTAGATGCAGCATCAAAGGAGGTGTTGGGGTTGGCTTTCTCACCCGTCAGCAGAGTTACTACTTGGCCACCGATGAGTCAGCGATTATTCCGATAAGCACCGAAGTATACCAAAAAGTTATTTATAGTGGAGTTGTTAGGTTGGGATTACATTACAGTATTACACCGCAGCTTGGCATTGATTTAGTGCCATTTTCTCGAATGAATTTTAATCGTATGACTAACGATAAAGCATCAGCACAACAGCGCTATCAGAATCTTGGATTACAAATAGGACTGCGATTAAAGTTGTAGAGGAAGGCATACCAATCGTAACTTTGATTATAGGATTAATGGACAAAATTAATGCTCAAAACTTCTGTAAGTCATACTATTGTTAGTCCTCGTTTGCAACGAGGACGCAAAATATATGCGTTTGCAACGCATCAAACACTTTCCTTATTTATGCGTGCTTATTAGAACCAATTAAAATTACCCAGTACTAATTCAAACCGCAAGTCATAGAATTGTTTAGGTTGCGTTACAAACGCAAACTTATAGCATCCTCGTTGCAAACGATGATGATTACTAAGTTTTATAAATATTATTCCTTCGAAAAAAATTCATCATTCAAATTCAACATACCTTGTTTCTTGTTCATCATTTATTCCTCTACCCTCGTTTGTAACGAGGGCGCAAAATATATTCGTTTGCAACGCATCAAGCACTTTCCTTTTTTATGCGCGCTTATTAGAACCAATTAAAATTCAACACCACCGCTTGCATCTTGTGATTGATGATATCCTCGGTCTGAAAAAAAACCTTAATACTCATATCGATTATACTTTCAATTTAGTCCATTTGCGGCATTGTCTCATTGTACAAATAAAGAAACTATGTTGGTTTAAATTTAAAAAAGTTTTTCAAACAGCGGAGTCTAATATGTATATTAGTAATATATAAAAGTATATTTTATTAAAATAAAATATTGTATATTTGCAATACAAAATAAGGTAATGGTGTTAAAAGCTGAAATAGAAAAAGCATACAAAGTACAGCAGCAATTATTAAAGGTTAACGTAAAAAATATCAGGAGATCTTTTTTGGAAGATTATTCGCCTAATAAAAAACATATCGAGGTAATAACAGGCATCAGGCGTTGTGGTAAAAGTACGCTCATGAAGCAGATCATCAGCCGATATTATCAAAAGGTTGCCTATTTCAATTTTGAAGACTCTCGGATATTCGGCTTTGATGTTCAAGATTTTCAAAAGCTGGATGAGGTGTTTCCTGCCAGAGTAGATGCTTATTTCTTTGATGAAATTCAAAACGTTAATTCATGGGAAATATATATAAGACAACTACACGACCGGGGGGCAAAGGTTTTTATAACCGGATCAAATGCATCGCTGCTTAGTAAAGAACAAGGAACGCGCCTAACAGGAAGGCATCTGCGGCATGATATGCTTCCTTTATCATATGTCGAGTTTGTGCGTTTTACAAAAAGTAGAAAATCGGTAAGCAGTTGCGAGCGCTATTTAATTGCAGGGGGTTTCCCCGAGTATCTTTCTTCCGGAAATCCGGAAGTGCTACAAACCTTGCTTAAAGATATTGTGATGCGTGACATAGCGATACGCCACAACATTCGCAACACCAAAGCACTCATGGATATCACATTGTTTTTGTTGTCCAACATTGGTAAGGAATGTTCATATAATAGTTTGAAAAGGAATTTCGGTATTGGTTCTGCCAATACCACATCCGATTATTTAACTTGGTTGGAAGACGCTTATCTGTTTTTTTTTCTTCCGCGCTTCAGCTGGTCAGCTAAAAACACAACCATAAATCCACGCAAGGTATATGCCATAGACAATGGTATGGTAAATACAAATACGCTCAGTTTTATGGATGACAAGGGGCGGTTGTTAGAAAATGCCGTGTATCTTTATTTACGGCAGCGATACAAAGCAATCTACTATTACCGCGAACAAAAAGAATGCGATTTTGTGGTTTTTGAAAACAAAAAATGCAGAATGCTGATACAGGTATGCTGGGAAATTAACGGAGATAACAAACTTCGAGAAACCGAAGGGTTATTGGATGCCATGCGTTATTTTAAAAAGGAAGAAGGAACTATTGTCACTTTCAACCAGCGTGACACCTTGTATATAAAGGGCAACACGATACAACTAGTGCCTGCATTTCATTTTTTAGTTTGAAAAGCCCTTATTTTCGTTTGATACGTTGCAAACGATGATGATTACTAGGGTTTATAAATATTATGCCTTCTAAAAAAAAATCATCATTCAAATTCAACATTCCTTGTTCATTATTTATTCTCCGCCATCGCTTGCATCCTGCGAGTGATGCTACCCTCAGGTCTCTGGCCTGTGCCAATTCCAACTTTTTATGCGCGCTTATTAGAACCAATGAAAATTACCAAGTACTAATTCAGACCGCATTCGTTATTGAATACCATGCCTGTGCGCGAGGGATAGAGCGGATATCCTTTTTTGTTGGTGGGTGTGTGTGTTGGAAAAAAGATATGAGCGATAGCCCGGTTGCTGCTGCCAAAGCGTGGGGTGGGTGTGCTTGCAGGGGCGGCAGCAACGCGCCCAAAAACAGATACAATTCGGGTTTAATCGCCTGCCCACATGAGGAGTTTGGGATTGTTTTCGAATTTACTTAGATCTTTGCTGCTGAGTATCATTACCAGGTCGATTACGGGCAGTATAAAAAATCCTCCTCCGAAGGTGAATAGGTACACTGCGGGTATGTATGGTGCTGTGCCTAAATAAATGCGATGTACGCCTAACATTCCTAAGGTTAGGGTTAACACTGCGGCTGTTATTTTTTTATTTTCGGTGGTTGCTTGCTGCAACGCGCCAATGAGTTTGATGAGTTTTGTATGTTGCACTGTTGTGTGCAAGGCAAGGTTGTTTGTCACCGCAAACAAAATGAAATGAAATATCAGATGAAAGACGCACCATGTCGACATCATCCACAAGCAAGTCAAAGTTGTGCTCGTTTGCCTCTGAGCCCTTGACAATTTGACTGACCT
>JALRAS010000259.1 GCA_023262495.1 Bacteroidia bacterium | reverse complement strand
GTACTTTAACACATCCTCTTCAAAATGTATTTTGGATGTTTTTAAAAAATTAGAATCCATAAATAAAAATGGAAGTGCTGTAACCATTAACTGGCATTATGAAGAAGATGATGAAGATATGCTAGAAGCTGGTGAAGATTATCAGGCCATAATAAATGTGCCGTTTAAAATGCAAATGATTAACGGTTAATAACCACTTAAACCGCCGCTTAGGCGGTTTTTTATTTTTATTACATTTGTCGCTCACTATGAATCGTATTACAACAGCCCAACTATTGGGTAAAGAAGCTGAATTTTTACTAAATCATAAATGTACGGGTATACCCAGTTCACGTATCCACAAGCCGGATCCTAATTTTGTTAGTCAATATTTTGTTTCTTCTAATCGTAATCCGCAGGTGCTACGTAGCTTAGCGCAATTGTATGCACACGGCCGTTTAAAAAATACCGGCTACCTAAGCATTTTACCAGTTGACCAGGGCATTGAACATAGTGCAGGCGCAAGCTTTGCACCCAATCCGGATTATTTTGATGCCGAACAAATCATACAGTTGGCAATGGAT
>JALRAS010000258.1 GCA_023262495.1 Bacteroidia bacterium | reverse complement strand
AAGGCAAGTCAGAATAATATGTAGTAGCATAAGTATCTTATTCTACTTAAAATAGGATACAAATGCTATGTTATTATATTCCTAACATATTTCTTGCTATAAAATATATTTTGTATTCTAAATTAGACTACATACATAAAAAATGAAAGAATTCATTCACATCACTTGCAATGCAGGACCTGCATCTCTCGTTCTTCCACGCATTTTTTGGTGCGCTTTGTATTACCTTTGTATTTAAAAGTTTGCCGAATGTTTACAGTATTACTATTGCGATTAACTCTTTGGAAGGAAAATACCAAATGCTTGCAGTACCCTTTGTTATGAAAGTATTTACAGGTGCAAGTACTACTGTCAACATCCACATGATATGTACTGTTGGACTCCTTCTTGGTTAACTTCACCATCGAGTGTTGTACCAATATGACATAATTATCTGTTGTGATGCTGTTGGCATTGGCAAAGGATAGCCAATTAGGTGTATGCTTAGTGTGGAAAACCTTATGCCCATGCATAACTTCTCTAGATAAGTCCACAATGAGGGCCTCCATAATAATGTCCAGTGATGC
>JALRAS010000257.1 GCA_023262495.1 Bacteroidia bacterium | reverse complement strand
ATTAGGCATGTCGCTTGCCCAAGTGGCGAGTGTCAATGACCTTACTTCAGGTTACTGGAATCCGGCAGGACTTGCGGGCATGAAAGGGCGCATGCAAGTAGCAGCCATGCACTCTGAATATTTTGCAGGCATTGCCAAATATGACTACGCGGCATTGTCTAAACGCATTGATTCGACTTCTGCCATGGGCCTTTCCGTAATACGTTTTGGTGTTGATGACATCCCCAACACAACAGAACTGATTGACGCTGAAGGAAACATTGACTACTCCCGCATCACCACTTTCAGTGCGGCAGATTATGCTTTTGTTTTATCCTACGGAAAGAAATCCTCCTTCCTGCAGCAACGCATGCCCAAACTCGGCGGCGATCATTTCAGTTGGGGGGCCAGTGCCAAAATCATCTATCGTCATCTGGGAGATTTCGCGCGCGCCTGGGGATTCGGCATTGATGCAGGTGCACAATGGTGGTCAGGCAAATGGAGGGTTGGGATAATGGCCCGAGATGTTACCTCCACCTTCAACGCATGGAGTTATAGTATCGACGACAAAACCAAAGAAGTATTTCTTGCCAC
>JALRAS010000256.1 GCA_023262495.1 Bacteroidia bacterium | reverse complement strand
GCCAACTATCTAATCATACGCACACCCATCATTTAGCGCCGAAGCTATAATAACCAAGTGATGCCACTCGGTTATGTTACGGGGTATTAATCCAAATTTCTCTGGGCTATTCCCCACTAAAAGGAAGGTTGTGTACGTGTTCCGCACCCGTTTGCCGGTCGCCATCAAAGTATTGCTACTTTATGCTGCCCCTCGACTTGCATGTATTAAGCCTGCCGCTAGCGTTCATCCTGAGCCAGGATCAAACTCTCCATTGTAAATGATGTTTGATACTGACATTTTAAAATTCTCAAGAGAAAATTAACGTGTCAAATCGAATTGTTTTCGTTTGACTTACCTTTTGTTTCACTCTCGCGTGAAGCGAGAATGAGTGCTATTGTTTCCCAACTTTCAAAGATCTTCGGCCGTTACCAGCCTCCCCGTTTTTTGAACGGGAGTGCAAAGGTAAGCGTCCATTTATTTCTACCAAATTTTTCAGGATTTATTTTCCAACAAAACCCGAATCATTTAGCGTGAAAATCAATTGTTTTCGAAAGATCTGGCCTCGTTTTTTCGAAGCGGACGGCAAAGATAGAGCAATTGG
>JALRAS010000255.1 GCA_023262495.1 Bacteroidia bacterium | reverse complement strand
CTGACAGCCGAGGCGCGAATCCAGCCCGGTGCCGCGCGCTTCGTCCAACTGGTCGAGTTCGTCTTCACTCGGCTCTTGGAAGCAATCGAATCCGCGCTCGATGCGCACGTGGCAGGTGGAGCACGCGCACACGCCGCCGCAGGCGTGGTCGAGTGGCAGACCCTGCGCCATCGCGGCCTCCAGAATCGATTGGCCGAGCGCGAGGGTGAAGGTGCGCTCGTGGCCTTCCACCTTGAGTTTGGCGGTCTTGGTCATGCCTTGCCT
Source organism: Bacteroidia bacterium (assembly GCA_023262495.1). GTDB lineage: Bacteria > Bacteroidota > Bacteroidia > UBA4408 > UBA4408 > CAIKXD01. Next base: position 321 of record JALRAS010000255.1, on the reverse strand, counting down.
CCGCGCTGCTCTTCGGCCAGCGCCTTCTGCACCGCGCTGCTGATCACGTCGTCGGCGATCGTCGCGGTGAGCTTGGACAGTTCGTCGGTGGCCTGCTTGAGTGCCGCGGCATCCGCGTTGGCGGCGAGCAGCTTCTCCAGACCCTTCACGCCCTTCTGCACGGCAAAGGTCTGATCCGGCGGGAGGTCCGACAGTTCGAGCGCCTTCTTGGTGCCCTTGACCATGGCCGTGGCCTTGTTGCGCAGGTCGATGATCTCGCGCGCCGCGTAGTCGTCCTGCGCGTGCTCGATCGAGTCGAGCATCATCCGCCGCACTTCGTCG
>JALRAS010000254.1 GCA_023262495.1 Bacteroidia bacterium | reverse complement strand
TGCAAAAAGTCATCCAAAGGCGAGCTTAATAATTGGCTCTCGTTGGGTAAAAGGTGGCGGGATAGAGAATTGGCCATTTGCACGCAAACTTTTATCGAAAGCCGGCACCGCATATGCCAAGTTTGCCTTGAAAATGAAAATTACTGACTTAACTGGCGGTTTTAAGGTTTATCCAAAGTGGGCGGTAGACAAGATCGATTTAGAGAAAATAACTTCAAATGGTTATTGCTATCAAATTGAAATGACACATGCATTCAGTCAATTAAATGCGCCAATTGTTGAGGAGCCAATTACTTTCATTGAGCGAGAAGTAGGCGTCTCTAAAATGAACCAGCGAATAGTGATAGAAGCTATGTGGCAGGTAACCCGTTGGGGCTTAACCCTCCGTTTTCATCCTTCCGCCGATAAGTTACATTATGTTAAGTAGGATTATTCGAAGTCAGAGATAGGCGGACAGGTACAGATCAAGTTCCTATCCCCGTGCGCTCCATCAATACGACCCACCGTTGGCCAGTATTTACCCTTCTGACCCATAAGCGAATGGCTAATTCCAGCAGGATAGGCAGCCTTCTCGCGGCTATAAGAGCG
>JALRAS010000253.1 GCA_023262495.1 Bacteroidia bacterium | reverse complement strand
GATTCGATGTCCTGAAACATTCATGACATCATCTACTCGGCCTAATAACCAGATTGCGCCATCTTTATCTAACTTTGCACCATCTCCGGCAAAGTAAACTCCATCAAAGCGTGACCAGTAAGTTTCTTTATAACGAATGGGTTCATTCCAAACACCACGCATCATTGATGGCCAAGGTTTTGTTAATACAAGATAACCACCCTTGCCATTACCAACAGCTTTACCTTCATCATCAACAACCTCAGCAGAAATTCCAGGAAGTGCTTTCATAGCGCTCCCAGGTTTTGTTGCGGTAACTCCAGGAAGTGGTGAGATCATGATTGCGCCAGTCTCTGTCTGCCACCAGGTGTCAACAATTGGGCAATTGTTTTTTCCAATTACCTCTCGATACCACATCCATGCTTCTGGATTAATTGGTTCACCAACTGAACCTAGTAAGCGAAGGGATGAAAGATTAGATTTGTTTGGAAACTCATCCCCCCATTTCATCCAAGTTCTTATCAGGGTTGGTGCGGTGTACAGAATACTGACTTTGTATTTTTCAATTAATTCAAATAAGCGCCCCTTACTTGGGGTATCTGGAGTTCCTTCATACATAAC
>JALRAS010000252.1 GCA_023262495.1 Bacteroidia bacterium | reverse complement strand
AAGCAAGATTGATAAGCTCAACACCTTTCACGACCAGATCATCTCCTGTGAAGTCTTCCTTCGGGTGGAGAAAAGCGACGACCGCGACAACAAGGTTTCCGAAGTCAAAATCCACGTACCCGGAGCTGATTTTTTTGCCAAGCGGAAGGCGCTGAGCTTTGAAGCGGGCATCGATGAAGTCGTCGAGGCCATCCGCCGCCAGATCAGAAAGCAAAAAACACTGCGGGCAGCGTCGGCCTAACAGCCTTGTCTACAGCGGATTGTGGGAGTCGGTTTTTTGAATCAAACAAATCGTCTTTTCTCGCATTGTATCCAACAATTTCTTTCATACATTTGCCGTCCTGAAAACCGAGGAGTAGGGACTCCTCAGTTCTTTGACGTGTTGCCGATGTAGCTCAGTTGGCCAGAGCAGCTGATTTGTAATCAGCGGGTCGGGGGTTCGAATCCCTCTAGCGGCTCTTTGTAAGAAGTAGTGAAGCTGTAGTTAATGAAACGGTGCTAAAAGGATGAAAAAGGGTTTGTATTAGTCCGAGCGTGAGCAAGTCATTAACCAGAAACCCTGAAAGACCCGAAGCTTCTTACTCAAGTCTCCTTAGCTCAGTTGGT
>JALRAS010000251.1 GCA_023262495.1 Bacteroidia bacterium | reverse complement strand
GTCCCCCCACTCGTTCTCCACAGTGATCGTAATTGTTGTTGTTGATACCATCGTCCACACCTCATGGAAAACAATGTTACTAATACACAACTACTTCCCCATACTATTGGCGTAATGTGTGGCTTTACCATATCCCTCTCGAGTGCGTAGCTGCTGCTTCCGTTGTGCGCGCCATCACCACCACCCTCGCTCCTTCCCCATGCTTGCGATAATTTACCCGAAGACATGACCTCGCCCATTCGTTCCATGAATATATTGGCAAATCTATCAAATGTCTTTGACCGTTCGTAGTTCGTGAATGTCGATGATGATGATGATGATGATGATGATGATGATGACGACGATGGTATTGTTGTTTCATCTCGACCTTGCGAAGCCATCATGACTCGGTTGCTTTTGAATGGTGCTGTAAAATGATTGTATTGACTTTCTACTTCGCCTTTGCCTTTTGTACCAGTATCAATGCTGAAGGAAGAGTTCGTGCCATCGTGCATCTGCGTATCAACATCATTATCAAGTTATGCACCGTCTCTTCGAGGGATAAGAGTCCGAGTTGGGCGAGGGCTGCGCTCGTCCGGAACAGGGTTGGCGTGAGGCGGTCCGGGTCGAGG
>JALRAS010000250.1 GCA_023262495.1 Bacteroidia bacterium | reverse complement strand
CAGTTTTTACCAATTTTGGTAGTTCCAGCTATTCCAGTTTGAGCAGCAATTACTGTATTTTCACCTATCTCTACATTATGTGCTACTTGAATATGGTTATCCAATTTCACTCCTTTTCTTAAGATTGTTGAACCTAAAGTAGCCCTATCAATAGTAGTACAAGCTCCAATTTCAACATCATCTTCAATAATTACATTACCAATTTGAGGAATTTTTCGATAGGAACCGTTTTCTTGTGGCGCAAAACCAAATCCATCGGAACCAATTATACTTCCTGAATGAATAATACAATTATTACCAATTACCGTTTCTGAATAAATTCGTACTCCTGCAAAGAAAACACAATCATCACCTATTGTCACATTATCACCAATGAAACTGTTAGGATAAATTTTAACATTTTTACCAATCGTTACATTTTTGCCCACATAACAAAAACTTCCTAAATACAAATCAGAACCATAAGTAACATTTTCTGAAATTACAGAAGGTTGCTCAATACCTGATTTCATTAATTTGACTTGATTGTAGTATTCTAATAATTGAGAAAATGATTGATATGCATCTTCTACTCTTATCAAAGTTGTGGTAATTTCTTGCTCTGCCTCAAAAGTTTTATTTAC
>JALRAS010000024.1:11299-28149 GCA_023262495.1 Bacteroidia bacterium | reverse complement strand
ATTACTGAATAAGCGTACTTCACGCGTATTGTTTCCTGTACTGTTGATGGTTAAATTTCCATTGATTGCAGTAATGCTGCCGTTTAAATCAACAAATGAACTTAACTGACCGGGGCTGTTATACTCTACGTGGTGGAAACTTTGATTCATTCCACTGAAAGTATTGGCGTTAACAATACCTGTTACTTGCAGCGTAGAGCCGCTATTCCATGTTGAAGTAGGCACAGTGCCGCCATCAAAAGCGTGACGATAAATAGCCCCATTATTGTGCGTGATAGTAGCTGCACTGCTAAAGGTATTTATAGTGGTATTAATCAATCCATTGTTGGTTACACTGGCACCTGTTTGAAAGGTTGCATCAGCACCAATATTTAAGGTTCCGTCATTGAGTAAATCAGTGGCGGCCAAACCATTATTAAGAGTAAAATTAGCACCTGTTGCTAGTGTAAGTGCTCCACCTGCATTAATAATCAAATCATCGGCAATTACCGGTGTATTAACTGTTACCGTATTGGTATTGCGCACCACAATTTCATAAGAGTTGTTGTGGGCAGGTGGCGTTATGGCGAATGCAGGTGGTGGATTGATGTAATTGGGGTCGGTAGAAAACTCCCAAACACTCAGTGTGTTCCAATTTCCAGTAGCCCTCGACCGGTAGTAATACAACAAATCGGGGCAGTTGGTTTGAAGCAAGGTAGATGCAAAGTACCCATCACTGTTACCGCCAAAATAATTAAACCCAACCAATGGTGGCGTGCAATTGGTTTGAATCAAACTTCTCGCTTGAAAGCCATCATGAAAACCCCCAAAGTAGTTTACATTCACAAATAAACCCGGGCAGAGCTGCTGGGTAAGCGTATCGCGGGCATAGCCATCGCCATTACCACCCTTAAAGTTGAACCCGAGTAATAAAGGAGCACAAGTATTTTGTTGGATATCACTTTTTGCAAATCCATCGTGCACACCCCCAAAATAATTTACATTTACAAATACAGCCGGGCAAAGTTGTTGGGTAAGGGTATCTCGACCGTAACCATCACCGTTTCCACCCTGATAATTGAAGCCAAATGGAGGTGGGGTGCATATACTTTGATCAATCCCAGAGGCAGTATATCCATCATTGGATCCACCAAAATAATTAACATTAATAAATACCGCAGGGCACAGCTGTTGGGTAAGGGTATCTCGACCGTAACCATCACCATTACCGCCAAAATAATTGAAATTTAATGCCAAAGGCGCACAATTGCTTGGATTGATACCTGCGTTGGCAGAACCATCTGAAGCGCCTCCAAAGAAAACAACGTTATTGAAAGTGTTATTGCACCCTTGTTGTATGATTTCAACACGTGAGAAGCCATCAGCCTGTCCACCTCTGAAGATGTTTGATTGGGTAGAAGGCCCACAATTAGTGTGTATACGTTCCCCAAATCTAGGCCCACCATGGAAACCACCTTGGTACTGTGCCAATGCATCGAAAGACACAAGCATAGTAATCCCCAATATAGCGCATATTAAACGATAAACGTTCATTAGATTTAGGTTTTAATAAACAGTGATGCTTAGTTTCTTACACCACGTCCACCTGCTTGGGCTATTCTGCCGGTAGAAGTGGTTCTTCCCGCACGATCGCCTGTCTGTAAGAAATTTGTGGCATCTAGATATGAACCTCCGCGATAGCAAGTACCGGTACCACCGCCTCCAATAAATGGCCAGCCCGCGACATCGGCAAATCCTGTTGACAGTAAATTGCCATTTCCGTTGGCGGTAGTAAAGCTCGCTGCTTGTGAATTATTGTTTGTACCACCAATACATTGTTCACCCAAATTACCTGAAAGATCCATGTTGCCGTAGAATCCTGCACCCGCTTGTTGACGTGTAGTAAGGGCTGCAGCAAATCCGCAACGCAGTGGACCTGATGTAGCAGTGTTTAAGCCATATGCACACAAACCCGGGCCCGATGCTGTGGATGTTTCTGAAGGCGTTCCTGCATTACTGAGGGCAGCACTTGTGGCTTGAATTAAACTTGGTGTTCCCCATGCATATTCGGTTCCAGGAAAATAGGGCTCAGTGCCTCTGCAAAGCTTTTCAAATTCAAACTCTGTCATGGGGCGCATGGCAGCCCAATCTAGGTAGGCAATCATGTCTTGCCACGATAGCCAACCACAAGCAACATTTTGCCCGTCAGCATTTTCACCGAAAACTAGGTTTCCATTAAGGTCGCAACCAACCACCGCAGGCACGTTACTCACCACACCGGGTGTTTGAATACGCAATCCATTTCTATTGGTAGCGCCCAAAACATAGGTACCAATTGTTGCGTTTGGCGAAACTGCCATTCTAACCGTTTGTTGAGTGTAGGTAAGTGTATTTAAAAATGCCGCATACTGGTCTTGACTGATTTCATATTTCATAGAGTAAAAAGCATTGAATCCCACCGGGAAGGCAGCAGGCACACTGCCAAAATATTGATTTGTACAGCCACCTACATTGTTAAAGGCGGTTGCATTTAATCCACTGTTTTCGGCAGTAGCATCAATGGTGATGTTCGAAAACTGACAGTTACCGGCATTCCCAATTAAAAATGATCCTTGTGGAACAAATACCATTTCAATACCGTGTATTTGAAAGTTGTCGGTGGTATTAGCAGCGGTTTGTAAGGTAAGCGTAACAGTAGCAGTTGGTATAGCACCTGCGCCCACAGCATTTCTTCTGATATACACACCCATGCCGTCAGCCACAGCATCAACCTACACCAATCCACCGGTAACACTGTGGTCGGCACTGTTGGTGCTCAAAGGGGCATGCAACCACAAATTATCAGTACATGTTTGTCTTTTCACAAATATCCATACGGCATCATAGTTGTTTGAACCCAAGGTGGTGAACCAACTGTTGTCCCAAGAGACTGTGAATTGTATATTAGACCCCACTACTGCCGGAGTACCAATACTTAGGTTGTTGGCATCAGATTGAAAGGTTACACCTAGCATGAATCCAATTAAGAATAAACTAATAGAAATTTTTTTTCCGTTGGTAATTGTTTTTTTCATTTTTATGTTGATTTTTCGGTTAGCGAAAGTAGAAAAATATCAAATTGGTACAACATTGAAACTGGTGCCTCTACGAGAAATATAAAAAACGGTAACGCATTTTATACATACACATTTTTTTTGAAGATAAATGAGCTTTTATTGCCTATTAACATATTTTGCTTTTGTATTTTTTAACTATTTTTTAACATCAGTTGTTTCAGTTATCAGTAATAAAATCCCCTAAACACATTTTTTACATCGCTTAATTAAATACTTTTAAACTTCCTTTTTTATTGATCCTAGAAACTTCATCCTTACGATTAAACTTCAATTTATAACTAGAAGAAAGATTTGTGCCATGCCGCTGATGGCATAACGCTTCGCCAATTAACAACTCGATCTACTAGCTCTATTTTTGTCAATCGATTTCAGGTTTAAGAAGGATAGGGCAGTTCGTGTATTGTATTTCTATAACCCTAAAATTGCTAATTCGAAATATGTCTTGGCATGAATTTGTTTGCTTCATACCTAAAGGCAGCTACAACTACGAAATATGAAATACCCTACTTCATTTACAAATCAAATTGGCATAAGATTATTAATAGAAAAAATCTACCTTTGCGCCCGGTTATAATCAATTTTACATGGAACATAACGATCAATCACAAGGCACGCTGTGGGAAGTATTTATTCAGGGGAATCCGGGCATACCTCACAAACATGCCGGCAGTTTGCATGCCCCCGATGCCGAAATGGCTTTACAAGCGGCACGAGATGTATACACACGAAGAAGTGAAGGAATAAGTATTTGGGTAGTTCCTGCTGCAAGCATTACAGCAAGCAGTCCCGAAGATAATGGTTCATTCTTTGAGCCATCCAACGATAAACCATACCGTCATCCTACTTTTTATAAAGTACCCGATGGGGTTAAATACCTTTAGCATATGAACGAATTAGAATTAGCAAAATTTGAATTTTGTGTAAGATTAGGTGATAGCGCCCTCATACTTGGTCATCGTTTATCGGAGTGGTGCGGACATGCTCCAATTTTGGAAGAAGATATTGCCATAACCAATGTTGCACTCGATTTTGTTGGTTTGTCGCGCAATTGGTTAACCTATGCCGCCCAAATTCAAAACGAGGGAAAAACAGAGGATGATTTGGCTTATTTGCGTGATGTGGTGGAGTACCGCAATGCGCTGCTTACCGAGCAACCTAATGGCGACTTTGCTGTGACAATGACAAGACAGTTTTTTTATGATGTGTTTAGCCATTATTTCTATTATGAATTATGCAACAGCCACGACCTTACCATCAAGGGCATTGCAGAAAAAGCTGTAAAAGAAATAGATTATCATTTACGTCACAGCACCGAGTGGATGTACCGCCTTGGTGACGGTACCGAGGAAAGTCATCAAAGAACGCAAGATGCAGTTGATGAATTGTGGATGTTTACAGGTGATATGTTTGACACCAATCAGGGCTATCAATTATTATTGGATAATAAGGTTGTACCCAACATGGAGCTCATTAAGCAGCATTGGACTAGCAAGGTTAACGAGGTTTTTGCCAAAGCCACACTAAGTGTACCACAAAACAATTTTATGCAGCGTGGCAGTTTAAAGGGTTCTCATACTGAGCATTTGGGCTTTTTATTGGCCGAAATGCAATACTTGCAACGCTCCTATCCCAAGAGCGAGTGGTAGCAAGCACCTGCCCCTCAACATAAAAGCGGTATAAAAAAAGCCGAAACACTTGATGTTTCGGCTTGTTAAACATTTTATCCCAATTAAAGTAAAGTTCCGTAGATACTAAACTCAAATAGATGAGATTGTGTAGGAACTATTTTTGGAAAGCGTCTTCAAATTCGAAGGATGGGCTTTCTAAATCAAGCAATGATGCCTCTTCCTTTGGAGCAACAGTTTCTTTTACTACTTTGCTCTCTACAGTCTTTTCGGCTTTTCCTTTTGGTGCAGGGCTTTCTTTGGCAGGAGCTACATAGGGGGTAACACCATTGGCCTCTAATTTATACTCTCTTAAAAACATACCAAAAGATATGGCTTTATTGATATCGGTAATATTGATTTCAATGTTCCATTCATCGCTGCTTACTTTTGGAAACACACTGAACTCTTGTTTGGTTTCGATGCAGTAGTCCATAATAATTTGTATATGTTTTTTCTTTACGGTTACTGATGGTTTTTTTTCGCTGTTCATCGCATTAATTTTTTTTGTGAGTGACTTTATTGACTCAACAAATTTACCACCTCAGCATCAAAAAATAAGTTTTTTTTAACCCAACAATTTTAGTGTTTTAGCTATCAACAATTTATAACGTTAACACAGTGTTGATAAGTAATGAACATACTTACTCCACTCCTTTCAGCAAGAGTAGCTAAAGCATTTACAATCAATACAATAATTACACGTTACTGAAACAACCGGAAGATATCATTCCCATTGGCATACAATAGCAAAGATAAAAGTAAAATCATGCCCGCTGTTTGTGCATATTCCAAGAATTTTTCGGGCAGTTTCTTTCCGGTGATCATCTCAATCAGCAAAAATAATACATGTCCGCCATCGAGGGCAGGTATTGGCAGCAGGTTCATTACTGCAAGTGCTACTGAGAAAAACGCGGTAAGATTCCAAAAGCGCATCCAATCCCACTCGGGCGCAAATACTTTTCCAAAAGTAATGAATCCGCCTAAATGCTTGTATCCTTGCACTTCTGAGTTAAAGATGAGCTTGAATTGACCAAGGTAATCGCTAACAGTAGTAAATGCCTTGCTTGCTCCGGCTGGTATTGCTTCAAAAAAGGAGTATTTTTTTTCTTCAATTTTCAAAAACTGATCAAATGATTTGGGGACAACGCCAATAAAACCTTGTTCGTTTACCTTCACCGGAATGCTCATTTCTTGCTTATTTCTCATCACTTTAATTTCAACCGACTGATTCTTTCTTTTTTGAATTTCGGCCCTGAACTCATCAAAATAGGTTATTGATAAATCATTGATGCCAATAAGTTGGTCTCCTTTCATGATACCTGCTGCTTTGGCGGGTGATACCTCACCAAAATCTTCAATAACGAAAGGGAAACGAGGCTGAATAAAATCATTCGGCTGCTTTACTAGTTTGGCAATAAAACCGGCAGGCACCACAATATTTTCGGTTTTACCATCACGCATCACTTGTACGGTTCGTGCCTCGTTCATGATAATTTCCATAGATACTTTTTTAAAGTTATCTACCTCTTTACCATCTACCGAAAGTATTTTATCGCCATTCCGCAAGCCCATTTCCAATGCTAAGCTATCACAGCTTACCCCATAAGTTAAATTGGAGGTAGGCAAAATTTCTTCACCATAGTAAATTAAAATACCAATATATATGATAATAGCCAATATAACATTTACCGTTACACCGCCAATCATAATGATTAAGCGCTGCCAGGCGGGCTTACTTCTAAATTCCCATGGTTGCGGTGGAAGTTTCATTTGTTCCTTGTCCATGCTTTCGTCAATCATGCCTGCAATTTTTACGTATCCACCTAATGGAATCCAACCAATGCCGTATTCTGTTTCACCTTTTTTGGTTTTCCATAAGGAGAACTTCCAATCAAAAAACAAATAAAATTTTTCAACTTTGGTTTTGAATAATCGGGCAGGAATAAAGTGTCCCAATTCGTGCAGAATAATCAAAATTGAGAGACTTAAAATGAGTTGAGATGCTTTAATTAATATTTCCATTGTGTTGTAAGATACAGTTTAAATTGTTGAATTAGTTAATCATTTCGTAAGCAAGCGCCCTGGTTTCTTTATCACTTGCCACATAGTCGTGAATGGTGGGAGTTTTCACAAAAGATGCTTTTTGCATACAGGCCTCTATAATATCGCTCATTTGAAGAAATCCGATTTTATCTTTTAAAAAACTTTCCACAACCACTTCATTGGCGGCATTTATAATGCAGGGCATATTACCACCAAGGCGCATGGCTTCAAAAGCGAAAGCAAGATTACGAAAAGTTTCGGTATCGGGTGGTTCAAATGTAAGCGAAGGATAATTTAAAAAATTAAATCGCGGAAAATCTGATGGAATACGATAAGGATAAGCCAATGCGTATTGTATAGGCAGTTTCATGTCGGGCAGGCCCATTTGGGCTTTCATACTGCCATCAATAAATTGTACCACACTGTGGATGATTGATTGCGGGTGAACAATTACATCAATTTGATGATCTTTTAACCCAAACAACCACTTGGCCTCAATAACCTCGAGCCCTTTATTCATGAGGGAAGCAGAGTCGATAGTGATTTTTGCACCCATATCCCAGTTGGGATGTTTAAGTGCCTGCTCTTTTTTTACCGATTGTAAGAAATCTTTTTTCTTTCCTCTAAACGGTCCACCGGAGGCAGTTAAATAAATTTTTTCGATGGCGGTACCATTGTTGAGGGTAAAATCAAACTCTCCGGTAAGGCATTGAAATATGGCTGAATGCTCGGAGTCGACAGGATAAATATTGACTCCTTTTTGACGGGCAAGACTCGTAACAAGCTCTCCGGCCACCACCAATGTTTCTTTGTTAGCTAGGGCAATTTGTTTACCTGCTTCAATGGCGGCCAAGGTTGGGAGCAATCCGGCATAGCCCACCATAGCAGTTAGTACCACATCAATGCCTTCCATGGTAACTGCCTGTTCAAGCGCTTTGCTGCCTGCAAACACTTTTATTGGGTGGGCATGAAGGGCTTCTTTTACTTGTAGATATTTATCCTCATTACCAATAACAACAGCATTTGGTTGCAGCGCAATGGCCTGTTTAATGAGCAGTTCGGCATTATTATGAGCTGCCAACAACTCTACTTCAAAGTGCTGCGGTTGTTCTTGTATCACCTCAATGGCCTGTGTGCCAATAGAACCTGTTGAACCTAATATTGCGATTTTCCTTTTCAAAGTAGCTGATTAAAAACTCATGTATTCTTGCGGATCAACGGCCTTTCCTTTGTACCAAAGTTCAAAGTGAAGGTGGGGACCGGTGGTTAGTTCTCCCGATTCGCCAATGATAGCCACGGGCTCACCGGCTTTCACACGGTCGCCTGCTTTTTTAAGTAATACGGAGTTGTGTTTATAAATAGAGATAATATTTTCGTCATGTTGCAGCTGAATCACGTGACCTGTTTCGGGTGTCCAGTCTGCTAATGTTACAGTGCCATCAAGCGTTGCCTTTATAGCTTCGTTGCGTTGTGCCACAATATCGATACCATAGTGGTCGGGTGTGGCTTTAAATTTATTAGAAACAAGCCCTTTGAGTGGCACAAAAAAGAAAAAAGCATTGATACCGGTTTTTTCGGCACTTTTTTCGGTAAATCTTAGGGATGTTTTTTCTTCTTCTTCAATCTGCCTGCGCAAAGCAAGGTCTTCTTCTGATGGTTTGATATCGATACGTTCAAATTTTTTGGTGGTGTCTTTCAAGGTGCCCGCATCAATACTATCTTTATAATTACCGCTTAGCACTGCCTTTAAGTTGTTTAAGTATATATCGCGCGCTGCCAATTCATTATTCAAGCTATCGGTTTTATAGGTGAGTTTTACTAAGTTTCTTCGCATGTTTACATCGGCATAGCCGGGTATGTATTCGCGCAGTGAGGTAAACGCAATCAAATAAATTACTGCAATAATCAAGAATAGCGTAGAGCTTACCACAAATACAAAAACACTCCTTGGCGAGAGCACAAAAGACGCTTTCTCCTCAAAGGTATCATCGTTCATGATAACAAGGCGATACTTGTTTTTAAACTGATTTAAAAACCCGAACTTTTTCTTCTTTTCTGTTTCCGGCATCTAAAAGTAATAGCGTGCGAATATCGTTATAAATTATTTTTATTCATATAGCAAGCAGGCAATGAATGTTAAAATCATTCGAAAATAGCCACAGCTTTAAGTTACAGCATTTTTATGATTGCAATGTACTGGTGGATGACTGCAAATAAACCGGGTTATGCTTTCGCAGATAACCGTAACTAGGTTAATTCCAATTAATAGTGATATTTTTCTTCCCAACACTTCTTGAGGTATGCCCTGATCTCATTTTCTCTTGCATTGTGTCCCGGCTCATAAAATTTGCGCCCTTCAATGCCTTCGGGAAGAAATTCAGCTTTCACAAAATTATTGCTATGATTATGTGCGTACTGATAGTCCTTACCGTAATCGAGTTGCTTCATGAGCTTTGTTGGAGCATTTCGTAAATTTAGGGGCACAGGCAAATTGCCGGTAGCTTTTACCAATGCAATGGCATCGTCAATAGCCATATAGCCCGCGTTACTTTTGGGTGAGCTTGCCAAGTAAATAGCCGTTTGTGAGAGTATGATGCGACTTTCGGGATAGCCAATTTTGTTGACCGCTTCAAAACAATTAACTGCCATGATGAGTGCAGTAGGATTGGCATTGCCGATATCCTCGGAAGCCAATATTACCATTCTTCGGGCAATAAATAATAGATCTTCACCTGCCTCGAGCATGCGTGCTAACCAATACACCGCAGCATTAGGGTCGCTCCCGCGCAAAGATTTAATAAAAGCAGAAACGATATCGTAATGATTTTCTCCTTGCTTGTCGTATATTAAAATACGCTGTTGTATCTTACTTTTTACCAAGCTATTGGTAATTTCTACATCCGTTGCAGCAACGCTGTTTACCACAATTTCGAGTGCGCCCAGCAGCTTGCGTGCATCACCTCCGGAGATGCTGAACAAGGCCTCAGTTTCAGTAAGTATAATTTGTTTCTCACCAAAATAATCAGACTGAATGGCCTGTTGCAACAACTGTTTGAGCTCCTCATCGGTAAGATGCTTGAGCACATACAACTGACAACGGGAAAGCAAGGGAGCAATCACCTCAAACGAGGGATTTTCGGTAGTGGCACCAATCAGTATCACAATTCCCTTTTCAACTGCATTCAGCAGAGAATCTTGCTGCGACTTGCTAAAGCGATGAATTTCATCAATAAAAAGGATAGGACTTTTACCAGTAAAATTTAACTGCTGCCCGGCTTTTTCAATTACCTCTCTAACATCTTTTACCCCGCTGTTGATGGCGCTTAGAGCAAAAAAATCTCTTTCCTGCTGTTTGGCAAATAAACCGGCTAAAGTAGTTTTACCAACTCCCGGTGGCCCCCATAAAATCATGGAGTGCAACTGCCCGCCTTCCACTGCATTGCGCAAAATAGCCCCTTCGCCCACAAGGTGCTTTTGCCCAATATAATTGGCAAGATCTTGTGGTCTTAGGTATTCGGCAAGCGGTTTAGAGGTTTTATTCATGTTGTATTTTTTATTGATCCCAAGTAGTTTCAATCATGATTGATACTATGCATTATGTTTGGGTTTATGCTTCCACCTGCGGTGTGTCCACAGCCACAATTCAGGTCTTTTTTTGATGATTGACTCTAAAATTTGGGTATGTGCAATGGTAATTTCTCCGTCCTGTGTTGCTTGTGGGTTATCCGAAACAGGAATATAGGTAAGTGTGTAATGTCCTCTTTTGGGCATATCAATTTTTCCGAACAACACCACGCAATCGTGTAGTTTGGCGTAACGTTCGGTTCCTGTAAGCACACTTGTTGGTTGATTCAAGAAAGTAAGCCATTGTCCTTTATCAGGATTTGAAGGCGACTGATCGGCAATGAATCCATAGGCAACCAAGCGGTCTTTGAGTTTTATGAAGTAATCGGCTGTTTCTTTTGGAGGAATTAAAATAAGTCCGTTTTTACTTCGGGTTTGTTGCATAATACGATCGAAGAATTTATTACGGATTGGCTGATAAATTCCGGATGCTTGATACTTGCTTTGCAGAGCCAATGAGAGTGCCGCCCATTCCCAATTACCGTAATGTCCCGTAACAAGAATAACACTTTTATTTTGTGCGTAGTACTTGTCAAGCAATTCAGCATTGGTGATCTTGAAGTATCTTAGTAGTGTTTTATTGCTGATGCTGAAAGCTTTGATACTTTCAACCATGATGCTGCAGAAGTGACGGTAAAACTTGCGTGCAATTTGGTGTATTTCTTTTTCAGATTTTTCCGGGAATGCATTTCTTAAATTAGTCAGCACCACCTTTTTCCGATAAGGGAAAACGTAATAGATAAACACAAATAACACATCGGCAACACCGTGCAATACAAACATGGGCATGTATGAAAGCGGAAGAATGATTCCGTAATAAAGCAGGTAGTTTAATAAAATCATGGGTGCAAAAGTAAGAAAGTTGGCGGCTACATCAAACTTGGTATGGAGGGGCAAAGAACTAAAATAAATCCGCTACGGCCTGAGCATTATTCCAAAAATTTACAGTGCAAAAGCAGCGGTATTGGGCAGTGATGAACATGAAAATCAATGAATGATAGCTTTTTGACAAATATTGCTGTTGTGTGAGCAATATTTTTTAGCTACCCTTTTCAATAAATAGCCCTAATAAATTGAATTACAGATGCTCCCATCATTCAAATTTTTTTTGAAATTAGTTTAAAAACAGATAACATTTTATTAACAATTGCGTAAAATGAAAATAAACGTAGGGATTTGTACCGACAGGATATCTGCAATAGTCATAATAATTGCGCTATATAAGTTACTCTATCAATACTTACCTGCAATTTATATAACTAAGTTATTATTGGTATAAGTAATAGTTGTGCACGCATTACCTACGCAATATTAAAGTTAATAGAATTCTGCAAATGATAAATAATAGTCGATTAATTCATATAAATTAATAACTAACCAAAATAAACGTTAGTTTTGTAGGAGTTGAATGATGGTTCTTGGATTTAATTATTAACCAATTAAAAAAATTAGTGATGGACACGTATCTAGATCTTACCAATGCGATTTCGGAAACCTATCGTGAGTTTTTGGACCCCAACAGTGATAAACGCAGTTTATTTAAAAAGGTACTTAATAAAGTTTTATCAATAACCGGCAGCGAGTATGGTTTTATTGGCGAAGTGCTGATACGCAACGAAGCACCCATGCTGAAGACTTATGCGATTACAGACATTTCATGGAACCAAGAAACGGCTGCAATTTTCAAAAAGTATGAGAATACAGGGATGGAGTTTACCAACCTTGAAACACTGTTTGGTTACACGTTAAAAACGGGTGAAATTGTCATCTCCAATGATCCGGCCAATGATTCAAAGCGAGGCGGTTTGCCTAAGGGCCATCCACCTTTACGGCATTATTTAGGGCTCCCATTGAAAGATAAAAACAATGTGATGATAGGTATGATGGGCATCGCCAATAAAAAAGGTGGCTACAGTGAAAGTGATTTGTCATTCCTTGAGCCAATGGTTTCACTCGCTTCTGCCTTTATTTCAACGATTAAAGCCGGTGAAGCGCGTACTTTTTTTGCCGATACGCTTGAGGCCTACAAGAACGCTATCGATAGTCATGCTATTGTATCGGTAACGGATGTAAATGGCGTAATCAGTTATGTGAATGAAAAGTTTTGTGTATTATCAAAATATTCGAGTAATGAATTGATTGGTCGCACGCACAAAATTGTAAACTCAGGACATCACAGCAAAGCTTTCTTTGAAAATTTATGGAATACTATCTTATCGGGCAATATTTGGCATGGAGAAGTTAAAAACCGCGCCAAAGATGGTACTTACTATTGGGTAGATGCTACGATTATTCCTTTTTTGGATGCTGAAAAAAAGCCCTATCAATTTTTGGCTATACGTACAGATATTACCCGACTGAAGGAGCAAGAATTAGAGTTATCTAATTTTTTTAGGTTATCACTTGACTATCTTAGTATTGCCAATGTGAACGGCTCATTTATTAAGGTGAGTCCTTCATTCTCTGCTGCTTTAGGAATGAGTGAAAAAGATATGCTTTCTGTACCTTTCCTCGATTTAATTCATCCTGATGATGCTGCCGAAACAGCCAAAGAAGTTGAAAGAATTTCGAAAGGAGGAAAAACAATGAGTTTCACCAATCGATATCGCAAAGCTGACGGCAGCTATGTGGTATTGTCTTGGAAAGCATCGGTCAATGAAGAGGACGGATTGATTTATTCAACCGCCACCGACATCACGAAAAAACTTGAAATAGAAGAGCAGTTGATTGAATCGAAAGTTGAATTGGAGAAAGCAAAAACAAAAGATGCATTTCTGGCTAATATGAGTCATGAAATTAGGACTCCATTAAATGCAATCATCGGGTTTCAGGATTTGTTACGACAAACAGGTCTCAACAGCGAGCAGTCTTACTATGCAGAAATTATCTCGGCAGCTTTGAAAAATTTGAATGTCATCATCAATGATATTTTAGATTTATCTAAATTAGAAAATGGTAAATTGACATTAGAAAAGCGGCCGTTTAATATTGAAGCATCTGCAAGGCAAGCTATACAAATGCAGATGGCACCGGCCAAAGCAAAAAATTTAAAATTAATGCTCAGCTATGATAGTGATATTCCAAACAATATTATTGGCGATGAAATTCGATTGAATCAAATACTCATCAACTTAATTTCAAATGCCATTAAATTTACTCAGCAAGGCAAGATAGAGGTAATCATTACTGAAACTGAAAAAACAAAGACCCATGTAACTATTCAATTTCGTGTAAAAGACACCGGTATTGGGATTGATGCATCTAAATTGGAAATGATTTTTGACCGATTTACACAGGCAGAAGATTACACTACCAGGGTGTATGGTGGCACCGGCTTAGGTTTGAATATTGTAAAATCGCTGGTTGATTTACACGAGGGTAGTATTGCTGTAACGAGCGAGGTGGGTAAAGGCTCGGAGTTCGTATTTGAAATCAAATACCCCATTGATTCCGATATTAAATACCCCGCAAAGGCATCAGAAAATGAGAAGACAGAAAGCAAGTTACAGGGCTTGCAGATTTTATTGGTTGAGGACAATGTGCACAATCAATTGCTCGCTAAAATTTATTTAGAGAGAAATGGTGCTAGTATTGATGTGGCCGGCAATGGTTTAATTGCCTTAGATAAAATGCAAGCAAAAAAGTATGATGTGATTTTAATGGACGTGCAAATGCCGGTGATGGATGGAATTGCTACTACTCAAAAAATTAGGCAGAAACTAAACAGTAATATTCCTATCATTGGATGTTCTGCCCATTCTCTTAATTCTGAAAAAATCAAATGTGTAGAGTCGGGCATGAATGACTACATTACGAAACCATATTCCGAAACTGAAATGATTCAATCTATATTGAAAAGTATGAGCGGAGATGGAGAGCCCATTACAGTTGATTCACCTAAGCCGATTAAGCAACTTTCGGTTGAAACTGAAGAAGCATTTAAATCATTGGAAGCCGATATAGGAAAAGATAATATGATTGTTCTACGCAATGCACTTCATCAAAGAATAGCTGACTACATTAAAAAAATAGACTCATTCAGTTCTTCACAACGTTTCGATGATACAGAAAAATTAGCACATACGCTGTCTGGCTCTTTAGGTACGTTAAGACTTAAGAAAGGACATTTGATTTGTAGTAATTTAGAAATGTCGTCAAAGAAAAAAGATTTAGATCAAGTAAACGCTTTGAGCAGTGAGCTCATTGCTTATCTCGAAAACCTTAAAGCGGAAATAGCCGATAGTCAGCAGCATAAATAGGTACTTAAGGTGTATTCAATTTTGGCCTTAGGGATATTTACAATTGGTAATATCATCAGCCAATGATGCACCTACCGGTCATTTCCGCGGGTTGTGCAATGTGCATCAATTTTAAAATAGATGGTGCAATATCGGCTAGGCGACCATTGTTAATTTGCTTGAATTCATTGCTGATTAAAATACAAGGCACAGGATTCAGAGAATGAGCGGTATTGGGACTTCCATCATCATTAAGCATAAAGTCGGCATTGCCATGATCGGCAATAATGATGAAAGAATAGCCACACTGTTGTCCTGTTTCTACCACTTTTTGCAAGCAATGATCTACTGTTTCAAGTGCTTTTACTACCGCTTCATAAACTCCTGTATGGCCTACCATATCTGGATTTGCAAAGTTTAAACAAATGAAATCAGGTTGTGTGGCCTGCATGGTTTTTGTAATTTTATCGGTAAGTGGAAGCGCACTCATTTCGGGTTGTAAATCATAAGTCGCTACTTTAGGTGAGGGCTCCATCAATCGCATTTCTCCATCAAACATGGCCTCTCTGCCCCCCGAAAAGAAGAAGGTAACATGTGGATACTTTTCTGTTTCGGCAGCACGTAACTGTGTTTTTTTTGCTCCTGCAAGCACCTCCCCTAAGGTCATGCTGAGGTTATCTTTTTCATAACACACGTATATGTTTTGATAATTCTCATCATAGCGTGTCATGGTGGTATAGTGCAATGCCAAGGTATGCATACCATGCTCGGGCATATCTTTTTGTGTTAGCACCTCGGTAATTTCTCTACAGCGATCGGTTCTAAAATTAAAACAAATCACTGCATCATCTTTTGCAATGACTCCTTCTTTGATGATGCTGCATGGCAATATAAATTCATCGGTAACTCCGTTATGGTATGAGGCATTGATGGCTTCCGCTGCACTTTTAAAACTAGCACCTTTGGCTTGTGTGAGTAAATCGTAGGCTAATTTCACTCTTTCCCAACGCTTGTCGCGATCCATGGCATAATATCGACCACAAACACTGGCAATTTTAGCCGGTGAATTATTTTTACGTAACTCATTTTCTAGGGCCTGCATATAGTGTAATCCACTTTTTGGATCCGTATCACGACCATCCATGAAGGCATGAATAAACACCTTGGTAAGTCCTATACTTTTTGCCATTTCACACAAGGCATACAAGTGCATGTTGCTGCTATGTACACCGCCATCGCTAAGCAATCCCATTAAATGAAGTGGCTTGTTGTTTTGCTTAGCATATGACATAGCCGACTGAAGTGCTTTATTGTGGAAAAAAGTACCGTCTTTGATGGCCAAGTTTATTTTAACCAAATCTTGATACACCACACGACCCGCGCCAATATTCAAATGCCCCACTTCTGAGTTACCCATCTGTCCATCGGGCAATCCAACATCTTCACCACAAGCCACAAGTTTACTATTGGGATAATTACCAATCAACGATTGATAAAAAGGCACCTTTGCATGCGCTACAGCGTCTGATTGTGAGCCATTGCCAAGGCCCCATCCATCAAGGATTATTAATGCCGTTTTACTCATCTTATACTTTATTAATGCTGTTCAACTGAATTTTAAATATGCTTCCCTGAGGTGTATTGGGTAAAATTTTAATACTTCCTTGATGCATTTTCACCAAATTATTTACAATGTAAAGGCCAAGTCCTGTGCCCTTTGTATGCCGTGTTTCTTCATTGCCTGCACGATAAAATTTTTTAAATACTGCTGATGCATCAGCATCGGTAATTCCTATGCCTTCATCTTTAACTTCTAAAAAAATATTGTCTTTATCTTTGCTGAGAATAAAATCAATTTTTGTTTGGGGCTTAGCGTATTTGGCCGCATTATCGAGTAGGTTAGTAATGATGGAAGAAAATGCCATTGCATCACCATCAAACATAACCTTCTCTTGAATGGCACAATTGAGTTGATGATTTTTTAGCAGCGACAATTTTAAATGATCTGCTATATGCTTACACAAAGCAGAGAGGTCGAACACCTGCTTTTGAATAAGATAGGCGCTACTTTCGATTCTGTTGGCTAATAAAATTTTTTCCACAAGGGCATCAAGTCTTTCTGTTTCCTGCAAGGCCTGTTGCAACATCAACATTTGTTTATCTTCGGGCAGCTGCCTTTTAAT
>JALRAS010000024.1:0-11285 GCA_023262495.1 Bacteroidia bacterium | reverse complement strand
GAAGTCGGGAGGCGGCAATAGGTGATTTTAACTCGTGCGTTACCGAAAGCATAAAGTTTTTTTGCTGCTTACTGAGTTCAAATTCCTTTTTAAAGGTGTTGCGGGTTCTATAAATGCCAAGTCCCAAAATAAGGGCAAACACGCTACCTTCACCCGCAATCATGAGCCATCTTTTGTGCAATTTTGAGTTGAGTGCTTCCTGTGCACTCTCGAAATCTTCGCCTGCTTTACTGGTATATAATTCTATTTTAAGTTTAAGATCATGCACCTCCTTATTGAGGTTTGTAATCATGTATGCCCACCAACAAAACTGAAGCAATACATAAATCACAAGCAAGTAAAACTGCAACAATACTTTGTTCGATGCATTGTGATTACTCATGCCCTATAATTATTCTCCTTTAAAAACAGGAGCACGCTTCTCTAAAAAGGCGCTCACACCTTCGTTATAGTCATAAGAAGCGGCTGCATTTACTTGAAACTCGGCTTCTGCCTCTAGTTGCTTTTCGAGGGTATTTGTTGCCGACATGTATACCAATTGCTTGGTATAGGCAAGGGCTTTTGTTGGCATGCTTGCTACTTTTTGAGCGATGCCAAGTGCATCAGCCATCAATTGATCGGCAGGTGCAACCTTATACAACATGCCCATTTGTAATGCCTCTTGCGCACTTACTTTATCGCCAAGCATCATAAGGGCCAAAGCTCTTTGCTGACCAATTAAACGTGGCAAAAAGAATGTTCCACCGCTATCGGGAATGAGTCCGATTTTGCTGAATGCTTGTATAAACGAGGCATTTTCGGAGGCAATGACAATATCGCATGCCAGCGCTATGTTAGCACCTGCTCCTGCAGCAACTCCGTTTACTGCACAAACTACGGGCTTTTCCATATGACGCAGTTTGGTGATGATAGGGTTGTAATGTTCTACAACAATTTTCTCTATTCCCGGTCCCGAGTCATCAATAGCTTCTGCCAAATCTTGTCCTGCACAAAATGCTTTGCCATTGCCGGTAATCAATACAGCCCTAATTTGCGCATTGTGCCTTGCCGCATCTAGTTGACCTTGCAGGGCAAGTGCCATGCTTCTATTGAAGCTATTTAATACATCGGGCCTGTTTAATCTTATGATTTGAACAGCACCATTAATTTCTACATCTATTTCAGTATTCATATTGAGGAGGTTACAAGCATTTAAAATAATCAAAAGGTTCCATACAATCTTTACATTTGTATAAGGCCTTGCATGCGGTGCTTCCAAATTGGTTAATCATTTCGGTATGGGCAGAGCCACATAGCGGACACTTCACCACACGTTCTGCCTTGCCAAGCAATATTGCTTTGTTGACCGATGTTTTTTCGGGTGGAGCAATACCATACACCCTTAGTTTTTCTTTGGCTGCATCAGTAATCCAATCGGTAGTCCAGGCGGGAGAAAGTACCGTGGTAATACGATAGTTTTTCATGAAATATTTTTCCGCAATATTTTTGATATCACTTTCAATATGCTGCATAGCCGGGCACCCGGTATAGGTTGGTGTGATGGTTACATGCAAGGTATTGTCTTCAATGCTGATATGCTTCAAAATTCCTAACTCTTCAATTGTGATGACAGGAATTTCAGGGTCGGGAATGGCCTTGATTTCATCAATAATAATTTGTTCGGCAGCTGACATCGTTTACACAATTATGATGCAAAATTAACAATAATACCGAAGCGAAATTAGTAATGGCTTAAATTGTCTCCTTGTGTTTGGGCTAAACATTTTTCGCTTGCCAATTGAAAATCTCGGATTTTATATTGAAGTGTTTTCTCAAACAATCAATTAATGTCGCAAAAATCGGTATTACATAATTCACTGATCAGTCATATTAGCTTCAGCAGTGAATTTAATGAGCGAACAACCTTAATCGGCCTTGCTCCACTTGAGCACAACCGGCTTTCCGGCAGCATTGTTAAACTGCAATAAATACATACCGTTTTGTAGCATATCGGAAGGCAACATGATTTCATTCACATCGGCACGTATCTGCAATTGTTTGTTCCAAATTAACTGCCCTTGCAAATTAAATAATTGCATCATGCTGTTGTAGTTTTGTACCTCTTTGATGCGCAACATGCTGTGTGCATTTTGATGAATGATTTCACAAGTTGTATTGGGTATGTTTTGTTGGTTGTCGCTACTTACCAAAGCGCCTGAGTTGTAAAACAATTGAGAGCCACTCACGGGATTGCTGCTACCGCTGGTAATGGTATAAAAACCATGTAATAAAATGTTATGCGGAATGCCGGGTTTGTAATATTCATAGTAAGTTTCTTGAGTAAAGCGCGGTGTACCGCTCACAGTATCGTAATAAGCCGACTCGCGTTTTACACGCAACACATTATTGAAAGTAGAGCCTGGAACCAACAAATCGCCATAGCCGTCACCGGAAACGGTAACACTACCTGCACGATAGCCGCCTGTATTTGAAACAGCTACAAAGGTATCAGTATAAGTATCGGTGTAAGCAAAAGGGAAACGAAGTTGCTCGTATACATCAAGGTATTCATATTGTCCAAAAGATCCACCACCACCTAAATAGATATAAGAAGTATCTGAGAGCAAAAAATGATAGTACGGACTACCAAAAGAAGACCATGATACGGTGGCATTCGCATCAGCATAAGTAGTAGCATAGGGGGAGGTTAAATTATCGACACCAAGAATTTCGTAGTTGCTGTTGAATGAAGGAAGTACTGAGTAGTCGTATATTTGTGAGGCACCGGCATTTCCGGATGGGATATTGAGCGCGTTATTGATCACGTTGATTGAGGCATTTTGTCCAACGGTAATAGCCACAGTTGAATCAAGCACAGGACCTTGCGCCTGCATCGAAAAGGGAAAAAGCAAAGTAATTAAAAAGGAGGTTGGTATGGATATTTTCATAGATTAATTTTTTTGCAAGGATAGCAATTTTGAGGTAATCGATACGAATTAATAAATGTGCACGTACAATAATTGCTCACAGAAAACCCTGAACACGGCAGGCAATCGTTATCCCTCATTTCAACTCGAATCAATCAGTAGGAGTTACAACAATGTGATTTGTAATCGTTACTATTGGTATAATTTTTAAACATTTGCTATCTTACAACTCCTACCTCAGTCCCTTATAAAATTCAAGATGTTTTTATATCATTGCATGTATAAAAATAAGTCATGCAAGCAATATCAACCGCGGAACTCCACCGCTACTTTTTACAATCTAGCGGTGTTTGCACCGATACCAGAAAAATAACCGATAAGAGTTTATTTGTAGCACTTAAAGGGGATAACTTTGATGGCAATACTTTTGTAAAGCAAGCTATTGAATCGGGAGCAAGTTATGCCATAACAAGCGTTAGCGAATATGCCAATCAGCAAAATATTTTTTATGTAAACGATACGCTGCATGCTTTGCAGGCACTTGCCAATTATCATCGAAAGCAATTTAATATTCCGGTTATTGGCATTACGGGCTCTAATGGTAAAACCACCACAAAAGAATTATTTTATGCCGTGCTTTCGCAAAAGTACAATACTTTGGCCACCAAAGGTAATTTGAATAATCATATTGGTGTGCCGCTTACTTTGCTTCAATTAAACCAAACGCATGAGCTTGCCATCATTGAAATGGGGGCAAATCATCAAGGAGAAATTGCAATGCTGAGCAAAATTGCCGAACCCACCATAGGTTTAATTACCAATATTGGAAAGGCACATTTAGAGGGGTTTGGCGGCATTGAAGGCGTGATTAAAGGGAAAACCGAGTTGTATCGTTTTCTAGAATCAAATCAAGGTTTAATTATTTACAATGCCGATAATGAAATACTAAAAGAGCAGGTACGCAATCATCAAACACTGACCTATGGATTTCATGTGCAAGCCGATTGCAAGGGAGAAATTTTAGAGGACACCCCTTTTTTAAAACTTGCTTATACGTTTCATCACAAGGCAGTTCAGTATGTACAATCGCATTTAATTGGCAAGTACAATGCCGAAAATATACTTTCCGCTATTTGCATAGGTAAACATTTGAAAGTAGATGATGATGCTATTGCTAGCGGCATTGCTGCCTATGTGCCCGATAACAGCCGCTCACAAATTATAAAAGCAGGCAAAAACACCATTATTTTAGATGCTTATAACGCCAACCCAAGCAGTATGAAAGCAGCACTTGATAACTTTAAGCGCATGCCTGAAAACCATAAGATTGTAATCTTGGGCGATATGTTTGAGTTAGGAGAAACAAGCGCAATTGAGCATCAAAACATCATTACAGAAGCGCTCAAAGGGAACTACCAATCATGTATTTTTATCGGCCCTCGATTTGGCGCTCACCAACAGGCGAATGCCCTATTTTTTGAGTCAACAGAAAGTTGTGCTGCCTATCTTAAGGGGCTGAATCAGCAGCCACTATCCATACTCATAAAGGGTTCTAGGGGAATGAAGCTCGAGACATTACTCACTTGTTTTGACCCAATTGCATAGTTCATCCCAAATTCCGCTTTGGAAAATGCGAAATCGCTAAAACAGCTGTCATTCAATCCATTGGTTCAATGGATTGAAAACACCTGCTAAGCGGGATGATCCTCATAAAATCACTAGTGCGTTACATGCGTAACTTCTACTGATTAATTCGGGTTCATGATAATGCATTGCAATTGATAAACGCATGTTTGTATAAAATAAAATCAGAAAGTGAATTACCAATTTGGGCAGATAACAAGCTACTAATCCAATTTCAATACAGCCATAAACGCTTGTTGCGGGATTTCTACACTACCCACCTGACGCATTCGTTTCTTTCCTTCTTTTTGCTTTTCGAGTAACTTACGCTTACGCGAGATATCTCCACCATAACACTTGGCTGTTACATCTTTTCTGAGCGCCCTGATGGTTTCACGAGCAATAATTTTAGCTCCTATTGCTGCTTGTATGGGTATTTCGAATTGCTGACGTGGGATTAACTCCTTTAATTTCTCACAAATTTTTTTGCCAAATTCGTAAGCATTATCGCGGTGTATGAGTGCTGATAAGGCATCTACCGGTTCGGCATTCAATAAAATATCGAGTTTCACCAATGCTGATGTTCTGTATCCAATGGGGCTGTAGTCAAACGAAGCATAACCCTTTGAAATTGTTTTCAAGCGATCGTAAAAGTCGAATACAATTTCTCCAAGCGGCATGTCGAATTGCAGTTCAACACGGTCGGTTGTTAAGTATACTTGATTTTTTAGTTCACCGCGCTTATTGATGCACAGCGTCATGATACTGCCAACAAACTCTGCTTTAGTAATAATTTGTGCTTTGATGTATGGCTCCTCCACATGATCAATTTTACTCACATCGGGCAAGTCGGAAGGATTGTTTACCACAATCATTTCATCGCGCGTGGTAAAGGCATGGTAGCTTACGTTGGGTACAGTTGTAATCACGGTCATGTTGAATTCGCGCTCCAACCTTTCTTGAATAATTTCCATGTGCAGCATGCCTAAAAATCCGCATCTGAAACCAAATCCTAAAGCCGCACTGGCCTCGGGCTCCCACGTAAGAGAGGCATCATTGAGCTGCAGTTTTTCCATACTGTAGCGCAACTCTTCAAAATCCTCTGTATCTACGGGATAGATCCCTGCAAACACCATTGGCTTTACATCTTCAAAACCCTGTATAGCTGTTTGGCAAGGACGCTCAACAGCTGTAATGGTATCACCCACTTTTACTTCCTTAGCTGTTTTAATTCCCGATATGATATAACCAACATCACCTGCCGACACTGATTTTTTGGGCTCTGGTTTAAGTTTGAGTGTACCTACTTCCTCGGCATAATACTCCATTCCTGTGTTCACAAACTTCACTAAGTCGCCTTTGTGTATGGTGCCGTTCTTTACTTTGAAATAGGCAATAATTCCGCGAAAGCTGTTGAAAACACTATCAAAAATAAGGGCTTGTAGTGGTGCCTGAGGATCTCCTTTGGGTGCCGGAACACGGTCAATAATCGCATCTAAAATGTCGTACACTCCCGCTCCTGTTTTGCCTGAAGCAGCCAAGATATCCTCCCTTTTGCAGCCGAGTAAATCAACAATTTGATCTTTTACCTCTTCGGGGTTAGCGCTTGGCAAATCAATTTTATTTAGAACCGGAATAATCTCTAAATCGTTTTCTAACGCAAGGTATAAATTAGAGATGGTTTGTGCTTGTATACCCTGTGCCGCATCCACAATTAGCAATGCACCTTCACACGCGGCAATCGATCGCGACACTTCATAGGAGAAATCAACATGCCCTGGAGTATCGATGAGATTTAATATATATTTTGTACCATTCCGTTCATAATCCATTTGAATGGCCTTACTTTTAATTGTAATTCCGCGTTCGCGCTCCAAATCCATATCATCAAGCACTTGCGCCTGCAATTCACGCTTAGAAACAGTGTTGGTATATTCCAATAACCTATCGGCTAGCGTGCTCTTTCCGTGATCGATGTGTGCGATAATGCAAAAGTTTCTGATATTTTCCATAAGGGTGCAAAAGTAATCAGAAAAATTGAAAGAAACACGTTGTCGTACACATCCATTTAAACATACTTGGCCAACCAAAAAATTGAGACAAAATATTTGATCATATTCATGTTACAATATGCACCTGTATATGTTGATGTATATACACAGAACGCATTATTTTTGACTTTTTTCATTTGCCGATTATTGTTGATTCTATTGGTGAGGAATACATAATTTACCAACATATTGGCTCAGTTTTAAATCATTTGTTAATAGGGGATAAAAATTTGTTTTGCTTCCATTTGAAAGAAAATATTTTAGTAGTTTTGACGGCAATATTCTCGTTTCAGATAAAATCATTTTAAAAACTTCTTATGAATCATATTCGCAATATATTTTTTGTTTCTCTGATCGTGCTCTTGTATGCATGCAGTAGTGAAAAGCCGGTTGATTGCTCATCGCAAACCGATAGTTTGATTGCAGTGAATAAGGACTTATTGGTTCAACTTGACGAACGCGATTCGTTGATCAAATCATTTATGGAAGGTTTCAATGAAATTCAAACCAACTTGGAGGAAGTGAGAATGAAGCAGCGCTCGGTAAATGACTCACGAGGCAAAA
This sequence comes from Bacteroidia bacterium, assembly GCA_023262495.1. Lineage (GTDB taxonomy): Bacteria > Bacteroidota > Bacteroidia > UBA4408 > UBA4408 > CAIKXD01. The sequence goes on along the minus strand of JALRAS010000024.1, from coordinate 4,141 downwards.
GAGGTGGCAACGATAAAAAAGCTATCTTGGAAAATATAGATGCGATAGATGGCTTGATGAAGAAAAATAAGGAGACCATTACCTCTTTGAAAGGCAAGCTGAAGAATGCATCAAAGCAACAGATTGAAAGCTATGAGCAATTTATTGCCAATCTCGAAAATATGATGATTGAGAAAGACAAAGAAATTTTGACACTATTAGGTAATATAGATGAAATGAATGCCGAATTAGGTTCAATGATTTCTATGTATAATTCGGCTCAAAGTGAAGCCAAACAAAAAACTAAAAAACTCAACATGGCATGGTACACCGCAGGAACTGCAAAAGAACTGATTAAGAAAAAAGTGATTTCACAAGAAGGCGGTTTCATTGGTATTGGCAAGATGAACAAGTTATCGGAAAATTTCAATACCCAAAATTTTGCACAGGTAGACATTACCACGCTTAAGAATATTAAACTACAAGCCAAAAAAATTAAGTTGATTACCACCCATGCTCCGGATAGCTATTCGGTTGTGTACTCTAATGATGGGTGTAATGTAATGATTGCTAACCCCGAGAAATTTTGGGCTGCAAGCAAGTACTTGGTGGTGTTGATTGAAAAGAAATAACACCTAAGATACAAAATAAACAGTCCAATTCTTTGAACTATTTATTGCTATATCAGCATTAAACATTGTGCAATTATCAAATAGCTTTAAGGGATAAAATACCGATTTGAACTAAGCAATGGTTCAAATTTGTTTTATATCGATTATATTTTCAATTTAGTCCAATTTCGGCATTGCCTCATTGTACTATTTTCAAGTAGTATCTGCATTAACCATTGCATTTGCAACAAACTTCTTTCCGATCTATATTTACCTTTGTATGATTGGTAAATGTTTGGTGCATGTTATCAATCACATTGCTACGACAAATGGTAAAACCCTATCATTAATCAACTATAGTTAGAAGGGTCAGAGAGTTTTAATTTCAGCTCTGCAATTCTTTTTAACTTATTGGGCTGACGCCTACGTTTGTTGGTTTCTGTATAGTACTGATGTTTTTCTAAAAAAGGAACCTGCATTTCATCCCATTGCATATCGGTTTCAATTTTTCCATGCTCCATCAGTTCTCTTTTTAAGGAGTCAGATATTTCATAAAAATCTTCTCTACCGAGGTAATCAAGGTCGGCATCACACATAATCATTTCGAGATGAGTTTTTGGATTCTGCGGTATTTCAGTGGCCAAAATAATCTTTTCAATCACATCAATTTGTCTTTCGGTATATCCGTACTTTGGCAATACCTCACGTGCATAGCTAACACCAATTTTTTCATTCTTTACATACTCCTTTACAAATCCGGCATCATGAAAGAGTGCTGCTGTCTTCAACAAAAATAAATCTTCTCCGTCAACACCCTCCTCTCTGGCAATTTCTTCGGCCGAGTTGGTTACATCTATGGTGTGGTGAATGCCATGGTAGTATAACCCTTCAGGAAGTTTTTCGGACAGCAATTTAAGGATACGCGACTCCGATTTTTTGAAGCTAAACTTATCAAGTAGTAATTGCGAGAATTTCTCGTTGAATATATCGTTTGGTATCATGCCTTCGGGGTCTGAGGATAGTTCGGGTTTGATGCGATCCACAAAATACATTTCAATATCGCCTTTGTTTTTAGCCGCAATTTTTCCTCTGTAGGTGCAAACAAAAAAATCTTTAACATATTCATACGTTGCTTTAGTAATGTTTACCTTTCCTGCCTCACCGCTGCTTTCGGTTCTACTTGCGGTATTTACGGTATCGCCCCAAATATCAAAGGCAAATTTAGTTTTTCCTATCACACCGGCAATGATTTCTCCGGTATTGATTCCAATACGTAATTTCCATTCATAGGTTTTACCTTCTATCTCAATGATTGCATCCTTCATGAATTGCTGTATAGCAAGTGCAGCCAATATGGCCTCAATAGGGTTGCTTTTATTTCTTATGGGAATTCCTCCTGCACACATGTACGAATCTCCAATTGTTTTGATTCTTTCCATGTTGTACTTGCCTGCAATTTCGTCAAACTTGCTAAAATACTTATCAAGTTCATCAATCAACTGCTGTGGTCGTAACTTCTCTGCAATTTTAGTAAAGCCCTGAAAATCGGTAAACATGACCGTGCATAAACTATAATTTCTCGGTCGCGAAAATCCTTTATTAATTAATTCTTCGGCAGTTTCTTTAGGCAATATACTATGCACTAAACTTTCCGTTTTCTTTTTCTGTTCTTCTATTACCGATTTCTGCGCCTCAATTTCATCTTTCTGCTTCATCACAGTGGCAGTGCGCTCCCTGATTTGATTCTCGAGTAAACGCTTTTGCTTCACAATTCTATTCAAGCGTTGCCTGTTATAAAAATAAATGATAGCAGCCACGCAAGCCACAGCAAGCAATCGAAACCACCATGTTTTCCAGAAAGGTGGAGTAATGATGATGTGCACTATAGCGGGTGTTTTGCTCCATACACCATCGGAATTTGAGCCCAACACTTTAAACACATATTCGCCCGGCTCAAGGTTAGTGTAATAAGCCTGATTTTGAGTCCCTACATAATTCCAATCTTCATCGAGCCCCTCCATCATATACTTAAACTCATTGTTTTCGGGAGATGAAAAGTGCAGTGCCGAAAACTCAAAAGAAAAGAAGTTTTGCTTGTACGACAACTTTATTTTATCAGAAAAAGTAATACTTTTTTTAAGAATCTTTCCTTTGAGCGCCTCAACCGGCTGATTAAAAATTTTAAGCGCTGTAATCACTACTTTTGGGGCAAGTGTATCATGTAAAATCTGATTTGGAAAAAAGGCATTGAAGCCCTCTACCCCACCGAAAAAAAACTCTCCCGTTGAAGATCTAAATGCAGAGCCGCTGTTAAATTCATTGCTCTGCAAACCATCATTCTCATAGTAATTGGTAACGGTAGAATCCAATAAATTAACCTTCATCAAACCATTGTTGGTGCTACACCACATCGTGTTTTCGTTTTCAAACAAGATGCTGTAGATGGTACTGTTTTCCATCACATCAAAAGCTTCGCAGCGGTTGACCTCACCGGTTGCCGTGTTTATTTCATTCAATCCTCCGCCATAGGTTCCAATCCACAATTTACCAGTTTTTGATTGTGCAATACTGATGATAGTATTGTTGCTTAGTGTTTTTTCATTCTCAATCACCGATACATATTTTTTAAAATATACTTTATCGGTAATCCCTTTTGTTTCTTTGATATAGTCAACTTTGTTTAAGCCTCCTCCATTTGTACCAATCCAAATGTTTCCTTCCTTGTCTTCAAAAATTGTTCTGATATCGTTGTTAGAAAGCGACTGTTGGGGGTTTATATTGTTTACATAGTACTCACCGGTTTTACTGCTTAAGTCAATTTTAAAGAGCCCTTCTTTGCTGCCAATCCAAAGTTGATTGTTGGCATCTTTGGTGATACACAATATAAACTTTTCTCTAAGCAAATCATTCAATTTCCCTTTTATATTGAAAGGTTTGATGCGATGTTCATCTTTATCGAATTCATACAATCCTTGCTCGCAACCAATAAGCAATGTATTGTTTGATAGTGCATAAATAGCGGTAACTGCAGCGGATAATGATTTATTGGAAGTAGGCATGCCCACCGTAAAACTCGAACCTGTTTCGCGATCGAAAACGGTTAATCCGGCATCGTTGCCAACATACAAGGTATTTCTTTTTACATCATCATAAATGCTCCATACATTATTGGTTGCATGTGTTAAATTGAAGTTGATACGCGGTGTAAAAAGCTTAAATTTATTTTGTATACGGTCGAATTTACTCACTCCCGATTCGGTGCCCACCCAAATAGTACCGGTTAAATCTTCGAAAATGCAATTCACTTTATTGCCATTTATTCCCTTCCTGTTTTCAGGAGCGTATTGAAACCTTGTGAAGCTGTTGGGTTTGTTGTTGTATTTATTGAGCCCGTCAGCAGTAGCCAACCACACTGTTCCCGAATAATCGCTGTAAATATCTTTAACCACATTGTTGCTTAAACTGTTTGGTTCCTGCAGGCGGTTTTGCACAACCTCAATCTGTTCGGTTTGTTTGTTATAAATCACTAATCCATTGTTGGTACCAAACCA
>JALRAS010000249.1 GCA_023262495.1 Bacteroidia bacterium | reverse complement strand
TAATAAAGCAGATACTTCAGAACCCGCTTGTGTGAAACGGAAGATATTATCAATAAATAATAAAACATCTTGTTTATTAACATCTCGGAAATATTCTGCCATTGTTAAAGCAGTTAAACCTACACGCATACGTGCTCCTGGAGGTTCATTCATTTGACCGTATACTAAAGCTACTTTAGATTCAGGGAAATTTTTAGAATTGATTACACCTGATTCTTTCATTTCTTCGTATAAATCATTTCCTTCACGTGTTCTTTCACCTACACCACCAAAAACTGATACACCACCATGTGCTTTAGCAATATTATTAATTAATTCCATAATTAATACTGTTTTACCCACACCGGCACCACCAAATAAACCAATTTTCCCACCACGTCGGTAAGGAGCTAATAAGTCTACAACTTTAATACCAGTTTCAAAAATTGATGGTTTAGTTTCTAATTCTGTAAATGCAGGAGCGTCTCTATGAATTGGTAAAGTTTCATTTGAAGAAACGTCACCTTGTTCATCTACCGGTTCACCAATTACATTGAAAATTCGGCCTAATGTTGGAGTACCCACTGGAACACTAATTGGAGTACCTAAATCAATAGCTTCAACCCCACGTTTTAAACCGTCTGTTGAGCGCATTGATA
>JALRAS010000248.1:316-642 GCA_023262495.1 Bacteroidia bacterium | reverse complement strand
ACCTTTTTAGTAGCTCGGATTCAATCCCTGTTTGCTGCCGACCTTTTCCTTTGTTTCTCAATTGAGAGGGGAAGTACCGGAAGTAAACAAACCTCGAAGGGCCTGTTTATATTTTACTTACTTCAAACCAGCGCTCCTTTTTCGACTGCTGCATAATGGGCAGCGATTGGGAGATGGTAATTATAAATAGTGTTATGCTTTGATCTCCACTTCAACACCAGAAGGTAAGTCTAACTTACTTAAGGCATCAACTGTTTTAGAAGAAGAAGTGTAAATATCCAATAAACGCTTATGCGTTGCTAATTGGAACTGCTCACGACTTTTCT
>JALRAS010000248.1:0-306 GCA_023262495.1 Bacteroidia bacterium | reverse complement strand
GGTGAACGTAACACAGTAAAAATGCGTTTGTGTGTAGGCAAAGGAATAGGACCAGTTACTACTGCACCTGTACTGCGTACTGTTTTTACGATTTTCTCAGCAGATTTATCTACTAAGTTGTGATCGTAAGACTGTAATTTTATTCTAATTCTCTGAGACATAGCTTATTTTTCCAAATTATCTTGGGGTTGCAAAGGTAATGGCTTATCACCTAACATTCAAGAAATATTGTGCTTTTTTTCATTTTTTTTGAAAATAATTTCCAACTAGCATCTGGGCTAAAGAAAAGCCCCCTCCTTTTTAATT
>JALRAS010000247.1 GCA_023262495.1 Bacteroidia bacterium | reverse complement strand
GTTATTTACCTATTTTCAGAGATTTTGGCCGTTATTTTATACATTACCAAAGTAGGAGATCAATCCACTTTTAGATGGATTTATGAAAATGGATTTAGTCATTTTCCTGATTATTGGGCTTCCTTAGCATTCGCTATTTGCTTTATGTTGGTTTGCTGGTTATTGGGTTATATATTAGATAAATATAAAATATATATCAGAGTGTAAATCTTAATTATCCTTTTATCTGTTTTGTTTTTTTTAGGAGTATAAACGGCGTACCTTTGCAGCCTCAAAACAGTACATGGAAATAAGAAACATTGCGATTATTGCGCACGTTGACCACGGTAAAACCACCCTAGTTGACAAAATTTTACACGCTACAAAGGTATTCAGAGATAACCAGGAGACTGGTGAATTGATCATGGATAGCAATGAATTGGAGCGTGAAAGAGGTATTACTATTTTAAGTAAGAATGCTTCAGTAACTTATAAAGACGTTAAGATTAACGTAATCGATACTCCAGGTCACTCTGACTTTGGTGGTGAAGTTGAGCGTGTGTTGAAAATGGCAGATGGTGTTTGCTTATTAGTAGATGCTTTTGAAGGACCAATGCCTCAAACTCGTTTCGTATTACAAAAAGCTTTACAATTAAATTTAAAGCCAATTGTAAT
>JALRAS010000246.1 GCA_023262495.1 Bacteroidia bacterium | reverse complement strand
CTCAACGCTCGGCTGGCTGGGACGTTGGTTCATGCAGACGACGACGCCTTTGCCGGCTTCCGCCACTTTTTGCAAGGCACGTTGAACGTGAACAAAGGGGCTTTTCATACCCTGCAAGTCGTCCAGAATACTGCCCCGGCGTTCACCAGACTGCATCCGAACGAGCACATTTTCGTTCGAGGTCCAGGTTCCGCGACTCAAAGCAAGATGGACTTGGTGGGTGGTCGTTTGTTCGAAGACGTGCAAGGCAAAGGGCCCAAACTCCGTATCGACGGTCCATTGATCCTTCAAGACAATCAGGGATTCGCGCTCAATTCGGTAGGCAATAAGTTGCTCAATCGTGATGAGTCTGAGGCCCCATTTTTGGCTCATGAGAATGAGTTCGGGCAAACGGGCCATGCTACCGTCTTCGTTCATGATTTCAACAATCACACCGGCAGGTTGCTTGCCAGCCAATCGAGCCAAATCAATCGCCGCCTCCGTATGTCCCGCCCGGCGCAATACGCCCCCGGGACGTGCGCGTAAGGGGAAAATATGGCCAGGACGTTGGAAATCTTCGGGCCGGCTTTCGGCGTGTACCAGGGCTTGAACCGTTTTCGCGCGGTCCAAGGCCGAAATCCCCGTAGTCACGCCATTTCCCTTTAAATCCACAGACAC
>JALRAS010000245.1 GCA_023262495.1 Bacteroidia bacterium | reverse complement strand
AAACGACGTTTGAAAGTTCAATGATTAAAATCATTCAAAATATAGCATATGTAGCTGCCATTATACAAAATTGCGATGTTTTGATATTGGGAGCTTGGGGGTGTGGCGCGTTTGCACCGAAAAACCTAAGCGAAAAAGTAAAATATATTCAATATGTCGCAAGATTGTTTTGTCGTGCGCTTTATTCGCCGATACCCGGTGGTGTAGCAGGAGCATCTATTAAATACAAGGATTTATTTACAAAAGTAATTTTTCCTATTCCAGACTGTTATACATACGATATTTTTAAGAAGGCGTTTGAAGAACAAGAAATACTCGTAACCCATCCGGTGGCGAGCAAACGTAAAGTAACAGGGGCCGCATCATCATCATCATCATCATCATCATCATCATCGTCATCAAGCACCCATCTGCCCCCCTATATAACACTCACAGATATTAACGCAAGTATCGACACAAGCATAGACAATTTCGTCGAACAACTTTCGCAACGCAATCCGTTGAAAGAAATATCAGTGAATGAGTCCGGAGGAAAGCCATCGGCAGCAGCAGCAGCAGCAGCAGCCACAAAATTCACACGTGTTGATGGCGATTTTCCAAAATTAACTGTTCTTTTATACGAACAAATGGTGTATCATCGTGCGGGATCTGTGAATTTGACCCCACTTTCGATGT
>JALRAS010000244.1 GCA_023262495.1 Bacteroidia bacterium | reverse complement strand
TGCATGAGGCAGCTTAAAATCGCAACACAGATTACCAACAGAGATTCGCAAGCGGTTGAAAAGTATTTACAAGAGATTTCTAAAATCTCAATGATTAATCCTGAAGAAGAAACCACTTTAGCGCAGCGCATTAAAATGGGTGATCAACGTGCATTGGATAAATTAGTACAAGCTAACTTACGTTTTGTTGTATCAGTTGCAAAACAATACCAACATCAGGGGTTGTCTTTATCAGATTTAATCAATGAAGGCAACTTAGGTTTGATCAAAGCTGCACAAAGATTTGATGAAACAAAGGGTTTTAAATTTATTTCCTATGCGGTTTGGTGGATTCGTCAATCTATTTTACAAGCGTTGGCAGAGCAAGGTCGTTTAGTTCGTTTACCTCAAAACAAAATTGGTACTTATAATAAGGCCAACAAAGCTTATATGGCTTTTGAACAAGAGCATGAGCGCGAACCATCTACTGAGGAATTAGCTGGAATTTTGGAAATGTCTGAAACAGAGATTAATAACATTTTTCAATCCAATACCCGTCATACTTCTTTAGATGCTCCAGTTCATGAAGCTGAAGATGTAGCCATGGGTGATTTATTAAAAGGTGGTGATGAAACGGACGAGGACGTGATGAAAGATTCGTTAAGAGAGGAAATTCGTCGTGTGCTTAAGTCATTGAGTCCCAGAGAAGCAGAGATAG
>JALRAS010000243.1 GCA_023262495.1 Bacteroidia bacterium | reverse complement strand
TGGCCCGTTCGTCTAGGGGTTAGGACGCCAGGTTTTCATCCTGGTAACAGGGGTTCGATTCCCCTACGGGCTACAAAGTTGAAATTAAGGGTTTAATGGCCCGTTCGTCTAGGGGTTAGGACGCCAGGTTTTCATCCTGGTAACAGGGGTTCGATTCCCCTACGGGCTACAAAGTTGAAATTAAGGGTTTAATGGCCCGTTCGTCTAGGGGTTAGGACGCCAGGTTTTCATCCTGGTAACAGGGGTTCGATTCCCCTACGGGCTACAAAAAAAGATTTAAATAGAATTATGGCAAATCATAAATCAGCACTTAAGCGTATTCGTCGTAACGAAGCAGCTCGTTTACGTAATCGTTACCAACACAAAACGGTTCGTACCGCGATTAAGAAACTTCGTGGAGAAGAGAGTAAAGAAGAAGCAGAAAAGCAACTTCCTTCTGTTATCGGTATGATCGATAAATTAGCTAAGAAGAACATCATCCACACTAACAAGGCATCTAACCTAAAGAGTAAACTTACTCGTTTAGTTGCTCAGTTATAACTAGCTGCCCTTTTAGTAGTTGGTGATACAGCGATATTAAAAAAGTGCGCTCTTTTGGAGCGCGCTTTTTTATGCCTTAATTTTTTATATTCTATTCGTTCATAGTTAACAAGAACTCCTCATTATTTCGAGTTTGTTTAATACGTTGCTCGATAAA
>JALRAS010000242.1 GCA_023262495.1 Bacteroidia bacterium | reverse complement strand
GTAGGAGTCGGGCCCGTGTCTCAGTGCCCGTGTGGCTGATCATGCTCTCACATCAGCTATTGATCGTAGACTTGGTGGGCCGTTACCCCGCCAACTATCTAATCAACCGCACGCCCATCCATTACCGCCGAAGCTTTAATATAAAAAAGATGCCTTTTCTATGTATTATGGTGTATTAATCCAAGTTTCCCTGGGCTATTCACCAGTAATGGGTAAGTTGCGTACGTGTTACGCACCCGTTTGCCGGTCGCCAGCATCTGTATTGCTACAAACCTGCTGCCCCACGACTTGCATGTATTAAGCCTGCCGCTAGCGTTCATCCTGAGCCAGGATCAAACTCTCCATTGTAAATGTTGTTTGATCTGACTATCAATCTCAAATAAATCCGAAATTAACGTCTGATTTAATTTTTTTGATGCTGTAACCTTTACCTGATTTTTTCAATTATACAGTTACTATTGTTTCCAAACTTTCAAAGATCTTTATGCTTGTTTTGCATCGCTATTATTCGTAGCGGGGTGCAAAGGTAGGCACATTATTTTTATCTACCAAACTTTATTTAAAATAATTAAGAATTATTTTTCAATTAGTTAGGCGAATTATTTCTTAGAGCTTTTCCCCTTTTTTTATGAGGGAGGGCAAAGATACAGTCCTTATTTATAATCACCAATTTTTGGTGCTATTATTTTGAACTTTTTTTCT
>JALRAS010000241.1 GCA_023262495.1 Bacteroidia bacterium | reverse complement strand
GTCAACAAAAATTTTTCATCTGTAAGTATAGCATCGGGTTGATAGAACGTGCCCAGCATATTTTTTGCGCCTCCAACATTGATGGCATTCTTGCCACCAACGGCTGCATCGACCATGGCCAATAGCGTGGTTGGCACAAAAACAAGTCGAAGCCCTCTTTTAAAGGCAGCGGCAACAAAACCGCCAAGGTCCAACAAACTTCCTCCACCAATTACCAATAGCGTTGCTGCGCGCTCTGCCCTTTCGCGAACAAGCCAGGAAGCAACTCCTTCCAGGCCCTCCAAACACTTAACCGTCTCACCTCCCTCTATTGAATAAAATGAACGAGCATATTCGATTGAACACAGATCGCCATGTAAGGCGCGAACTTTTTGGTCGATCAAAACGAATGGCCCTTCACCCTTGTTATAGTCCAAGACATCTCTCAGTCGGACATTAAAACTTTCAGAGAAAATGGTACTTACGTGCATAAAAAAAGGAGCCTGGTGAGGCTCCCGGTGGTGCCACCAGGAATCGAACCGGGGACACAAGGATTTTCAGTCCTTTGCTCTACCAACTGAGCTATGGCACCAAAATGGGGCGCAAATGTAATGCGGTTATTCCAAAATATAATCGCAACAAATGAAATTCTTGCAATACGGGTTATTTATCATGAAAGAGGGCTGCCTTCGAGCCCCGTGACTGGTGGCATATTAACACGCTACATTCCA
>JALRAS010000240.1 GCA_023262495.1 Bacteroidia bacterium | reverse complement strand
AGTGTGGCATTCACACCAGTTTTAAGCCAATACGGAAGAACAGATGGAGGCATGGATGTTGTTGGAGAGGATGGAATTGCTTCAATGATATTATTGGAATCGGAGTACTCACTAAGAGATCCATCAGGGAATAAGACCGTGTAAACATCTGGTCTATCGTACGAAGGAAGACCCACAACTTTAGCTCGATGCGGTGGAGAATGAGTATGTATAAATACTTCAGAATCCAATTGAAATTGTGGCTTAAAAATAGTGGTTGATTCATCAAGACGATAGAAGAAAATACCTGGTTGGTATTTATACCCAAAGTGTACACCAATGGTTGAATGCATTTGGAACTTATAATCAATTGAAGAAACAAATGTGCGATTGGATGGATTATAAAATTGAAGGCCATTAGATTGTTGACATCTGCCCAGAGCGATCATGTAGATACTTTGTGAATCAAACTCGTTTAGTTGAGAATCTCCAACGCGTTCCCAACGAACCGCAGCTAACCCAAACATAGGGAATAAAACTCGAAGATCTGGTTTGACTTTATGAACCAGTTCCAGTTCAAAGGGTGTGGTAAAACTACCATCCTCCAGTCTGTATGGAAAATACTTACAGACTTCAGCCACTCTACGTATAGCATAGTACCAGAATGTACCAGGCAATTCAGCGGAAGCCAGCCAGTTATGGGCCATAGCAATCATAGTCTGCCAGTGTCTC
>JALRAS010000023.1 GCA_023262495.1 Bacteroidia bacterium | reverse complement strand
TCCTATCAACATTGTCATTCATGATTTAAAATTCCTTGTTCCTTGTTCATTATTCTCTGCGCCTTCTTTGTTTCTTTTGCTTTAAAAAGTCTGAGAATCTGTGGCAGCTCAATTTGAAAATTTGAAAATGAGCTAATTTGAAAATGGATGTTATTATTACTTTGCGAACTCTATAACTTCAATGCTCCCGAAGCCTCGGGACTTTGCAGTTATAAAATCTGAGAATCTGTGGTAATAAAATATAGCATTTAAGCAATAGGCCAATCAATAATGTATTATTTCTTCAACCCAATCCCTAGTTCATCTAATTGCGCCTGAGCAATAGTGGATGGGCTGTCAATCATTACATCTCTGCCTGAATTATTTTTTGGGAAGGCAATAAAATCTCTGATTACTTCGGCCCCGCCAAATAAAGAACATAAACGATCAAATCCAAAGGCGATACCACCATGTGGAGGCGCGCCAAATTCGAAAGCATTCATTAAAAATCCAAACTGATCCTGCGCTTCTTCTTTACTAAAACCAAGTAAGCCAAACATTTTTGCTTGCAGTTCCTTATTAAATATTCTGATGGAACCTCCACCTACTTCAACACCGTTGATTACCATATCATAAGCATTGGCGCGAACCGCACCAGGATTAACTTCTAACAACGCGATATCTTCTGGTTTTGGTGAAGTAAAAGGATGATGCATGGCATGCCAGCGTGCAGTTTCTTCGCTCCATTCTAACAGAGGAAAATCGATGACCCAATGACAGGCAAATTTATTTTTATCTCTTAACCCTAAACGGTTGCCCATCTCTAAACGCAGCTCCGACATGGCTTTGCGGGTTTTGTTTTCATCACCGGCTAAAATTAATAATAAATCGCCAGGCTGCGCATGCATGGCAGCTGCCCACTTTGCTAATTCTGCTTCATTATAAAATTTATCTACCGATGATTTGATGGTTCCATCGGTATTCACACGTGCGTAAACTAAACCTGTAGCGCCAATTTGAGGGCGTTTTACAAAATCTGTTAACTCATCTAATTGCTTGCGTGTATATTCGGCAACTCCTTTGGCACAAATACCTACTACCAATTGAGCCTCATCAAATACTTTAAAGCCTTTGTTTTTAACCAAATCATTTAATTCAGTCAATTTCATGTCGAAACGAATATCCGGCTTGTCATTACCATAATATTTCATGGCATCGGCATAGGTCATTCGTGTAAGTGCAGGAACATCTATTCCTTTCACAGTCTTAAACAAATGCCTAATTAATCCTTCAAACGTATTTAAAATATCCTCCTGCTCCACAAATGCCATTTCACAATCTATTTGTGTAAACTCAGGCTGCCGGTCGGCTCTTAAATCTTCGTCTCTAAAGCACTTCACAATTTGATAATAGCGGTCGAATCCACCCACCATTAATAATTGCTTAAAAGTTTGAGGCGATTGCGGCAAGGCATAAAACTCGCCCTGATTCATGCGGGAAGGAACAACAAAGTCGCGCGCTCCCTCGGGCGTTGATTTAATTAGCACTGGGGTTTCAACCTCTAAAAACTGAAGCGTATCAAGATAGTTTCTCGTTTCAATTGCCATACGGTGACGCAATTCAAGATTCTTTCTTACCGGATTTCTTCGTAAATCAAGATAGCGGTATTTCATTCTTAATTCATCTCCTCCATCAGTTTCATCTTCAATGGTAAATGGTGGCGTGATTGCGGCATTCAACAATTCTAATTGAGTAGGATGTATCTCAATGTCTCCCGTTGGTAATTTATCAGATTTTGAATAGCGTTCTATAACCCTTCCGCTTACAGCAATCACAAACTCACGGCCAAGTGTGCGGGCTATATCAACTATTTCTTTAGATGCATGTTCGGTTTCAATGGTAATTTGGGTAATGCCATAACGATCGCGTAAATCTATCCATATCAACGACCCTTTATCACGCACTCCCTGTACCCATCCGCATAAGGAAACTTGTTCGTTTACATGATTTATTCTGAGTTCTCCGCAGGTGTGTGTACGCAACATAGCTATTTTTTTTTGATTCGTTTGAAGGGGCGAAATTAAACTATAAATTTAAAAGTTGGCAGCGTTTTTTTATTGTTAAAGCTTTGTTTATTTATAATTTGTTCATCAACTTGTTGCATGCTACCGATGCGGTGTAGTTTTCTGAAGCCGTTTTGATAGTACCCTTGCAAACCCATGAATAAAACTTTGGTTTGATAATTTTAAATTTGATTTGATTGCAGATGCATATTTTGGCTTAAATTTGTAACCCACATCACAAGCAAGTGTTTATACAGCCACAGGAAAAAACTACCGATAGCAGTAGCAGAGGCGACTCTGACCAAACGTCTCGTTCCACTAAGTCGAAAAAAAACGATGTGGTTTTAACACAAACCAGCGATACCAAAAAATTAGCGGAAACAGTTGTTGATACTTTGAAAGGCCCTGAATCCCCTTTGGATCAGCTTTTTGTTGTGCCTTATCAATCAAAATTAAATCAAGACTCTCTGCAAGCAGCATCGCGAAAGGTAGTTTTAGAAATAGATACCATTCCTAAGGGTTTAAGTTTAATATACAACCCAGGAGTAGTTGATACCTTGACGCCACAAACCATCACTTATACTAAAAGCATTTTCTCATCACATTTGTTAGTTCCTAAAAACATTGAACCACGGGCAGTCGTTAAGGATGGACAAAATTGGATTGCCCTTTTAATTGTTGCCATCATGTTGCTTTTGGGCGTGTTAAGGGTGTTTTACCAGAAAAAATTTACCTTGTTCCTTAGTGCTTCTGTGAGTAAAAGGTTCAGCAATCAGTTAATTAGGGAAGAAAATGCGCTCACACAAGGTACGTCTGTGATGCTTACCATTATCTTTTTTCTGGCAGTTTCATTGTTCTTTTATTTGTCTTTAGACGATTTGAACATCAAGATGGGTGTGGTTAACGACATTCAACAATTCATCATTATACTTACCGCTTGTATTGGCTTCTACTTTTTAAAAATATTTCTGCACAAATTAAGTGGCTACATTTTTAAGGTTTATAAAGAAACCGATGAGTATATTTTTAATCAGTTTATCGTTATTCAGGTATCAGGGCTATTACTTGTGCTTTGGTGTGTACTGATGAGTTATTGTAGCGATATTAATAAACAATATGTAGTATTCATAGGCTTTTCAACCTTGTTGTTATCCTTTATTGTTAGAATGATAAAGAGCTTGGGAATATCAAATATGGGCAGCTATTCGCCTGTTTATATTTTTTTATATCTTTGCAGTCTTGAAATTTTACCGTTAATAATTATCATCAAGTTGGTTTTGGTTTAATTATTTACCGATATATCTGAGAAGTACTAATTTATTAATACACAGAAAATTGAAGGCTAAAAATATATTGGTTTCGAAAAAAAACACTGTACAAAAGAGCAGCAAGGTTGCTACAGTGGCGAAAGCGCCCTCAAAAAAAACTACAACAAAGGCAGCCGCTCCCAAAAAAAGTGCAGCAGTAAAAGCCAAACCTGCAGTGAAGGCCAAGCCACTTGCAAAAAGTAGTCCGGTTAAAAAAACCGCCACCAAACCAAAAGCAAGCTCGGCAGAAAAATCAGCGGTTGTGAAGGTTAAGAAAGCCACTGCTCCTAAAAAAGCTGTTGAAACACCGGTGGTGGCAAAGCCAAAACCATACACAGCGCAGCCAACACCGCGCAATAAAGTAAAAAGCATACTTGTAACGCAGCCCAAACCCGAGGGAGAAAAATCTCCTTATTTTGATTTGGCCAAAAAATGCAACATCAAAATTGATTTCAGGGAGTTCATTCATGTTGAAGGAGTGCCGGCCCACGAGTTTAGAAAAAACAGAATTAATATATTGGATCACACTGCCGTTATTTTTACGAGTAGAAATGCGGCCGATCACTATTTCAGAATGTGTCAAGAAATGCGTATCACTGTTCCCGAAACAATGAAGTATTTCTGCATTTCTGAGTCAACCGCCTATTACCTCCAAAAATACGTGATATTTAGAAAGCGTAAAATATTTCACGGCAAGCAAACCTTTGCCGATATGATGGATGTAATCAAAAAACACAAGGACGATAAGTTTTTGCTGCCTTGCACTGATATTGCCAACGTTGAAGGTTCAGAGTTGCTTGAAAAAGCTAAAATCAGTTACACAAAAGCTGTTATTTATAAAACCGTTTGCAGCGACCTCAGCGACTTAGCCAATGTAAACTATGATGTAATTGTGTTTTTCAGTCCTTCGGGTATCAAATCTTTGTTTCAAAATTTCCCTGACTTTAAACAAAACCTTACGCGCATTGCTGCCTTTGGGGCAACAACTGCAAAAGCTGTTGAAGATGCCAATTTGTATGTTGATATCAAAGCGCCCAATCCTCAAGCCCCGAGCATGACTATGGCATTGGAGCAGTATGTTACTGCCGTAAACAAAGGAAAATAATCCCTCTGTTTTAGTTACTCATGAAAAATACGTTCAGTAAACAAGAACGATTGTGTAGCACAAAACGTATTGGTGAGCTATACTTGCAGGGCGAAAGTTTTCACCTTTATCCGCTTAAGTTTACTCACCTTAGGCATCAACAACCTGCCGATGCTTTCATCAATATTTTGATTTCTGCCCCCAAGCATCATTTTAAACATGCACATGACAGAAATCTCTTGAAAAGACGTATCAGGGAGGCCTACAGATTAAACAAGCACAGTATTACAGCAGCATGTGCCGACAAGCAAGTATATTTAGATGTATCAATACATTATACGGCAAAAAAAAAGGAGACCTATCAAATGATTGAACAAGCCCTGAAAAATGGATTAGATAGGATTGAAAAACGCTATGCCAACAAACTAACACAAGTATGAAACAACGCTTATGAGCAAGCAAAAAATTGGTCTTTTTACAGCAGGAGCAATAGTAGTAGCCAATATGGTTGGAACCGGTGTGTTTACAAGTCTTGGCTTTCAAGCTGCCGGCTTAAGCAGCGGATTGAGCATCATGATTTTATGGATTACAGGCGGCATTGTGGCATTTACCGGGGCGCTTTGCTATGGCGAGTTGGGAGGTATGTTTCCTCAATCAGGTGGAGAGTATAATTACTTAAGCAAGGTTTATCATCCTGCGTTAGGTTTTGCTGCCGGATGGATTTCTTTTACTGTAGGTTTTGCCGCGCCTGTTGCCGCAGCTGCTATGGCACTTGGCGCTTATGCCCAAGGAGTATGGGAGTTTTTAAACCCCACTTATTTAGCTGCAATTGTGGTTACCTTGGTTAGTATCATCCACTGCATTAGTGTAAAAACGGGCAGTTATTTTCAAAATTACACCACCGCATTCAAAGTTGTTGCCATGCTGTTTATCATCATCTTTGGTTTATTACACACGCCAACAGGCGACATGGTTTTTACATACAACACAACCGTTTCAACAGAGCTTTTAAGCCCTGCATTTGCCACCTCGTTCTTCTTTGTATCACTGGCCTATTCCGGGTGGAATGCTGCCGGCTACATTGCTTCAGATATGGATGACCCAAAAAGAAATTTGCCCAAAGCATTGCTATACGGCACCTTACTTGTTACTTTCATTTACCTTGCTATTAACTACGTTTTCATGCGCGTAACGCCTGTTGCCGAAATGAGTAACGAAAACGGCCCTGTGGTTGACATAGCCGGTGTTGCGGCTAAGCATATTTTTGGCACTGCTGGCGGAAAAATAATGAGCGGTCTAATTTCTTTTCTGCTCATCTCTACCATTAGTGCCATGATTATGGCCGGTCCGCGTGTTACGCAGCGTATGGGAAACGATCATCGTATTTTCAAACTGTTTAGCCATACCAGCAGTAATGGTGTGCCAATCATTGCCATACTTACGCAATGTTTAATCAGTTTGTTTTTTATCTTTTCCTCAACGTTTTCTCAGGTGGTGGTGTATATTTCATTCACCTTGAGTTTATTTAACTTTTTATCTGTTGCAGGTATCATTGTTATGCGCGTTAAACATCCCAACATGGCAAGGCCCTACAAAGCCCCCCTTTACCCTATAGTGCCTATTCTTTTTTTAGGCATTTCGGGTTGGCTCATGTATTTTGGATTAATTTCAAACTTAAAAGAAAGTTTGTGGGGCTTCATTACCGCTTTGTCAGGGCCATTGGTTTACTTTGTTTTTACACCCAAAAAATCTGCCTCATGATGCCTTTAGGGGGGTTCAACTAATTATTGTTTCTTTGCAAAAAAATAAGCATGGCACACAAGGCAGGATTTGTAAATATTATAGGTAAACCCAATGCAGGTAAATCCACTTTGATGAATTTACTTGTTGGAGAAAAACTAAGCATTATTACCTCAAAGGCACAAACTACCCGTCACCGAATTTTAGGTATTGTAAGCACCGAAGAGCACCAAATTGTTTTTTCAGATACACCGGGGATACTTACCCCTCATTATAAAATGCATGAGGCCATGATGAAGTTTGTGTATACTGCCCTGTCTGATGCCGATGTGTTGTTGTTGATTATTGATGTTACTAGCAAAGATGAACTGGAAGAGGAGTTGCTGGATAAGTTAAAAAAATCGGGCAGTAAGATTGTTGTATTGCTCAATAAAATTGACCTCATTAAGCCCGAAGAGCTTGAAACAATTAGTGAGTCATGGTCGATAAAGCTACCCGAGGCCGAGCTTATTCCAATTTCGGCACTTGAAAATTTTAATGTTGACTATCTCACCAAGCGCATTGTGGCGCTTTTGCCCGACTCTCCGGCATTTTACGATAAAGACCAACTTACAGATAAGCCCGAAAAATTCTTCGTGAGCGAAATTATACGAGAAAAAATTCTGCTCAACTATGAAAAAGAAATCCCGTACAGCTGCGAGGTATATGTCGAAAGTTTTAAAGATGAGCCCACAATTTTAAAAATAAGGGCCGTTATTTTTGTTTCTCGTGAATCGCAAAAAGGGATATTAATTGGCCACAAAGGAGCAGGATTAAAACGTGTAGGCACTCAGGCGCGCATTGATATTGAAAAGTTTTTCGATAAAAAAGTTTTTCTTGAATTGTTTGTAAAAGTAAAAAAAGACTGGCGCAACAATGATTACATGCTGCGCCAGTTTGGCTACGAAGAATAGCTAATCAAGAAGCTTTTATTCGCTAGAAATTAACTCTCACCGTACCAAAAATATTTCTTCCTGCCCCATTAATTCCGCTGGCAAAAACACGATATTGGGTATCTAGTAAATTATCTACTCCTGTTTGTATAGTAAAATTACGATTAATGCTATAGCTTAACCTAAGATTGATGGTATACCATGCCGGCATGCCTTCAGCAGGAGCATATTGTGGATTGTCCTCCCCTGTTAAATTATAATCTTTTATTCGTTTCCACCCGTTAAACACCACAAAGCTTTCGGCCTCAAACTTTTTTGTAAAGTATTTTACAGCAAACCTTCCGTAAAGTGGTGATATATGGTCGAGCGGATAATCAGTGGTGTCAGTGTTGATTCTACCATACGTGTAGGTGGCCCCACCGGTAATATTAAAATGATTACACAAAGTAACGAAAAGGTTGCTTGTTGCCCCATAAAGGTAGGCCGACTGATTGTTTTGAATAGAAAACACTTTACTCATAACATCATCATATAGCACTGAATCCTCACCGTTGAAGGTGGTTGGTCCGGAGGAAAGTGCGTCATCAAAAAAGGTGTAATAAATAATGTTTTCCCATCTTACAGCTTTGCCAAACACCTTTGTTATTTGCAAGTCGGCATTATAGGTTTTCTCGGGCTTTAGAGATGGATTGGGTACCACCAATCTGCCCGGAGCGCTTTCAAAAACCTTTGTCATATCATCAACATTTGGTGCCCTATAACCGGTGCTGCCCATCAAACTTATCTTCCATTTGTCGTTTGGCAGATATACCAGCCCTAAATTACCGCTAAGGGCCGTATACTTTTGATTGATGGCGTCAAAAGGGAATGGAAAAAATTCCTTTGATTGAAAGCGGCTGTTTAACGCAATGTATGCCAATCGAATGCCATCATTCAAAAATAGCTTTTCTTTGATTTGATAGGTGTTTGTGGCATAAAGTGCTACATTGTACATTTCATTACTTCCATCAGGATAACGTGTTGCAATGGGGGCTTTAACACCTGTATTAATGTTGGTAGCGAATGCCGTTGAGTTCACTGTATTGTACTGCGCATCAATACCTACTCTTGTATCCGACTTTTCTTTTTTACGTTGGAAGTCTGCATTCAATCCATATACCTCAACCTTTTCGATTCTACTATTTCTGTTGCTTGAATTGAAACTTCTGCTGTGTCTGCTCTCTTCAATGTTTTGATAACTCAAATTGGTATTAATGGCATTAAAGAAACCATTAAGATTTTTTGCATTCAAATTATAAATACCCATGATACGTAACTGTGGTCCGTAATACCACTCGGCTGAATTCAAACCTGTTCCTTTTGGGTCGGTAAGTCTGTCATAGCGTGGCACATCATTACTGTTGCTATATTGGAGGTTAAGTGTATGTGTAATTTTGTCGTTTTGCTTGAAGCTGAATTTTTGGAGTAAGTCATGCTGCTTATAGCCCGAAAATTTTTGCAGGTACTTGTTGCTGTTGGCCACAAGGGAGTCTCTGCCATCGAAACGCTGCACATAAAAGTTTCGCTCGCCAAAACCTGCTTTGTAGAATGGGTTTTTTGATTTTCCCATCATCAGGTCTCCAAATTCGCTGTATGTAAATGAGGTAAGCGAGGCAAACTTTTTTGTCCCGATGTTAAAGTTAACGTGTCCTGTTTTTTCATTATTAACACTTCCGTAGCGGGTAAACACTCCTCCTGAGGTGTGCACTTTTTCACCTTCTTTAGCAAACGCTGGGTTTTTACTGTAAAAAGCCACCACTCCTCCAAGGGCATCACTTCCATAAACAGTTGACGAAGGCCCAAAAAGCACTTCAACCCTATCGAGCATGTTTTGATCAACGGTAATAGAGTTTTGCAAGTGACCTGACCTGTAGATTAAATTATTCATCCTTACCCCATCTACCACCAATAAAACCCTGCTTGCTTCGAAGCCGCGTATCATAATACTTCCACCACCCTGCTGACTTTTTTGCACATTTACGTGCCCCGTTTGCTGCAACAAATCGGCAGTGCTCTGTGTATTCAATTTCCTAATTTGAAGACTGCTAATGGTTTCTATTTGTTGGGCAATTTGTTTTTTATCTTCTTCTACCTTGTTGGCACTGATAATCATTTCCGACAGGGTTACTACGTTTTTAACTGTGTCTGATGCTGCCTGCTTTTCTTGTCCGTATACAAATGTACAGGCCGACATGGTTATAAATATTAATATTGTTTTTTTCATATATAGTTTATTTTTTGTTGTTGTGAGGCATCATAATAAGCCATCACTAAAGCTTTAAAAATGATATCATTAATGAGGTTGATTCTGTATCCTATTTTACCCGATCTTCTTAACGCATTCACCAATATGCCACACATTGGTGATTAAGGCGTGAGATCGCACCAAAACAGCTATACTTGGACCTATTGTTTGAATAGTACCTTTATGGTTTTTGATTTGTTGACCGGATATATTCAAATACAGAAATAAGTATTAAATATGAGCCCCGTTGCCAAATTTCATAATAAACACACTTCATTACACAATCGGTAACTGAATAACAATTGCGATTATAAACTCAGTATGTACAGGTGAAATTGGCGTATCAAAGCCATACCTAAACTGTATATCTCGGAGGAGGGGTTTTTACAGCTGTATATACATCGAGAGGCGAGCAAATAATTGGAAAGGATTGCTCTTGGGTTACTGTAATAAGAGGAGTAATAACAACCTGCTGAGGCAGGGGAGCATTAAAATGTGAAAAAAAAGTATTTCTAATTTTAGATGCTGTGTTGCTGTTTTTGTTTTCAGCATGCATTAATTTTCCTATGTAATGAATGATTCCCTTTTCTCTGATATCATTTACGGCCTCTATATGAACGCTGTCTGCTTCATATTTCACAAAAACAACATCATACCTTTTATCTTGTATTTCAAACTCGCTGCCGCGCTTAAAACGTTGTTTAAACTTATTTTTATGAAAGATGAAATGTTCCCGTTTTTGAGAGAACATCATTTTTTGCGACATTTCATACTTAGCTTGAAATTGCATAAGCTTTAAACAAAGCAACACACTGCTGAAATTAAACAGCATTACTCCGAGAAAAACATATATGCCTACTTTTTTCATCAACAGAAATATATTCAGGTTGCCTATTTGGACTTCAAATATAACTAGCTTTGTAACAAACAAAAAAAAAGAGCGCAATTAAAAATTATTGCGCTCTACATCATATTCTTTAAATAAACTTATTTTAAAACAAACTTTACTGGTAGTGTAAACTGCACAGAAGCAGGTCTTCCGTTTTGCTTACCAATACTCCAAGCCGGCATGTTTTGAATTACACGCAGCGCTTCTTTGTCCAAGCCCGGACCTCCCTTAACGCCCCTTCTAACCTCGGCATTAGAAACTTTACCTTCTTTGTTGATGACGAAATATACATATACAGTACCAGATATACCTGCATCTTTTTCCATAGCAGGATAGTTAATGTTTTTACCTAGATACTTAAACAATGCTTCTTCACCACCAGGAAAACTTGGCATTTCTTCTACCGAAACAAATGGTGTTTCAGGGTTTTCGGCAACAACTCCTGTACCTGTTTCTTCGGGAATGATAATTTCATCTGTATTATTTCCTTCGTTGGTTACAGTCGAAATTTGTGTTTCAGTTTCTTGTGTGATGATTGGCGTTTCCTCAATTACTTCTTCATCCACAACCACGGGAGGAGTAAACTTAACGGTTTCCATTACCGGTGGTGGCGGTGGAGGTGGCGGTGGAGGTTCTGTTTCATCAACCGGAGGTGGTGCCTCAAGGTCAATTTGAGTCATATCCATTTCTACCACTTTTTCCTCTTCAACTTGTGCAACAATCCATGAATATATTTTGGGTGCTGTAACAAGCAGTATAAACGAGGTGCAGCTTATAATAAGCGCCCTGTTTACATAATTGTTGTATTTCCTGCGAATGTCATAGGCTCCGTAGTCTTTATGTCTGTTTTCAAAAACAAGACTATTACGGCCTTCAGACACCACATCATCCCAACTTCCAAATATTTTATTTTCTGCCATGTGATTAATCTTTAAAATTATTATTGAGCAGTTGCTGCCGTAATTAATTCAAGCTCTGCGGGCATCATATCTACAACAGCATATTTCCCTACTTGACAAACATTTAATTCATCAATCAAATCGATTACGTTTTTATAAACTGCCTTATCATCAGCTTTAATCAATACCGTAAGTGCCTCTTTCCTTCCCTTTGTTTGCACAGCCAATCTTTTGTAAGTTGAATCGGCAATGGCTTTTGTTTTCAGCTGCTCGTTAAGCTTATTGATTTCTTCAATTGTTGGTTTATTTCTATCGAGCAACAATTTGTGTAAGCCATCTTTCGAAAAGTTGGTTTTTTCAAGAGTAGTAGCTGGCTTACCATCTTTATTATTGGCAGGAAAAAATTCTCCGTAGTAATAAAAAATAGAGTTATCCTTGCTCATGATAAAGGTAAGCGCGTTGTTTACTTTTTGCCTTTCTTCGTCAGACTTTGGCTCTGCCGGAAAGTTAATTTCCATGGTCTTAGCTTTGTTGAACGTAGAAGTCATAACGAAGAACGTCAACAACAAAAACGCCAAGTCCACCATGGGTGTCATGTCTATTCTGGTGGAGAGTTTTTTAGCCCTTTTCTTTTCGTGTTTACCGTGGCCACCACCACCATCACCGGTATTTACTTCAGCCATCTTTTAATTTTTTAAATATTGTAACTAATCTATCCCTTTATTATTCGGATTGTTCGAGATTTGTAATCAGGTTAAAGCGATAAATATCTTTATCGGTAAATATTTTGATGATGTCTTTCACAGCAATATAGTTAGCAGCACCATCGGCCTTGATCGCGAAACGCATAGGCTCGTATTTAAACTCTCTACCTGCGGCTTCTGCCTTATCTTTTTCTTGCTTGGCTTGCTTTGCAGCCTCTATACGCCCAAACTGAATCCACTCACCCAACTGATTGTCGAGAGAGTCAATGGGTATACCCGGGGACTTTAACTTTTGTCTTTGTGTATCATCTAAATTGATGTAATCCTTCAAATTATTGATGGGCACACCTATACTTGTCATAGCACCAAAGCGTTTTTTCTCCTCATCGGTAAACTGAATTTTATGCTGCTCACCCATTCTCTCCAAGGTACTGATTCTAACTTGTGGATTACTGATATTGAAGAAAGCCTTGCCAAATCTGTCAATACTTACCAATAGTACGTTCTCGGGAAGCAGCTTTTCTGATGTTGAAGAGGGGGTATCAACCACCACCGGCTCCGAAACTCTCACAGAAGCTGTAAGCATAAAAAAGGTTACCAAAAGGAAAGCCAAATCTACCATGGGTGTCATGTCCAGTGAAGGATTTGACTTAGGCATTTTTATTTTAGGCATGTTCTTTTGTTTTAGATTATTGAATCTGTCGGTTATCCAATCAGATTATTTATTCACATTCACAGACTGTACAATTGTGAAACCAGCTTCATCCATACTGTAGGTAATGGCATCAATTTTTGTAGAAAAATAGTTGTACATGATGATTCCAATTACCGATGCAGTAATTCCAAGTGCCGTATTAATCAAGGCCTCAGAAATACCTGTTGCCAAGGCAGTAGTATCAGGAGCACCTGCATTTGAAAGAGCGGCAAATGAACGAATCATACCGAGTACCGTACCAATTAACCCCCAAAGTGTGGCAATGGTGGCGCAGGTTGATATAATAACCAAATTTTTTGAAAGCATTGGAAGCTCAAGTGCTGTTGCCTCTTCAATTTCTTTTTGAATTGCTGCTACGCGACTTTCTTTATCCATCGGCTCACTGTTGATGGTTTTAATTTTCTCGATTCCCGCACGAACTACATTGGCTAGTGAACCTTGTTGCTTGTTACACTCAGCTATTGCAGCATCATACTGATTGCCAGCAACCAAATTTTTAATGCTTCTCACAAAATTTTCGATGTTACCTTTTCCTTTCGCACGGGCAATGGTCAATGCTCTTTCAATTGAAAAAATTACGATTGTGATAAATATACCCATCAAAATAGGCACAATGAATCCACCCTTGTACATCATTCCTAAATAATTACCTGGTTTTGGATGCCCTTCTGCATCAAAATTACCGGCATCACCGAGTACCACTACGTATACTAACACACCTATCGCAAACGCGACAACAATAGCCAAGGATGCAAATACTGATTTAAAGCCGCCTGAAGAAGATTTTTGATTGCTCATGTTTTTATTTGTTTATTGATTTTGATTTTTAATTGGTTTCGTAAAAGAGGGACAATTTTAGTAAATCTTTTATCAAAAGACAAAACGTAATTGCTTTTTAATTATTGCCAACAACCCATTTTAATGATCTAAAACAGGCCAATTAACTTTTTTTAATTTATTAAAGTGCGCATTAACATGTTGTTATGACAGAAATTAGACAAATAATCAATCATTGCGTTTATTTTTTGTTCCAAACCAAAAAATAATACCGATTGAAATAAATCCAAATTCCGCATTTTCCAATGCGGAATCGCTAAAACAGCTGTAATTCAATCCATTGTTTCAAAGGATTGAAAACACCTGCTAAGCGGGATTACCCTCATAAAATCACTAGTGCGTTACATGCGTAACTTCTACTGATTAATTCGGGATAAATAGAAGAAGGCTATGCCACTATTGTACAATATTAAGGTGTAATTAATATTATATAAAAAAAAGGGGCTTCTATAATAGAAGCCCCTTTTTTAATTAATCAATTACTATGCTTAGTGAAGCACAACCTTTCTGTTGATTGTTCCTTGATCGGTAATTAATTGTATGAAGTAAACACCTTTTGCCTCAGTGCTTAAGTCAATTGCATTCTTATACTGACCTGCGTATTGTCCTACAACATCATTGAATACAAGTTGTCCGTTTACATTCACTACTCTTACCGTTAGGTTATGAGTTTTTGAACCATTAAACGAAACATTAATCACGTCTGAAGTAGGGTTAGGATACAACTCTAATGAAGTTCCATCAGTTAAAGATTCTATTCCTGTGCCAACAATAGTTACGACCATTGTATCAGACTCAATACCGCATCCGTTACCAACAGTTAAGATTACTGTATATGTTCCATCTGAAGTATAGGTATGTGTAGGATTCTCGGCATTTGACCAAGGACTTCCGTCACCAAAATCCCAGTTACTTGTTAAGTAATTGCTTGAAGTATTGGTGAAAGTTGTGAATCCGCCAAGTGATGGATTAGCTGTAAAACTTGGAGTTGGATCAGGATTAACCAATACCGGCACTGACGCAGACACTGCTGTACAACCTCCCGGAGAAGTGTAGGTTACAGTGTAAATACCTGTTGTGCCTACAAATATAGAGTTGGTTGTAGCACCGTTGCTCCATGTGTTACCGCTAGTTTCACTACTCAACAATTGAACTGTTTCTCCTTCGCAAATTACCGTTGGGCCTCCCACAATAATGAATGGAGTAGTACCGGCACCTACAGTAGTTACAATTGGTGTTGATGTTGCAGAGCAACCTGTTGCAGAATCAAGTACTGTTACGGTAAATGAACCGGCAGTGCTCACAGTTATTGTTTGGTTAGTTAAACCATTGCTCCATGTATTATTAGCAGCACTGCTTGAAGTTAAATCAACAGTGGCACCATTACAAAGCGATAATGAACCGCTTGCTGTAATAGTAGGAACAGGAGTAGAGTTTACTGTTACAGTTACAGAGTTAGAAACTCCTGTACAACCATTAGCATCTGTTACAGTTGTTGAATAACTGCCACTTGAGTTAACGGTAATAGTTTGTGTAGTTTGAGCACTTGACCAAACGTTACCTGCAGCTTCTGATGATGTTAAATCAACTGAACCTCCGAGGCAGAAAGTGGTTGGTCCACCAGCTGTAATAGTTACTACCGGGTTTGCGTTAACTGTTACCAATTCAGCAGCAGAAACTGCGGTACATCCATTGCCATCAGTAGTTGTTACTGTATATGAACCAGATGCATTAACCACAAGTGATTGATTGGTGTTTCCACCACCCCAATCGTAAGAAGTAGCTGCAGAAGAAGTTAACGTAACAGAGCCACCCGCGCAGAAAGTTGTTGCGCTACCAGCTGTAATAGTTGGTGTAGGAGGAGCAGGGAAAATAGACACAGTAATTGTACTAGTTGTGCTGCTGCAACCTGCTGCATTAGTTACCACACAGAAGTAGTCACCAGAAGCACTTGCATTAATTACCGGTGTTGTTGTTGTTCCATCATTCCATAAGTAGCTTGTACCACCGCTAGCTGTGATGTCAACAGAACTGTTTCCACAGATGGTTGTTGGTCCGTTAGCAACAATTTGTGCCACAGGATTAGCGTTGATAGTAACTGCCTCAACCGCTGATTGTGCAGTACATCCGTTTGCATCTGTAATAGTTACACTGTAGTTGTAGTTTCCTACGGCAGTTACATTAACGTCAGCAGTAGTTTCAGAAGAAGGACTCCAAACCAACGTACCGGCCCAATTTACAGAGAGAGCCACTGTATCACCTTCACATATTGTTGAGCCACTTGAAGTAATTACAGGGGTTGCAGGAGGAGTATTTACAGTAACTGTGATCACGTTACTTGTTGCAGAACAACCATTACCGTCAGTAACTGTGGTTGAGTAGGAACCTGAATTGCTCACAGTAATCGTTTGTGTTGTTTCATTAGTTGTCCATAGAATATTGTTGGCTACATCGCTGCTTAGTACAACAGAGGAACCAGAGCAAAATGTAGTATTTCCATTGGCAGTAACCACAGGAGCAACAGGAACATCAGTTGTAACAGTAAGTGTAAAGTTACCTACTTCATTACCGAATCCTTGTACTAAAATATAGTATACAGTTCCAGCTGTGCTTGCCCACGTAAATTCAGATTGTAAATTAAATGCGCCACAGAAATCATCATTTCCACCAACACACACTAAATTGTTGCAATCTCCTGAGAACACATTGATTTTACTATCGTAAGCAGTTCCTGTACACAAACTAGCTGTGATTGGACCACCATTACCAACAACGGTATACCATACGCCCGGAGCAGTAATTGTTGTTCCGCAAGTAGCAACACCTGCCTCAGCATTTGCAAACAGTGTTGAACCATTGATTGGGGTATTACATCCAACAGCTATGGCACCACTACAGTCGTCATTTACCGGTGGAGGAGGAATATCATAAATACAGATTGTGAATCCTGTTGTTGCAGGGATACCTAAACCGGCATCATAAACTCTTGCATAGTATGTATTTCCAACGATTAAACCAGTCATTGTACCTGCTTCAGAACTTCCCGGAGCTGTAGCGTTATCGAAACAGAATAAAGAAGTACCTCCACAAGCATCAAACACCTCAATTACAGGATCGAATGAGGCAGAACCTGTAACTTCAATGATACCTGTTGTGTTGGTAGCTACAAATGAATACCAAACATCATCATTAGCTGTACCTGAGCAACCAGTTAAAGATTGTGTTGCATTATCTACGGTACCTGCTGTAGGATTACATGTTGCATTCCAAACTGCAGAAATTGCATTGGCACATTCATCATTAGGTGCAACCACAAGAGGCACACAATTTAATGAAGCCACGTAATTGTTGCTTGTTCCGCATGGGTAACCTGTAAAGCCGTTTGGCGCTATAAATGTCCACCATGTACCGGCAGCCAAGTTATCCACCGAGAATGTGTTTCCACACAAACCGGTTGTAGTACTCAAATTAAAGAATTGAGGAGCTGCACATCCTTGAGAAGCATCAACAAATCCAATTACCATAGGGAATTCAGCATCAACTGTCCAGGTAACTGTGCTTGGTTGAGTAAGTGTAAAGGTAAACCAATCGGTATCTCTTGTACCTCCGTCAGCCCAAGCTGTTCCACAAATAGTATCGCCACATGCAATTGGTGTGTAGAAAGGTGTTGGCATGTTACAACCGCCATTCACATCTGTTCCACAAACCTCTCCTTCTTGAATAGCATTTGTAGGACAAACTGTATTGGCACATGGCGTTAAGAACACTGAGGAAGGACTGAATCCGAAAGGAGTAGAACCACAATCGGTTTGTACTTGGAACTCATATTGTGTATTCGCAACTAAACCTGAAATTGCCAAGAAGTTTGTAGGTGCAGCAACAACGGTTGGGGTAACCCAAGTTAAAGCCGTACCCGGATCGGTAACGTCTTTATAGCGAACCAAATAATTCACCGCTGAAGGAATTGCATTCCAATTTAATTGAGCAGTGGTTGGTGTTAAACTTGTTACATTCAATCCTCCTGGGTAAGCACAGAAAGGAGCGGGCAATACGTTGAAGATATAATCTTCCGTTTCACCCCATGTTGTATTTCCACATGGATCAACAGCACCTGTAAAGGTTATTCTTACGCGCAATCTGCTTGAGCCCAAATTGGCTGTTACAGGCACGTCAATATTTGCAGTATAAGGGCCTGCACCAGGTGTTCCTATAACTGTAACTGTTTCATTTGCATCAGCAAAATCGCCATCTTGATTCCAATCTACCCAAATACCACATTGATCAGCTGTGTATGTTGGAGGGCCGTTGGTAACAGTAATCGGGTAACTTAAACCTTGAAACACATCTGTTGAAATTGTGGTATAGTCTTGATATCCACCTGTTGTACAAATACTTGAGTTGTTAATTGTACCAACTGTAACATTACTGATATGCTCATCACAGAAAGTGGAGGTAGGATTACAATAAACCACATTGGTACCGGTTACAAATGACTGCTCTGCACAACCTGTTGCTGCACCATTGGCGTTTACAGGAATTACACTCCAATAGTAAGTTGTTCCAAAACTTAACAATCCGGGGCTATAGCTAGTTCCGGCTTGATTGGCACTAACCAACGGAGGATTAGGAGTTGTTCCAAAGTATACATCATAACCTGTTGGAGGTGTTCCACCACCTACCGACCATGTTAAAGTTGGATTTGGGTTAACACCTGTAGATAAATCAGCTGGCTGCAAATTGATGGCACAGCTCGGAGGATTTAGGGCAGAAATACAACTTACGGTTGCATCCCAACCAGCTGCAGGTACTGAACCGTCTGAAGCCCAAACAAAAGTAAGTGCTCCTGTTGGATCAGATGATGTAACTGTTCCAGGGCTGTTTGCTCCATACCATGAATTGGCAGGGCAGGTTACTGCGTTAAAGCCGGCTGGTAGGCCTGAGGCAATAAGCGGAGAGGCGGTGCTAGGACCGTTATAAATCAATAAACCATCATAATTATTCTCGGTAGCAAATGAGTTGAACACAACTTGTATTGCATTACCCGGGGTATCAGGAGTAATTGTTTTTGTGAAACTTTCAGCGTTCTGATAATTACCACCTATACCTCCTGAATCATAAAACTGAGCACTACATGTTGTCTCGTTGTTATTGTTGTTCATAATGATGATATTACCTGGGTCAACCACGCAGATATCAAATGTGGTGGTGGCAGGAATACCAATTTCATAGTCATATACTCTCACAAAGTAAGTATTTCCGATTGTTAAACCGGTTACCGTAGCTGTTTCGGTTGCACCGGCTAAGGTAGCATCCACACAGGCAAGACTTGCACCCGCACATGCGTCAAAAACTTCAACAACTGCATCAAAAGAAGCAGAACCGGCAACAATTACTTGCGCTGTAGTGTTGGTAGCAACAAAAGAAAACCAAACATCATCATTAGCAGTACCACCGGCTGCACAGCTTGTGAGCGATTGGGTTGAATTGTCGATATTCGCTGCTGTTGGGTTGCAATTCACATCTTGAACAAGAGAAATGGCACCTGAACACTCATCATTAGCAGCCACTGTTAATGGCACGCATGATAATGTTCCTACATATTTGGTTTTACCTGATGTACAGCCGTATTGATCATCAAAAGTAGAGTGAGCTACAAACAACCACCAAGTACCTGCTGCTAAATTTTGTACAGAAACTGCACCGGTGCACTCACCTGTGTTATTCGCCAAGTTGAAAAACTGAGGGGCTGCACAACCTGCAGAGGCATCAACATACCCTATGATGGCTGGAAAATCAGCGTCAACACTCCAAGTAACAGTACTAGGTTGCGTTAAAGTAAAGGTGTACCAATCAGTATCGCGGGTAGTTGCAGATGACCAAGCAGTACCACAAACAGTTTGACCGCAAGCAATTGACTCGTAAGCAGGCGTTGCCATATTACAACCGCCATTTAAGTCATCACCGCAATTTTCACTTTCTGTTATTGCACCAACAGGGCAAACAGTTAAGCCGCATGATGTTTGGAAAGTGTAAGAGAAAGTAAATCCACTAACATCTCCACCACCGCAGTCTACATTAACTTGTACTTCGTAAACTGTGTTGGGTAATAAACCTGTTAAGCTATAGTTAGAAACTGCTGTTGCAGTAGGTGTAGCCCATGTAGGTACTGAAGTAGGATCTGTAATTGCTTTCCAACGTATTTCGTATCCAACTGCCGTAGCACCGTCAGCCCAATCTACATCGGCAGCTGTTGTGGTAATATTTGCAAAAGTAAAGGTGTTGGCAAATGGACAAGTAGGAGCGGGCTGAACATCAATAATGTAATCCTCAACTTCACCGTAAGTTGCATTTCCGCATGGGTCTAACACCCCAGTCCACATGATTCTTACCCTCATCCTAGTTTGTCCTAGTGGAGTTCCCGCTGGAGGATTAATTGTAGAAGAATAAGGTCCTGTACCCGGAGTACCCAAAACAGTCATTGCTTCACCGGCATCAAGAAAGTCACCATCTTGATTCCAATCCACCCATATGCCGCACTGATCGCCAGTCCATGTGTTAACACCATTAATAACGTTAATTGGATAGTCGGTACCTATTGACATTGGTATTACTATAGAAGTAAAGTCGGTATAACCGGCTGTACCACAAGGGCTTGGATTGGTGATGCCTGCTACCTGCACATCTGCAATGTATTCATCACAAACAAAAGCTGAGGACCCAGCATCGCAATAGCATTGTGTAGGAGGATTACTTGTTACCATCACAAAATCTGAGGGAACACTTGAAGCACCACAAGTTACTAAACATCTGTAATAGGTAGTTGCAACCTGATTGGTTGAGTAAGAAGCATTGGTTGCACCAAAAATTGGCGTCCAGTTAACTCCGTCAGTAGAGCTTTGCCACTGATAGGTTTGACCGGAACCAGTTGATTGTCCTTGTAAAGTTAAAACCAATAAATCGGCATTACAAACAGGATTTGTATTGGCAATAGTAACACCTGCTGTTGGCGGATCAATACATGCACCACCTGCGGTAATATCAAAATAGATATTTGGTCTTTGAGCAATTGGCGCTCCGAACGAAATGCCATTGTTCACGCAAACTCCTGCAGCATCTGCACGAAAATAAATAGATGAGTTAAATGCTGTGGTTGATTGATTCACAATAGCATTAGTAATGTAACTTGAATTATTAAAACATGTTTCTATAATAATGTTACTTACCCCATCCCAAGTAAAGGGGCTGGTAAAATTGTGGGTGTTAACACCTGCAACCTCAGTATAGATGGGTGCGAAAAACACTGATGTCAATCCCGCCTCCCAAGTTGTTAAATCTGTAGTGGCAGTTGTACCAATTTTAATTTCGAAATCAACCAAAGGAATACCGGCCGGTGTTACCACATCAAACCCAATAGAGTTGATGTCTCCGTTGGAAGCTCCTGCAGCCTGTAACTCGGCAGCGGTTACCAAAAACTGATGTCTTGCTCCCCAATACCAGTTTCCATAAGGGGCAGGATAGGTTGTTGTAGTGTTTTGAATGGTTCCTGTTCCAACCTGAAAGATTTGCGCCACCAAGGTATTGCACATCAGCGCAAAAAGTGCGAAAAACGCACCAAACCTTGAAGATAATTTGTATCTGTTCTTCATCTATTTATTTATTTGATTTATTATTAATGTTCATTTCTTTTTCCATAGCAGCAATATGTTTATCAATATCATATTGTGTATATCCTTTGGCCTTCAAATCGGCAGCAATTTTTGCCTTTTTCAACTCCCAATCTTTCGCAATGTTTTCAGCTTTTACGTTTTGAGTATTCGAAATCGGCTGTGCGTTTTGATTGGCAGGGGCTTTGGCAGAGGTAGAAGCATGCTGATTTTTTGGAGTGCTTGCTGCTGATTTTTCGCGTGCCTCCGCTAGCTTTTTTTGCTCAATTGCAAGATCTTGCTTTCTCTTCTGATCGGCTGCAATCCTTTTTGCAGCTACGTCATCGGACAGCTTCTTGTTCGGATCTTGATTGCTCAAAGAAACTTTCTTGGAAGTTGGTACTTGTTTTTTTTCTGCACCATCATGGTTCACCTGCTTATTCTGTGCTTGCAAGCATAGGCATGACAGCCAAAAAATCTGTGCCATGCAAATCATGACAATTTTTTTGATTTTAAGGGGTTTGTTTAACATAGTTATTGATTGATTTTTGGGTTTTTAAGCTTTAAAATAATAGCGCAAGTTAGGTACAAATTTAGTTTTAACAAATATTTTTTTATTTTTTTGAAACATTTTAACCTTTATGGTGTTTGACGCAAACTTCTTGTTTTTAAGTTAATTCTTTATTTAACAGCCAATTAATTTGTTAAAACGACATCTGATTAAGCGTATATTATTCACCTCTATTTTTGTATTGAAAAGCTGTTTTATGTTTAAAAATTAATTTTTCTATTTTCGCAGCCTTTAATTTACTTTATAACTACACCCGAAATTATCAAACTGTACCATGTCATATAAAAAAATCAACACCCTTGCAGGTTGGATTGTTTTCCTAATTGCAGCAACTGTTTATCTCTCCACAATTGAGCCAACTGCCAGCTTTTGGGATTGCGGAGAATACATTTCCACTGCCTATAAATTAGAGGTAGGGCATCCCCCCGGAGCGCCTCTTTTTAACCTTATAGGTAGATTTTTTACACTTTTTTCAGATGAACATGGTGCTGCCCGAATGATTAATGCCATGAATGGTATTTGCAGCGCATTTACCATTTTATTTTTGTTTTGGACAATAACTGCTTTTGCCAAGAAAATTGCGCTTCAGTCGGGTGAGCTCAACCCTGCAAAAATTTTAACTATTATGGGAAGCGGTATTGTTGGTAGTTTGGCTTACACATTTTCAGATTCATTCTGGTTTTCGGCTGTTGAGGGCGAGGTTTACGCCATGTCATCTTTTTTCACTGCCATTGTATTTTGGGCAATTTTAAAGTGGGAAGAGGTTGCCGATGAACCCCACAGTTTAAGGTGGATTATACTTATTGCTTTCCTCATGGGATTATCAATTGGTGTCCATTTGTTAAACTTGCTTGCCATTCCTGCAATTGTGTTTGTTTACTATTTCAAACGCTACAAAATTACACGCAACGGATTCATTCTTACCTCTATCATATCTGTAGTTACACTTGGTGTGGTGCAAGCGGGTATCATTCCCGGAATTGTAAGTTGGGCAGCCAAATTCGAACTGTTTTTTGTGAATAGTCTTGGCATGCCTTTTAACTCGGGTACTATTTTTTACTTTCTTTTGGTAGTAAGTGCCTCTGCTTGGGGTCTATGGTACACCACTAAGAAAAACAAACCTGCTCTTAATACAGGAATTTTGGCAATTACTATGCTTTTGATTGGATATTCCTCTTTCTTCACGCTCGTTATTCGCTCACAAGCCAATACGCCTATGGATGAAAACAATCCTGAAAATGCCATCAACTTGCTATCCTACCTCAACAGAGAGCAGTATGGCGATTGGCCTATTTTATACGGACAATATTACAACGCCCCTTTAGATCCTGCTCAACCCTATAAAGATGGAAATCCGACCTATACCAAAGATGAAAAGGCAGGAAAGTATGTGATAACACAAGATAAGAAAAACAGTATTCCCAATTATGATAAACGCTTTTGCACCATCTTCCCCAGAATGCATAGCGATCAAAGAAACCATGTAAGTGGTTACCGCGATTGGGCCGATATAAAAGGAACTCCTGTAACAACTACGGATCAAAATGGAGAAGCAAAAACCCTCATGAAACCCACGTTTGGAGAAAATTTAACCTTCTTTTTTCGCTATCAATTGGGGCACATGTACGCGCGATACTTTATGTGGAATTTTGTTGGCCGACAAAACGATATACAAGGACACGGAGGGGTATTAAAAGGAAATTGGTTAAGTGGCATTGCTCCTATTGATGCCGTTAGATTAGGCCCTCAAGAAAACCTCCCTTCAAGCATGACCAGCAACAAGGGTTATAACCGCTTTTATTTCTTGCCACTAATACTGGGGTTAGTAGGTTTGTTTTTTCATTTCAAGAAAGATAAACTAGACGGTTTTATTGTCTTTTTACTCTTTGTACTCACAGGAGTGGCGATAATCGTTTACTTGAATAATACGCCTTATCAGCCGCGTGAGAGAGACTATGGTTATGTTGGTTCTTTTTACGCATTTGCCATATGGATTGGTTTAGGTGTGTTCGCCATTGCCGATGTGTTATCTAAAAAAGTATCAGCCAATATAGCCACTATAGTAGCCATTATCATCGGATTATTTTCGGCCCCTGTTTTGATGGCCAAAGAAGGATGGGATGATCATGATCGCAGCGACAGATATACCGCCAGAGATTTTGCTGCCAATTACCTCAACTCATGTGCCCCCAATGCCATACTCTTTACCAATGGCGACAATGATACTTTCCCTCTTTGGTATGCACAAGAAGTAGAAGGCATCAGAACAGATGTGCGCGTGGTAAACCTCAGTCTTTCAAATACCGACTGGTATATTGAACAAATGAGAAGAAAAGCATACGATTCCGATCCCATTCCTCTCACATTAAAAGAGGAACAATACCGACAAGGAACAAGAGATTACGTGCCCGTATATTATAACCCAAACATTATTAGCGACAGCACAAGGTACTATAATATCAAACAACTGATGGAGTTTGTTGGCAGTGAGGATCCGCAAGCAAAAATTCAAACGCAAAGCGGAATGGAGCTAAGTTACTTGCCAACCGGTAAAGTGCTTATTCCTGTTGATAGTGCTTTAGTTGTAGGCAATGGCACTGTCCCCAAAGGAATGGAAAGCATGGTGTTAAAAGCTATGCCTTGGAAAATAAACAAACAGTACCTAATGAAAAATGATTTGATGATCATGGACATTATATCAACCAACAATTGGAAAAGGCCTATTTACTTTGCCGTAACAGTAGGAGATGATGCCTACATGAATTTAGAACCTTATTTTCAGTTGGAAGGCCTTGCTTATCGACTAGTTCCTATGCGCATGCAAACCTTTGACGGACAAACCGGAAAAGCCAATACCGATATTATGTACGAAAACATGATGAATAAATTTAAATGGGGTGGTATGAGTAATGACGGTATTTACATGGATGAAAACAACTTGCGCATGACCATGAATTTAAGAAATAATTTTGCTCGCCTTGCTGAAGCACTGATTGCTGAAGGCAAAAACGACAAAGCCAGAAAAGTAATTGATAGGTGCATGCAGGAGATGCCTCGTAAAAACATTCCATACAATTATTTTATGTTACCAATTGCAGAGGTTTACTACAAATTGGGTATGAACAAAGAGGCCGATGCCTTATTGAAGGATATTGCTGATATTTATGAGGAAGATCTTACTTATTACTTCCGCTTCAAGGGTAAATTAGCTGAAAGTATTGATACAGAAAGGCAGCAGGCAATGGCGGTGATGCAAAGACTAGGACAAGTTGCCCGCATGAACAAACAAGAAAAATTAGCGAACGAGCTTGATGCCCGATTTAAAAAACTAACAACAAGCTACCCGGGAATGTAACACCGATATTACAATGATTATGGTGCAAAGGCAGTGTTGCTTTATTAAGTGAAATGCAAGTGCACCGCACAATAAATGGCACAAATTTGCTTCATTGCATTTGTGCCATTTATCATTTAAAACGGTATTACACTAAAAGCAAATAAACCCGAATTAATCAATAGAAGTTACGCATGTAACGCACTAGTAATTTTATGAGGGTAATCTCGCTGAAACAGTTGTAATCTAATCTTTATATTAAATTTTTGACCTAAAATATACTTCCATGGGGTCATGGGGTATTAGTTCTTTTTGCTGCTGATATAAACCACTGCTTTTTCCTCAAAAAAAGCTTCCTCAAAATAGTTTCTAATACTGTAAATTTTATAGCTCTTGTTAACAGCTGTTAGCTCTTCTTTTAAATTCCCCCCCTTGAGTAATAGCCATCCATTTGGTTTTTGATGAAAGTGATTTTTACTGATTAAGTGCTTGGTCCAGTTTACAATTTCTTCGGCAGGAGCAACGGCACGACTTACTACAAAATCAAAATGGGTTTTTAAGTGCTCGGCACGCATGTGATGTGCTTTTACGTTGTTCAAACCAAGTCTCTCAGCCACCGCATTCACTACATTTATTTTCTTCCCAATACTGTCAACAAGGGTGAAGTTGCACTCGGGAAACATAATGGCAAGAGGTATTCCCGGAAATCCACCACCGGTACCAACATCTAATATATCGGTATTGGGTTTAAACTGAATAACCTTGGCAATTGCCAAGCTGTGTAATACATGCCTTTCATACAGGGCATCAATATCTTTTCTTGAAATCACATTTATTTTTTCATTCCACTCGCGATACACCTCATCTAATAGTATGAATTGAGCGCGCTGAGTTGGTGTAATTTCATTAAAATATTTCAGTAATGCTTCCATTAAATTTGTAATTAAGTTGCAATGATAGATAAATAGAAATTATTATTTAAAAAGTCATTTGAACATTCAACTATTTCAACTTACATTTGTTGTTCATTTTTCAACATACAAGTTAAACAACTAAAAATGTATACAGATCAATTTGTAAATCGTCACAATGGGCCCCGCAAGCATGAAACAGATGCCATGTTAAAAGCTATCAATGCCTCCTCTGTTGATGAATTAATCAATCAAACCGTACCGGCAGGCATACGTCTTAAAAAACCATTGAACATAGCTCCTGCTATGAGTGAATACCAATACCACAAGCATTTAAAAACGCTTGCTTCAAAAAATAAAGTACTAAAGTCATATATTGGTCTAGGGTATTACAACACAATTATCCCTTCGGTAATTAAAAGAAATATTCTCGAAAATCCGGGATGGTATACTGCTTACACCCCTTATCAGGCCGAAATAGCACAGGGTCGTCTTGAAGCTATTTTAAATTTCCAAACCATGATTATGGACCTCACAGGTATGGAAATTGCAAACGCATCGTTATTGGATGAGGGCACTGCAGCAGCAGAAGCAATGACTATGTTATTTCATAACAGAAGCAGGGAGGCTACTAAAAGAAATGCTAATAAATTTTTTGTCGATCAACATTGTTTCGATCAAACCATTGATGTGCTCAAAACTCGCGCTGTTCCTGTTGGTATTGAGTTGGTTATAGGCGATTTTAAGACTGCTAATATTGATGATACTTTTTATGGTGTACTCCTTCAATACCCTGCCAAAACGGGTGCTGTATACAACTATAAAAACTTTGTTGATCAGGTAAAAAAACACGACATTGATGTTGTGGTAGCCGCTGACCTACTCAGTTTATCCTTATTAACCCCTCCGGGATTTTGGGGAGCTGATGTAGTTGTTGGGAACTCTCAAAGATTTGGTGTTCCTATGGGCTTCGGAGGACCTCATGCCGCATTTTTTGCTTGTCGCGAAGATTATAAAAGGGTCATTCCAGGTCGTATCATTGGTGTTTCGGTGGACGCATCCGGTAATCCCGCTTTGCGCATGGCTTTGCAAACCCGTGAACAACACATCAGAAGAGATAAAGCTACTTCAAACATTTGTACTGCTCAGGCCCTTTTAGCCATTATGGCAAGTATGTATGCAGTTTATCACGGTCCTCATGGCATCAAAGGAATTGCTGAACAAGTTCACCTTTCTGCCGTTGCAGCTGCTACAGAGCTTTCTTCATTGGGTTATCAGCAGCTGAATGATTTGTTTTTTGATACGCTGTGTATTCAACTTCCAAGTGGACTTCACACACATCAACTGAAAGAAAAAGCAAATGCAGCTGGCATTAATTTGAATTACATAAACGAAAATACTTGTAGTATTGCCTTTGATGAAACCACCGATGAACAAGATATCAAAAATTTGCTCGACTTGTTGGCTGCCTTCAATGGTAAAAGTTTCGATAGAGAAGTGAAGTTGGGCAACTATGCCAATCAAATTATGAAGCATGATTTGTCGCGCAAAACGCCAATTCTTACTCACCCTATTTTTAGTATGTATCATTCTGAAAGTGAGATGATGCGTTACATCAAACGTTTAGAGAATAAAGATTTATCGCTTACACACTCTATGATTTCATTGGGCTCTTGCACCATGAAATTAAATGCAGCATCCGAGTTGTACCCAATCACTTGGCCAGAGTTTGCCAATATGCATCCATTCGCTCCTGCCGATCAAACAGAGGGCTACAGCGAAATCATCAATCAATTGGAAAAAGATTTATGCGAAATCACAGGATTTGCTGCGATGAGTTTTCAACCCAACTCGGGTGCGCAAGGTGAGTATGCCGGATTAATGGTGATTAGGGCATAT
The DNA here is from genome assembly GCA_023262495.1 of Bacteroidia bacterium. GTDB lineage: Bacteria > Bacteroidota > Bacteroidia > UBA4408 > UBA4408 > CAIKXD01. Next base: position 740 of record JALRAS010000023.1, on the reverse strand, counting down.
CATCATTCCAGAGGTGATTTTCATCGTAATGTTGCTTTAATTCCTTCCTCTGCTCATGGCACTAATCCTGCTTCTGCAGCTATGTGCGGAATGACTATTGTGGTTATAAAGTGTGATGAGAAAGGAAATATTGATGTGGCCGACTTGCGTGAAAAAGCAGAAAAGCACAAAAATGAGTTATCTTGCTTAATGGTCACTTATCCTTCAACACATGGGGTGTATGAAGAAAGTATCAAGGAAATTACAGATGTCATCCATCAATGCGGAGGTCAGGTTTATATGGATGGTGCCAATATGAATGCGCAGGTTGGCTTAACAAGCCCCGGAAATATTGGTGCCGATGTATGCCACTTAAATTTACATAAAACTTTTGCTATTCCGCATGGTGGCGGTGGTCCAGGCATGGGGCCAATTGGGGTTGCGCCTCAGCTAGTTCCTTTCTTACCGGGTCATGCATTGATAAAAACAGGTGGTGAAAAAGCTATCAATGCTGTTTCGGCTGCTCCTTGGGGAAGCGCTTTAATCCTGTTAATTTCATATGGATATATTAAAATGCTTGGCGCAGATGGTGTCACAGATGCCACCAAAATAGCCATACTAAATGCTAATTATATCAAAGAACGGTTAAAAGAGCATTTTCCAACTTTGTACAGCGGCAGCAACGGCAGATGTGCGCATGAAATGATTCTTGATTGCAGAGAATTTAAAAGGACTGCACATGTTGAAGTAGCTGATATTGC
>JALRAS010000239.1 GCA_023262495.1 Bacteroidia bacterium | reverse complement strand
GGTTGTCAGCCCTCCTTGTAATCATACAAAGAGTCGTATGCTAAATAGGATTGGAATTGGAAGAAAAACTCAGCCAGCCGCAGCCATCACATCCGCCGCTTTCACTTCATCTCCCAGCTCTAGCTCTACACCAACCTCTAGCTCTACACCAACCTCTAGCTCCGCACCCCCAGCTCTGGCTCCACACCTAGCTCTAGCTCTAGCTCTAGCTCTGTGCCCAGCTTTAACACTGAACCCAGCTCTGCGCAGGGATGATGATTGAAATTACGATGATGATTATGATGATTGGGATGATGATGATGATGATGATGATGATGATGTACCCAAACCCAAGAAGAAACAAAAGAAAAGGCAAGCATCCCAAAACTAAAAAGCGCTAAGGGGGAAAGCAGAAGAAACCCACGGAAGGCATCTCAGAAAGGCCAAGAATGTTCAAATCCAAAGGATCAGAAAAGTCTAAGTATTAGGACGACCCCTATTGTGTGTTTGTAAATAATTGTGTGTGTGTTGTATCTCTTTGCTGGAGCTTTCAGATCAGGAAAAACGGAGACATACGATATAAATGTATGTTATGTGTGGGTATGAGATGATTTGTTACTGATACAAGCAATAGAGCAAGAGCCAACTATATGGTTGCTGACTTGCAGATTAATAATATACAATGATGTTAATGATACACATTGCCGCCTCGCCAATAAAAATAGCAACCATTGAACATAAAGAGAC
>JALRAS010000238.1 GCA_023262495.1 Bacteroidia bacterium | reverse complement strand
GCCAAATCCTCGGCCAATGCCCAAGGATCCCAAATTGTATCATTTCTGGGTCACTTCAAATGCTGTCATATCAAATTATGCGGATCCCAATTTTCAGACGGATTTTAAGAATAGTGTGAAGCAATTTGCGAAGGAATCGGGATCGGCCGGGCCCAAAGTGGAGTTAGATGGTGCGCGGTTGTGGGATTATCTGAATAAGAACTTTATACCGAAATATAAGGATTTGACCATTAATCCACTTAACTGGAGCCCATGGCATGGAAATATTTCCCTATTTGTAACAGGTAAGAATGATCCCGCTGCCCCCCCGCCGGAAGATCAAGTGAAGATGGGTTCCCAATTTTATAAAGTCCTGAAGGAGATCGCTGCAAAAGATGGTCAAAACGGTGTCGTATTTTTCCATGTGGCCGAGGGGGGGATGGATAACTATGTGCGAGCCAGAGAGGTGGCAGACCGCCTGAAACTCAATGTCGGCTGGGACATGAGGGCGGGCGCGGATATGCGACTAGGAGATCAGCCTTGGAATATTTTCGGGATCGATGAATTTGAAGGCGTGAAATACTCGAGAAAAATTGATCCGAAGGCCACGCCGCCGCCGCGTCCCTCACCAACCCCGGATACTCGAATGATCAAAGGCAGGGCGGGTTCCACATTGGATTAGAGAGGATTAGTCATGGCAAAAAAGCTGGGGCCATTCCAAGTGGGGGCGCCTTTTGTGTCATTGCTGATCCT
>JALRAS010000237.1 GCA_023262495.1 Bacteroidia bacterium | reverse complement strand
ATTACCAATTAATAATGAATCACATTGAGAATAATTTTTGGCTGAAATAGCTTTATAATTAATTTTAACTAAGCCTCGATAACTATTTTTTGAATTTCCAGCTGATATTCCTTTTGAAACGATACGACTTTTTGAATTCTTTCCGATATGAATCATTTTACTCCCAGTATCAGCTTGTTGATAATTGTTAGTTAAAGCAACTGAATAAAATTCTCCATACGAATTGTTACCTATAAGCATACAACTTGGATATTTCCAAGTTATAGCTGATCCTGTTTCAACTTGTGTCCATGAAATTTTTGAATTGTTCCCAAGACATAAGCCTCGTTTTGTTACAAAATTGTAAACACCTCCTTCACCTTTATTATTTCCAGAATACCAATTTTGTACTGTTGAATATTTAATAGTAGCATTATCTAAAGCAATTAATTCAACAACAGCCGCATGTAATTGATTATCTTTGTATTGTGGTGCTGTACATCCTTCTAAATAACTTACTTGACTATGACTATCTGCTATAATTAATGTTCTTTCAAATTGTCCTGATTTTTGTTCATTAATACGGAAATAAGTAGATAGTTCTAATGGACATTTTACTCCTTTAGGTATATAGCAAAAGGATCCATCTGTAAAAACTGCTGAATTTAATGCAGAAAAATAATTATCTGCTATTGGAACAACACTCCCTAAGTATTTTTTAATTAATTCCGGATAATCTTTTATAGCTTCTGTTATTGAACAAAATATTACACCAT
>JALRAS010000236.1:256-770 GCA_023262495.1 Bacteroidia bacterium | reverse complement strand
AACATCTAAGATCTCGTTTAAAACCTTAACTGCTTTTTTGTCGAAGCTGTCCATTCTTATATCAAGAGGAGTTTCTGGATTACTATCAAATCCTGGTTTCTTAAATCGACCACCCCATTGTTGAGAAAGACAAATCACTCCATCATGATCCAAAAATATTACTTTCACGGTTTTAAAGTTTTGTAAGTTCTCTTAATATTAATTCGAATGATGTTATTGTTGTATATAAAGGATTACTAGGATTTGCTAGATATTCCTCTCTTAATAAATCTAGAGATTTTTTTGATAATTCCTTAATCTCACTGATTCTATCTATTTCTTTTTTCTTTGGTGCCATAAATAATATTTTTAATGTATTTATCGCCAAAGATTTTTTTTAGTGGTCCCTCACGGGCTCGAACCGTGGACCTACTGATTATGAGTCAGTTGCTCTAACCTACTGAGCTAAGGGACCTTTTTAATGTACTCTCGGAGAGACTCGAACTCTCACACCTCTCGGCACTAGATCCTAAGT
>JALRAS010000236.1:0-246 GCA_023262495.1 Bacteroidia bacterium | reverse complement strand
CGAGAGCATATATTTGCTATCTAATGAGATAAAGTTGATTTTAACCGGTATATTCAACTCCCTGCCCTCTAAAAATGGGGTCTTTTTCTATATTATCACGTGTACGTGCATTACTCAAAAGAAGATTCTTCTCTAAGACGGATTCCTCACACGGATTTGTGCCCTGGGCCTATGACTTAGTACGTCAAACTTTTCGCAAATATTTTCAAAGAACTTTAGTATCTGTTAACTAAAAAAATTAATTAC
>JALRAS010000235.1 GCA_023262495.1 Bacteroidia bacterium | reverse complement strand
AATTTTTCACGATCCACACCAACTAATTGAATGGTATATTGATGGTACACATGAGTACTATAATTTTTTAAAACAGGCGTAATAACTTGTTGAATACCGGCAAATGCAGTATTGTAAAATTGTGATACAAAATTACGTGCTTGATTATACGCATCAAGTTTTTGTAACTTAATATTTAAGATAGCAGCTTGTATAGCATCCAACCTTGAATTACATCCCACCACATCATGATAATATCTTGCAGATTGGCCATGATTGGCAATCATTGACATTTTATCTGCCAAAGACTTATCGTTCGTAAACAAAGCACCCCCATCCCCAAATGCACCCAAATTTTTACTTGGATAAAAAGAAGTGGCTCCAATATGCCCCATCGTACCTGTTTTTTTGGTTACCCCATTTGAAAAAGTATAATCACATCCAATTGCCTGCGCATTATCTTCAATTACAAATAAATCATGCTCCTTAGCAATTTGCAAAATTTCCTCCATAGGTGCTGCATGTCCATACAAATGTACTGGAACAATGGCTTTAGTTTTTGGAGTAATTGCATTTTTTAAAGAAGTAATATCCATACAATAGGTCATTGGATCTACATCCACAAAAACCGGTGTTAATCCTAGTAATGCAACAACTTCAGTGGTAGCAATATAAGTGAATGAAGGAGTGATTACTTCATCACCAGGCTGCAAGCCCAAAGCCATCATTGCAATTTGTAATGCATCGGTACCGTTGGCACAGGGTATTACATGTGAAACATTTAAATAGGT
>JALRAS010000234.1 GCA_023262495.1 Bacteroidia bacterium | reverse complement strand
ATATATTAGAAATGTTAGTGTTAATCATAATAAAATTAAAGCTAATCTTTTAAAATTAAAAAATATTCCTCAACCCGAACAAAGAACTCCAGAATGGTATGTTTTCAGAAATTCCACGTTAACAGCTTCTAATATATATAAAATATTTATAACTGAAAGCACTCAGTCTCAATTAATACTTGAAAAGTGTTGTCCAAGCAATGCCAGTAAGTATAAAAATAATAATCTCAATTCGCCTATGCATTGGGGGCAAAAATATGAGCGCGTTTCAGTATTATATTACGAACATATAAACAATACAAAAGTATCAGAATTTGGATGTATTCCGCATTCTAAATATAGTTATATTGCTGCCTCACCTGATGGAATTGTTTGTGATGAAAACAGTGCTATATATGGTAGAATGTTGGAAATTAAAAATGTTGTGTCGCGAGAGATTAATGGAACACCTAAAATGGAGTATTGGATACAAATGCAAATACAAATGGAGGTGTGCGATTTAAACGAATGTGACTTTTTAGAAACGAAGTTTCTTGAATATAGCGACATTGAAGAATAAGGAAGATTATGAACTTAATGTTTCTTCTAATAAACATTGTGGGTTTATTATGCAATTTTCAATAAACAATGAAGACGTGCATTATGAATATGCTCCGTTTAATGTACATAATGTAGAAAGCGAAGCCTATAGTGAGTGGACACAACTTATGCTTGCTAAAAAATGATGGAAACAATCCTGTTCAACCCGCGACGACGCAACCACGTCACCGCACCAAACATCACATC
>JALRAS010000233.1 GCA_023262495.1 Bacteroidia bacterium | reverse complement strand
ATACAGGAGAAGACATACCACAACCTAAACCAAAGTTTGAGAACAAGAGTAAGAACAAGTTCAAAGGATTGAAAGTATGAAGAACCTATACAAATACTATCCTGAGTTCAATAGCAACGAAGAATTGCTTTGGATCGTTCATGAAATTACAAGTGATCAAATCGTTGCGGAATTCTTCTTTGAGGAAGATGCAGCCGAGTTGTGTAAGTTCCTGGAGAAAGGTGGAGGATTCGCTGGATTTACTCCAACATTCATTCTACAAAGAGTTCCTACTCTTGATATCAATCAAAACTTCCAAGCAGAATTTGCTTGACATATCTATTGTAACCTTCTATGATAATAGATCAATGGTTCCGTAGCTCAGCCGGATAGAGCAACTGCCTTCTAAGCAGTAGGTCGGACGTTCGAGTCGTCCCGGAATCGCCATTTGTTTATAGGTGATGCTATGAAAGATGAACAAGTAAAACGTGATTACTATTGGATAGTCGAAGCAACTGACCGGAATGGACGAGCAAACTATCGTAAGGAATATCATGTCAACGATGGTTCAGCATTCCGTGATTACAATAGACTAAAAGCAAAAGGCACTGTATCAATTCAGCGTCGTTTCAAAGAATACAAGTTCGCATAGGAGACTATATATGACTAGAGAACAACTAAAGATACAAGCCATCTTTAGGCTTATTGTGTTCTTTGCTATTGCTATTGTTATTGGCTTTGTGGCTAGTGACATTAATATTCTTTCAAGCCAGTGAGGTAAATCATGTTCAAACTAACAGACGAAACCAGATCCGCAAT
>JALRAS010000232.1 GCA_023262495.1 Bacteroidia bacterium | reverse complement strand
AGGGGGCGGGGGGGGGGCTGTTCAGTCGGGTAGTACTGCTACTCTCCCCTGCTACGTCTCTATACAGCTAGGGTATCTGGAGCAGACTGCCGGGCCTACCCTACCTCTCCTCTAGAGCTACTCGAGAGAGATCCTCTCTCTAGCTAGCTAGCGAGGGGATTCCCGCTCCTGTGCTCTCTAGTTCACTCTAGTCTAGAGTGTACTACAGTTCTCCGACGCTTCGCCACACCGCGATTTATCACGATGAGAGGGGTAGCTTCATCATGCTAATGATGTTCTCATCATAATAGCATTATTAAAATGCTATGATGATGCTGAGCTCATGCTAATAACGTTATTGCAAATCGATCGCACTTAAGATAATATTAGTATTACCCATCATGTAAAAGTGATATTTTCACTATAACGCGTAGGGCTGCATTGGCATGTTCTTTTGCCAATTATATTAAAAGAATATGTTATACTTACTACAGAAATATGTTAAAATAATACTTTTTAGTTTAATTTTAACGTAGGAGATTATACTAAATCCTCCCTTGATCAGGGAGGTTTGCACAAATCCCAGAGGATGCCATTGAGATGGTAGTATTTGCTATTAGCGGGAAACCTCTGATAACCCATGATTAACCCAAACTGCTATGGATGAACAAGTAGTCATGCGTGGTAGAGTAACTTCATCAACATGATCTTTAAAGAAATCTCTTGTGGTTTTGTCAGTTGGACAACAGAAACTAGCTAATTAACTGGTGACCTAAAATACGTTTGTCAGGTACCACAGTACTATCATCAGAAAGCTAAAAGTAATGGTAAATGGGAGGCTAAT
>JALRAS010000231.1 GCA_023262495.1 Bacteroidia bacterium | reverse complement strand
AAGCTATTTCATCGGTGATCATCTCGAACACGTGAAGGGCGTGGTGAAGAAGCTTTTTGCTGAGGTAGTACCATGACATGCCGAAACACGAGCCAATAATCACAATCAACCCGAAGGAGGCAGGAAGATTGGAGTTTTGAATCATGTGCAGTACCAGCGGAGACATGATAATGCAGGTGAGGCGGAATAACATCCGCATGACTCTTACAGTCAGACGGAAGGTAAATCCGGTTGTCTGGAGGAGGATCCCAATGGCTATTTTGACGATAGTAGGGATGTTGAGGAAAGCGAGCAGATGGAATGCGGAGAGGACAACTGCTGCAATGAACACTCCCGGCTGGAGAAGTTCAATCGATGAGGATAAGATCTCTGCTTCCAAGATGAAAAGAGAGACAATCCAGGTGAGGATGACAAGGGATTTGCCAATATGCGTCCGGAAGGACATGTACGCATAGGCGAGGATGACAAGGGGGAACGTAGATACCATCAGGTCGGGGTCGGCGATCAAAACACTGATATGTTTGCTGGGATGGAGATACAACATGGGACCCTCCACAGCGAGATCCAATGAGGATGCCGCGGTCTCGGAGACAGCGGCGGCAACGACTACCATCGCGAAGGCAATGGCAAAAACGACGGCGAAAACGACGGCGATGACTGAAAACATGTTAAAGGCTTTGTTAATCTTTGATGAAATCAAAAATAATGAGGTAACAACAGCTTGAAAGATGGTGAATTGAACCGTTTCAAAACGTTGGCGATAGGCACTCTTGGCATGATTAACCTCTTCTGCTGTAGAACGATACCAGGTCATCCCATGATAGCTTCTGCT
>JALRAS010000230.1 GCA_023262495.1 Bacteroidia bacterium | reverse complement strand
TACAAGTGAGAGAAATGAAAGTCCTGACGGACCTGAATCGCCCATGCGCATTTGTTCCGACTATGGGCGCGTTGCATGCTGGCCATCAATCTCTTATTTCGAAAGCTCGCGAAGTTTGCGATGAAGTTGTTGTTTCGGTTTTCATTAATCCGCTGCAGTTTGAAGATAAAGAAGACTTAGAAAAATATCCCCGGACTCCGGAACGCGATCTCGAACTTGCCCGCGAAGCGGGTGCGACCATTCTCTGGAGACCAGAATACGAAACTATTTATCCCCATGACGCCACTCGACTTGATTCGGGAGAGCTAGGAAGTAAATTCGAAGGCCGGCATCGCCCCGGACATTTTGATGGCGTTCTCACAGTCGTGCATCGCCTCTTTGATTTAGTCAAACCTCGTTACGCAATCTTCGGGGAGAAGGATTTTCAACAACTCTTTTTGATAACTCACATGGCAGCTCAACTTCATCCCGAAGTAGAAATCATTGCCGCACCTACGATTCGCGAAACTAGTGGACTTGCAATGTCATCACGAAACGTTCGGTTATCGCCCGAGGCACGCAGCGCTGCTGATGTAATCTCAAAAGTTCTACGCAATGCGGCGGCGCAAGACTCTTTGGATTCGGCTCAGCACCAACTTAATCAAATTAATGATGCGCCACTCTTTAGTCTTGACTACGCGGAAATCATCGATGAAGAAACTTTCGAGATTGCTACTGAAGAAACAACTAAGAGGCGCGCAATTATTGCGGGCTGGATTGATGGCGTTAGATTGATTGACAATATGGCTATGAAGAGCGCGTTGGTGAGAGCATGAGATTACGAGCGCCGCTTCCTGGTTGGACCGCAAAAGCGGATGTCGTTGTTATTG
>JALRAS010000022.1 GCA_023262495.1 Bacteroidia bacterium | reverse complement strand
AGGTAATCGGCCAAATCCTTGGCTTTGGTAAAGGTAATGCCATAAATACGCGTAAGTTGTTTGTTTTTCTCATCACCACGCCAATAGGCGCCTGCAACATTAGTCAACTTTATGGCTTTAATAAACCCCGTGTCCGGAATATGCGGACCACGACATAAATCAGTAAACTCACCTTGTGTGTAAAAAGTTATTTTACCATCCTCCAAATCCTTTAATAAATCTAGTTTATATTCATCTTGCTTCTCGGTAAAATAAGCAATAGCATCTGCCTTCGAAACCTCTTTACGCACATAAGCGCTGCCACGCTTAGCCAACTCAGCCATCTTGTCTTCAATCGCTTTCAAATCATCAAGGCCAATTGTTTTACCGCCCAAATCAATGTCGTAATAAAAACCATGCTCCACAGCTGGTCCAATCCCAAACTTAGTACCCGGATAGAGCGCTTCAATAGCTTCAGCCATCAAGTGAGCTGATGAATGCCATAACGTTGCTTTTCCATCTGTATCCTCGGCCTTTAGCAGCACCAAAGAAGAATTGGTATGTATAGCGCGTGTAGCGTCCCAAACTTCACCATTTACCTTGGCTGCAATCACCTGCCTTGCCAAACCTTCACTAATACTCTTAGCTATATCTAGTGCGGTAACACCCGCTTCATACTCCCGTACCGAACCATCGGGTAAAGTAATATTAATCATATCTTTTTGTAAAATCTTAAATGAACCGCGAAATTACTAAATTTCAAGCGAATAAAAAGGAATTGCCATAAATATTCATAACAACCAAAATTTATGTGAGGCTGCCATATCTCGCATAACAAACTTGAGCAATTACTTATTTCACATTTGTATAACCTAGCGTTTGCACATTTCGCAGCCACTAAAAAACACACAGGGGGACTTTTAAAATCATATCATTGTGGGCGCAACCCCTTACTAGGGCTCGGGGTCAGGCCATCCGCTGTATCTTTTTACTGCGCAAATTCCTTCACAAAAAAAGGATGCCGCTCCTGTCCTTTGCGCGTGCCTTCGCTGTGAATCAAATTGGTAATTGCAAGGTGTAGGTTTACTAACCTTGCATCCTGCTCAGGTACTTATCCATTTCTTTAATCTGCTTCACCACCTCTTCCGATTTTGGTTTGGCCGCCTTGGCTTTGTTAAAGAAATCCTTAGCTGCCTTCATTTCCCTTCTGCGCAGGTATATTTGCGACATCGCTAAATAGGCCATTGCCTGACTATCCTTGTCTGGCAAACCACCTCTGATAGCAGCCTTTACATACTTTTCACCTTCTTTAAAGTCATTGCGTTGTAAGGCCATCATACCCATCTGCAAGTTGTTGGCTGCATCCATTTCTGAGGTAACGCCACCAAGCGAAACACTTTTCTTCAAATTCTTTTCGGCCGAACTAAAATTTTGCTGTGCCATATCCATATTGGCTTTCAAAGTATAGTAGCTGCTTCTTATGGGTTTAATTAATAAATTAGGGAACCAAATAGAATTTAATATCTTGTTAACTTCCTCAATGTTTCCCTCTTCAATGGGCTTTTGTAAAAGTCTGATAGGACCAATTAAAAAATGCGAAAGGAGTGCAATAAAGGCTAAGAAATAAAGCAATACGGCAGTCCAAATATCCACCGTAAAATTCGCTACAATACCCAAAACTATGGCAAGCAAACCTAGCCAAAAACGATACCTGATGATAAAATTGTAAAACTTCATAAATGATTTGTTCGATATAAATTAATGCTATTGATTATTTCTTGGCAAATGCCTTTTTTCCTTCTTCTAAAAATGCGATAAACTTGTCGATATTCGGGTCATAACCTGTTGGTTTGTTCAACATTTGTTCATTGGCGTCAAGCAATACATAGTAAGGCTGCGAGTTGGTCCCAAATCTTACGGTTTGCATATCACTCCATTTGTTACCAATTGTTTTTACCTTGTTACCAGTGGTTTTACTGATGTACTTCTCTGCCTCTGGCAGTGCCGTTTTATCGTCTACATAAAGCGACACAAGTACATAGTCGTTTTTAAGGCGCTCAAGTACGCGCGGGTCAACCCACACATTGTCTTCCATTTTCCTACAGTTTACACAACTCCACCCGGTAAAATCAACCATCAGTGGTTTCTTTACCTCACGGGCATATGCAAGTGCCAAATTGTAGTCATGAAAACAATTTAAGTTATGCGGACAATGCTCAGGGTCTGTTCCTGGTATTATTTTTTCACCAGCAGCCGATGCTTCCCCATTACCAAGCGACCAACCTTCGTTATAAAATGTGGGTGGCGGAAATCCGCTGATAATCTTTAACGGTGCACCAAACATGCCGGGAATTAGATACACTACAAAGCCAAACACAATAATCGCAAACATAACACGCGGAATGCTGATATACTTTGTATCACTATCATGAGAAAATTTAAGCTTACCCAACAAATAAAAACCAAGTAAGCTGAAAATAACAATCCATAGGGCAATAAATACCTCGCGAGTAAGAATCCCCCAGTGATAGGCAAGGTCAACATTTGATAAAAATTTGAGAGCTAAGGCCAATTCCAACAATCCTAAAACAACCTTTACAGAATTTAGCCATCCACCTGATTTTGGTAATGAATTCAACCAACCAGGGAAAGCAGCAAATAAACCAAACGGCAGGGCAAGTGCCGATGAAAAACCAATCATACCAATGGTTGGATTAATAACATTACCACCTACTGCCGCTTGCACCAAAAGCGTTCCAATGATTGGACCAGTGCATGAGAAAGAAACAAGAGAAAGCGTAAATGCCATAAAGAAAATACCAATCAAACCGCCTTTCTCACTGGCAGAGTCAGCTTTATTGACCCAACTGCTTGGCAGTGTTATTTCAAATGCGCCTAAAAAAGAAGTTGCAAACACTAGGAAAATAATGAAAAAAGCCAAGTTAACAATGGCGTTACTGGCCATAGCATTTAAGGCATCGGGGCCCAAGGAAAGGGTGATTAGCATACCTAACGATACATAAATGGCAATGATTGATAAACCATAAATTAGTGCGTTCATCAAACCCTTTTTTCTGTTTTGGCTGCTTTTGGTAAAAAAACTTACGGTAAGTGGTATCATTGGAAAAACGCATGGGGTAAGCAGTGCAAGCAGCCCTCCTAAAAATCCGGCCACAAAAATGGCCCATGCTCCTTTATTTTGCTCCTTTTGCTCAGTGTCTGCCTTAACAATATCCATTGGTGTATTGCCACCTTGTGCAGACTCCGTATTTACTGAGCTGTCAGTGATAGAGCTATCATTAACAAGATTATTTATCGCTGCGCTATCTTGTTCAGCAACATCATTTTTTTTTTCTGACTGATCTGATATTTTCTGTGATGAATTGGCAGGTACTTTAAATTCGAAATCGATGTCCTCCGGTGGTAAACACATCTTATCGTTACAAACCATGAAGTTTAAATATCCTTTGATTGAAAAGGCCTTATCATTAAGAATCTTTATTTTTTGCTTAAAAACAGCTTCATTGGCAAAAAACTTCAATTTCATCTCAAAATTTGGATCGTATTCTTCTAGGGGTTTTCCTTCGGATACCTTGCCTACAGGGCTGAAATCCTTGCTTTTGTCAAAATTGAATGAGGTTGCAACTGGACCATCGCTACTTTCTAAAAACTGAGAGTATACATGAAAGCCCTGATCTATTTTAGCTTTGAAGATCAGTTCTGTTTCACCGTTATTAATAGGCCCCAAGCTAAAACTCCATTTTACGGGCTTTAGTATTTGAGCGCCAGCAACATGAATGCATAAAAACAACAATAATGTGCTGAGTACTCTCAAAGAAAAAAAATGATTCATCATACCGCTTAAATTGATATAGGCAACAAACCTAATGGTTTTGCCGAAATAATGAACCAATAATCGATTAAATTTTGCTAAACAAAGGTTTAGTTAGTCTCCAAAATTTTGAGTAACTCATCTAATTTAGGAGTCAAGATAATCTCTGTTCTTCTATTTTTCTTTCTCGCTTGGGCGGTATTTTCTAGATCAATAGGAAAAAACTCTCCATGTCCTGCTGCTGTCAATCGCTTTGGGTCAACACTGCTGTTAGCCGTTATAAGTTTAACAATTGAGGTTGCACGTAATACGCTGAGGTCCCAATTATCTTTAATTCCACCAACAGAATTTGAAAAAGGTACATTATCCGTATGACCTTCCACTAAAATATTGATATCTTGGTTTTGCTCAAGCACCTTAGCAAGACTTTTAATAGCCTCCGCCCCTTTGGCATCCACATTGATACTGCCGCTTGCAAATAATAATTTCTCTTCCAAGGAAACATAAACTTTTCCGTTTTTTTGCTCCACGGTTAAACCATTATTCTGAAAACCTAATAAGGCATCAGTAACCTTATTTTTCAATGCTTTTACTGTGGAATCTTTTCTGGCTAAAATATTTTGCAGCTCGGTTAACTTGGCCTCTCTTATTTTAAGTGCTTCTTGCGCATCTTTCAATTCGTTGTTCAATTTGTCAAGATTAGCTCTTTTAGTTTCAAGTTCAGCTTTTGCAACCTTTAAGGCATCTTGTTCACGCTGCAATTGTTCTTGTGCTAACTGATAGTTGGTAACAAGCATCTTATTTTCGTTGGCATTGCCTTCCAATAATTCTTTATTTTTTGAAATCAATAAGTCGTAGGTTTGATTCAACTTATCATAATTTTTTGTCATCAAGCGCATGGAGTTTCCCATCACCATAGTGTCATTTTGCAGATTGCTCACCTTTCGCTTGAGCACCTGCACATCATTCTCACACTCGGTAAGTTTAGTAGCGCAATTCAGGGTACCTGCCTTCAACTCTGCCAATTCTTGGGCACATTTCTTTTCCTTTTCTTTCAATTCTTCAAACTGTCGAGCAGGAACACATGATGTAAAGTACACCGCAAAAACACCTGCTAAAACAAATAAAATATTTTTTTTCATATGACTTCTCATTAAGTTAGTACATTTTAGATAATGAGGCAACAACAGGCCTACAATCACCTCTAAAATTGTACATCAAAAGTATATATTGATAAAGTTTTAAAGCGCTTGAAATTTCATTTTTAATAACAATACAATGTGTATAGCATGTGAGCGAGTTGTATACAACTTGTAAAATTTGTTAATGGTGTAACGTTATATTTCAAACCTCGTTTGCAAACAATGTAGCCTCAAAAAGGATTGTTGCATAAGCTCGCACAAATAATAATTGAAACATGTGGCTACTAACATTTATGTGTTTATAATTATAGGCATTTAACGCATCAGCAGCTATGAAGTAAAACTACTTTAGCAAACACTAATATTTACAATAAATATGTTGTTATCACTGATTTTGCAAATTACACAGGGAGTGGCTGATTCTGCTGCCTCTGTTCCTGTAGCGGCTCCGTTGCAGCCAAAACAAGACACGCTTTCACTGTTGGATTTATTGCTGAAAGGCGGATACATTATGATTCCTATCGGCTTGTTGTCTATCATTAGTATTTATGTGCTGATAGATAAGTTTATTACCATACGCAGGGCAGGAGCAGTGTCTAAAGACTTCATGAATAATGTGAAAGATCAGATCAAAAAAGGTAATTTGGAAGGAGCCAGAAGTATATGCAAAAGTAGCCCTTCGGCAATATCTGCAGTGGTTGAAAAAGGTATTGCAAGAATAGGCAAGCCTATCAAGGAAATTGAGAGCGCAATGGAAGGAGTTGGTAAATTAGAGGTAGCCAAAATGGAAAAAAATATCAGTATACTTGGAATTGTAGCGGGTATTGCACCAATGTTCGGATTTATTGGAACTATTTCCGGGGTAATCAAAATATTTTACAACATTTCATTGGCGGATAACATCAGTATAGGACTTATTTCAGGAGGACTTTACGAAAAAATGATAACAAGTGCAGCGGGCCTTGTGGTAGGTGTTTTCTCCTTTGTGAGTTATCATTATCTGAACTTGATGATAGATCGAACCATCTATAAAATTGAGGCAAGTTCTATCGACTTTATTGATGTTCTTCAAGACCCTCAATCATGAACCTGAAAAGACATAGAAAAAGATTTGAGGCAGAGGTAGGTGCATCAAGTATGAGCGACATCATGTTTTTCCTCATGCTTTTTTTCCTCATCGTTTCCACATTGGTTAATCCAAGTGTAATCAAGTTGATGTTGCCAAAAGCCAGCTCTGCTCAATCTTTCAGTAAAAAATCATTTTCATTGGAAGTGTCGCTTGATAAGCAATACTCGCTTGATGGGCAGCGCATCACTTTTGAAGAAATAGAACCAAAGCTTACCGTTGCTGTAGCAGGTATCGATGAACCCACGGTGGTACTTCGTATTGACAATGGTTTGAGTGTGCAAGATTTAGTAGATGTATTGGCGATAGGGAATAAGCTCAAGGTGAAAATGATTATGGCAACTCAGGCACCTAAATAGTATAGATTAAGTATGGAATTTTAATTCATTTGGCATCAAGTATTAAAAAAAGCACATGATGACTAATCAAGAAAACGGGAACAATAAAATATTTGCGCTAACAGGAACACTCTTGTTTCATGGGATGCTTTTCTTATTATTTGTTTTCATTGTATTTAAAACACCCATACCTCCTTTCCCCGAAACAGGAGGTAACGGAATTGAGGTTAACTTTGGTGATTCCGAGGATGGAATGGGGGAAATACAACCCGAAAATTTAACCGATGCATCATCAACCCCAAGCACTGCCGAGGAGGTGGCTGATCCACCCATTGAAATTTCAACACCGGTGCGCCCATCGGCAAGGCCAATATTAACGCAAGAAATTGAGGAAGCACCTACAGAAACAAAGGTAGAGCCAACCGAAAATAACAATACTGCCGCCATCGCTGAGCCTTTAAAGGAACAACGAAAGGCCAATGCAAAAGCACTTTATAAAGGCACTAATAAGAGTGGGGGTAATACGGCACAGGGCGAAGGCGAAACAAATAAACCCGGTGATCAAGGGGTAAAAGAAGGAAGCAGAGACTCAAAATATCATGGCCCGGGTGGAGGAAGCGGAACAGCCCCCGGCAACGGTACCAATGGTCCAGGTGGTGACGGGAATGGTGGACCTAGATATTCTCTAACTAATAGAAAAGCAAACAGCTTGCCGGTTCCAAGGGCTGCTTTTCAGGAAGAAGGTAAAGTGGTAGTAGAAATAACTGTTGACAATAATGGCAATGTTATCAATGCCAAACCAGGTGTTAAGGGATCAACAACATCAAACCCTAATTTACTGGATATTGCGCGCAGAGCAGCCATGTCAGCTAAATTCAATCCTTCTTCTGACGCACCCGAGGAGCAAAAAGGAACCATTACCTACAACTTCATTCTCAAGTAAGCTAATACATGTCATTTGTTTATCGCGATGCGCTGAATTATATGTATCAGCATTTGCCCATGTTTCAGCGTATTGGCAGTGCAGCCTATAAGGCCAATCTTGATAACACAATCGCCATTTGCAATGCCCTGAATAATCCTCAGAATTACTTCCCATCGGTTCATATTGCCGGCACCAATGGTAAAGGTTCAACTAGTCATATGCTTGCTGCTGCTTTTCAATCGGCCGGATACAAAACCGGCTTATACACTTCACCGCATTTGAAAGATTTCAGAGAGCGTATCAAGGTAAATGGTAAAATGATATCAAAAAAGTACGTAGCACAGTTTATAGAACTACACCAATCATTTTTCAATGAGATCAATCCTTCTTTCTTTGAGATGACTGTAGGTATGGCATTTCAATACTTCAAGGATAAAAAGGTTGACGTGGCAATTATAGAAACCGGCTTGGGTGGTAGACTAGATAGTACTAATGTCATCAATCCTGTTGTATCGGTAATCACAAATATAAGCTATGACCATATGGCTTTGTTGGGAAATACCTTGCCGCTCATAGCAATAGAAAAGGCGGGTATTATCAAATCTCATGTACCTGTAGTCATTGGCGAAAGCCAACCCGAAGTAAAATTGGTGTTTACAGAAATGGCCAAAAAATTCAATGCTCCTATTTACTTTGCCGATAAGCACTATAAAGTGATAGCAAACCCTTTGAGTGATGTGATGCAGGTTTATCAACACAAAACCATACATTTTAAAAGTATTAAACCGCAATTACAAGGGATATATCAATTGAAAAATATTGCTACCGTGCTGCAAACAATTGAGGTTATTAATAGTAGTGGATTTAAAATAAATAAGCATCATGCGAAAGCCGGAATTAAGCATGTTGTAGATTTAACGGGACTTTCAGGAAGGTGGCAGGTGTTAAGCAGAAAACCGCTTTGCATTGCCGATAGTGGTCATAATGAGGCAGGAATAAAGTTTGTGCTGCAACAATTAAAGCAAACACCTCATCAACGATTACATTTTGTTTTGGGCATGGTCAATGATAAGGATATTACCAAAATTCTGCGCATGCTCCCCAAAAGTGCAATCTACTATTTCTGTAAAGCGAATATACCACGCGGACTTCAAGTGACTGAGCTTTATAGGTTGGCGTCAGAGGCAGGTTTAAAAGGGAAAACATTTCAAAGTGTTCGGGCTGCCTACAACGCGGCTAAAAAAGCGGCAGCCATTAATGATTTGGTATTCATTGGTGGGTCTACTTTCACGGTGGCTGAAGTTATTTAGAAGAAATACCCTTTTTTTTGTTGCTTAAAGTAGGTGACCTTCAATAAAAAAAGTCCAACATTTGTTGGACTTTTCAATCATTAGATTTGATAAAACAATAAGCTTAGCAGTAACTAGGCTGCTTTGCCTGCTGCCTTTTTGGAGGCATAAGCACTTGCAGCGGCACGCACCCATGCACCATTTTTATCTGCATCAACCCTAGCTTTTAGGCGCTTTTTATTGCAAGGGCCATTTCCGGCAATGACATCAAAAAACTCTTGCCAATTAATTTCTCCGTGCTCATAATGTCCCGTTGTTTCATTGAATTTTAAGTCCTTATCAGGAATCGTCAATCCTAAGAAATCAGCTTGTGGAACAGTCCTATCTATAAAGCGCTGTCTAATTTCATCATTAGTTTCAAGCTTTACTTTCCATCTCATCAACTGCTCAGTGTTTGGGGAGTTTGCATCCGATGGGCCGAGCATCATTATAGCAGGCCACCACCAACGATTGAGTGCATCTTGAGCCATGGCTTTTTGATCAGGAGTTCCTTTAGACAGCGTAAGCATAATCTCATATCCCTGTCTGTTGTGAAAGCTTTCTTCTTTACAAATTCTTACCATAGCCCTAGAGTAAGGACCATAAGAACCTCTCGCCAACATGGTTTGATTCATAATTGCCGCGCCATCAACCAACCATCCGATTGCTCCAATATCGGCCCAAGTAAGAGATGGGTAGTTAAATATACTTGAATATTTGGCTTTTCCTGTAAATAATTGATCGAGTAACTCAGTCCTATCTATACCAAGCGTTTCAGCAGCGCTGTATAAATAAAGGCCATGTCCGGCTTCGTCTTGAACCTTGGCCAATAAAACAGCTTTCCTTCTTAAACTTGGGGCGCGGGTAATCCAATTACCCTCGGGCAGCATTCCAACAATTTCTGAGTGAGCATGCTGGCTCATCATTCTTATAAGTTGCTTTCTGTAGGCTTCGGGCATCCAATCTTTCGGCTCAATTTTGAGGCCTTTGTCAATTTTTTCTTGAAATTTTGCTAATAAAATTGGGTCTTCCATGAGATCGTTTATTTTTTGTTATAACAACTGATGCTTGCTTAATGTTTTTTCGTATTCAAATTTTATGTCCTTGATATTTAACTGCAAGGTAGTGGTTCCATTGAATTCATTTTCTTCAACTGTGAAGCAAATGTCAAAAGTACCCTTTTCCGATACTGAACCATATTTGTCAGCTGCATTGAATGCAATAGCAGGAAAACATAACCTGGTATCTTCTTGATAAATATCTAATTTAAGATGATTGTTGCCAACTATTCTGGCATATCCCTTATCGCTTACTCCTCTGGCTAAAAAAACAGGAGCCATGTTACCTGGACCAAACGGAGCTAGCTGTTTTAAAATGCGTAAGAATTTAGCATCCAAGTCAGTCAATTTTATTTCTGCGTCAATCTCCACTTCGGGTGTTAACAGATGGTCTTCTATGGTTGCAGAAACAATTCGCTCAAACTTTTCAATAAATGAAGGAATGTTTTCTGTTTTTAGTGTAAGCCCGGCAGCATATTTATGTCCTCCGTATTGCTCGAGCAAATCGCTGCAGGCTTCTATTGCTTTATACACATCAAAATCTTTAACAGAGCGAGCTGAACCAGTTGCCATGCCGTTTGATGAGGTGAGCACAATGGTTGGGCGATAGAACTTTTCGGTAAGGCGCGATGCAACAATACCAACCACACCCTTGTGCCATTCAGGATGATATACCACCGTGCTTTTTTTGAGATGACTGTTTTTATCCTCTTCAACCATGCTAAAGGCATGCTTGGTTATATGCTGATCTAAGGTTTTTCTTTCTGAATTGGTGTTATTAATTTCTTCACCGGAAGATAGTGCATCCTCTGGATTATCGGAAATCAGTAATTCCACCGCAGTGTTACCGCTGGCAATTCTGCCTGCCGCGTTTATGCGAGGGGCAATAGTAAAAACGATGTCACTAATGCTTAATTTTTTATTGAATGCAGCAAGTTTAAGAATCGCATCAAATCCTCTACGCCTTCTTTGATTTAATACTTGAAGTCCATAAAAAGCCAGTATTCTGTTCTCGCCAACAATTGGTACGATGTCTGCTGCAATGCTCACTGCCACGAGGTCTAAGTACTCCATCAAAGATTCTTGAGGAATATTATTTCTAATTGCATAAGCTTGTATGAGTTTAAAACCTATGCCACAGCCTGACAACTCATTGAAAGGGTAATTGCTGTTCTCCAATTTTGGGTCAAGTACTGCTACAGCGTTGGGTATCTGCTCACCGGGTAAGTGATGATCGCAAATAATAAAATCAATTCCCTTGTTGTTGGCATAATCAATTTTATCAACGGATTTGATTCCGCAGTCAAGTGCAATAATAAGTTTAAAATGATGCTCCTTGGCATAGTCAATGCCTCTGAATGAAATCCCGTAACCTTCTTCATAACGGTCCGGAATATAGAAATCTACGTTTGGATAAATATTTTTGAAGAACGAAAAGACCAAAGCTACTGCAGTGGTTCCGTCAACATCGTAATCACCGTAAATTAATATCTTCTCTTGTTGATTGATGGCACTATCAATTCTGTCTATTGCCTCTTGCATCCCATTCATGAGGAAAGGGTTATGTAACTGGGAAAGATCAGGCCTGAAAAATTCTTTTGCTTGCTCCCAATTCTTTATTCCTCTAAGGTATAGTATTCTACTTAACAAGGGTTTAACACCCAATTGTAAACTCAGTAATCCAATAACAGCTCTGTCAACATCTTCCTGTAAACTCCATCTCTTATTCATGTGTGTCCTAGTTAATAAGCTATCAAAAATTGTTTGAGCATAAGTAGAAATAAAACGCTAAAATAAGGGTAAAAAATTACATAAAAAAAAAAGGGTAGAAAATTTCTACCCTTTTGTGTTCTTTATAAAAATTAGAAGAATATCGCTCTTCTGTCTTCTATGTCTGCCTTGTCTTTTAATGCCTCGAAAACTTCATAGTCAACTCGTTGTCTTACAGAGTTGCCTATGTTGTCAGCATTAGCTTTATAGTTATCTGTTGATGGTGTTGCTTCAGTAAATTCGGTTACATAATATACAAAAACGGCATTGTCGCCTTTGCTGGCTTTACTCATGGTTTTTGCTTTTGAACCAAATGCAGCACCAACAATTTCCGCTTCACGTCCATAGCTACCTAATACCCCGTTGATGAAACTCTGATTAGGAGCCGTTTCAACCTGTAAATTCATCTTTTGAGCCAATTGTTCAACGGTACTCACTCCCTTCATTTTTGACTCAAAATCTGCAATATATTTTTCAGCCTTTTTTTGTTTTTTGGCTTCTAATTCAACTTGTTCTTTTACTTCTTCAAGTGGCAGTATTCCTTTCTCTTTAATTTTTGTTAGCATCGCTACAAGATATCTTTCCCCAACTTGAAACACAGGAGAAACTTCCTCCTTCTTGGCGCCATATACCCAACGCACAACATCTCTAGCATTTTCTATTCCGTTGAAGTTACGATCAATTTCTCTGATGTACTCTGCACTTCTTTTGTTTAGTCCTTGCTCCTTAGAAGCTTTTTCGAATAGTTCCTTACTATTGTTTTTTCCTGCGAATTCACTTGCCTTTCCATAGTAGAACTGGTAGGTTGCAGAACTTGGAGTTGAAGCACGGTCAACAACTGAAATCAGCAATCTCCTTGACTCTTTGGATTTATCCATCACCTCAATTAAATGAATCCCAAACTGACTTTCAACAATTTGTAAATCTCCTTTTTTTCCTTCGAAGCAAGCATCATTAAATGGTTTTACCATCATGCCTTCCTTGAACCACCCAAGGTCACCACCTTTGGCTCCCGATCCGGGGTCCTTTGAGAATACCTTAGCTAAATCCTCAAATTTCTTTCCGCCTTTAATAGCTGTTTTTAAGCTATCTGCTCTTTCTTTAGCTTTCTTGGAATCACCATTAACTATGGATATCAAAATATGTCTTGCCTTTACAGAGTCAGGCAACATTTTTATACCTGAAAGTTTAGCTATTTTGAAAGAATTTCCTTCAGGGTATGGCCCAACTACGGTACCAAGTGGAGATCTAGATAAACTATCGAAGTAAACAAATCCCGCATTGGCTCCTATGAGCTTGTCGGTATATCTTGTATCAGCATTCTGATTAACAAAATCTGAATCAACTTCGGCAACAGCAAATTCTGCTTTTAACTTGTCTAAGTTTTCGGCTAAATATCTTCTGTCATCGTTTGAAGGAACAACATTAAATTCTATGTAGTCAATCCCACGAACTGTTTCTCGTTGTTTGTATCTACTTTTGTTTTCGTTGTAATATTTCTTTAAATCATCTTCGGAAACTGTGATAGTGCTATCAGGAATATCACTGTATTTTTTTGCCACATACACAATGTTGGCGGTTCTTCCTGTGCCTAAAAAGTTTCTTTGTGCCTCTGCTTTTGTAACATATAAGCCTTTCTTGATCATAGCAGTATACTTCTGTGAAACTCTTTCATCTTTGATGGCTTGTTCAAAAACAATCCATCTGTTCTTGGTTTCTCCAGTTTCATCCTTATCCATGTTTTTGAGAAAATTAATCACGTTTACAGGACTAAATTCATTGGTTTTTTGATCGGTGAATGCTTGCTTAATTTGTGGGTGTGGATCTTTTCCTTGAACCATATCAAATAATTCATCTTCACTAACGGCAATGCCTATTTTCTCATACCTTGGTTTTACAACGTAATCCACAAGTAATTGATTCCATACCTGTGCACGCAAATTTTCGCGCGTGTTCTCATCGAGGGTAGATTTTTGACTTTGAGCTTTTTGATTATTCTCGGCCATATCTAATTTACTCTGAAATTCTTCAATGCTTACATCCTTGTCATTGATAATCGCAATTTTACTGCGATCGGATGCTGAGAGCCCCTTGCGGGATTCCAAAGCACTTTCTAGAATAAATATCAATAAAGCAACAGCAATAATTGTAACAAGTAATCCGGAACGATTGCGGATTTTAGTAAGTAAGGTCATCTTTTATCAGTGTTAATTAAATTTTAGGGGTGCGAATATACAAATTGTTGACAAAATTCAGTAATCACTTTTGCAAATTCCTTAAAATTAATAAAAAAGTGTGCTAAAGTAGCGGTTTGGATAGGCAATATGAGGAGAAAAATAGAAATAGTTTAATTGCTTAAGTTTTAATTCTAATAAAGTAGATGCAAAATGGATTTTAACACAGGTGATTCAAGGGAATGAAAATACTGTATGTTATTTGAGTAAAATCTCTTTCAATTTGATGAAGCTCAGGTAAGGGCCTTCAATGCTGGCATAATTTACCAACCATGCCGGTATACTGCCACCGGGGTCAATGTCGAGGGTGTAGGTTACATGGGTATAATTTTTTTTAAGAGGAACCAACTTCCACTCTGAAACTGATTTTGGTACCCTAACTTTACCTTGAACAAGTGGTTTAAGATGAGGTTCGCTTATCGCCTTTACAGTCCAAACACCACTGGCTGAATCTAACTTGGCTGTTAAATGCAGAACCAAATCTCGGTTACTCACTGGCCAAGGCGCATAGGTTTCACCATAATAGATAATTTCTCTTTGACTTATTTTTTTTATGGGCACAGATTGTACTGTGTTGTATACCCATTCTTTATGCCTTGAGACATCAAAAATTAGTTCAAGCATTTTTTCAGGACTAACTGCAATTTCAGACTCCGCCTTGAGCAGATTGAAAGGTGAATGTTGATTGTGTTTAGTGTAAACTTTAACACCACCTTTATCTTTTCGTAACTTCCAAGCTTGCGCTGAACAATGCAAGCAAAGAAAGCAACATAAGAGTATCAAGAGATTTTTCAAGCGAAATAGTCTAATAAAAAGAAGATTAAGAAAATAACACTCGCAAATCCATTGGTGGTAAAGAAGGCAAGATTCACCTTTGATAAATCATCTTCTTTAACGAGCGTATGCTGGTAAACCAAAAGAAATGAGAATATTCCCCAACCTACGAAGTAATACATAGAACTACCCAATAAAAATCCAGGTAGAATTAAAACTGCTGAGGATAAAAAATGAATAAAACGAGATAGTTTGAGGGCTCCGCTGCGGCCGAGCAATACCGGAATTGACCGTAATCGCTGAGATTTGTCAAACTCATCGTCTTGGAGGGCATAAATAATATCAAACCCACCTACCCAAAATAAGATGGAAATAGAAAATAATATGGGTACAAGGTTAAAATAACCGGCAGCAGCAAGAAATGCACCCAAAGGCGCCAAACTTAGACCAACGCCAAGTATAAAATGGCAAAGTGCAGTAAATCGTTTTGTCATGCTGTAACCTAAAATAACGATTATAGCAACTGGGGATAAATAGAAGCATATTTCATTAATAAACTTAGTGGTAATCACAAACAAAACTGCATTGATAATGACAAAAAATAAAGCTGCTTTAGCACTGATAACACCTGACGGAATTTCTCTTACAAATGTTCTGGGATTTACTTTGTCAAAATTTCTGTCGGCATATCGGTTAAAGGCCATTGCAGCATTCCTGGCAAAAACCATGCACAATAATACCTTGCCAAAAAGAATATAATCGAAAGAGAGCTCATTGACTTCTATCGCAGTAAAATAACCTACAACAGCAAAAGGCAAGGCAAAAACAGTATGACTGAATTTTACAAGTGATAGGTAGTTTAAAATGGTAATTTTGGGCATTGCAGAATTTACTGTGGTTGTATCAAAAGAATTTTGAAAGTGTCCTACTAACAATAATTAAGCTTACAAGTTTAAAAAAAAGAAGATTTTTTTGTGATTTTTCGGTCTAACAGGCAGGTTGGTGTGAAAAAATAAAGGATTGTGTAACACTACTTTTCAGAGGTTTTGGGTAAGTTTTCCTTTAGCCTTTCTTCCCTTGGCCCCCTGTTGTGTATGATTAAACCATTTAAGAAGTTTCTAAGTATTTGATCTCCGCATTCTTTGTACTTGGGATGATCCTCGTTTCTGAAAAATGAGTTCAACTCACTGATACTAGCATTAAAATTAGCCAGTAATAAAATTTTTTGTATGTCTTCAGTAGTAAGCTTTAGTGCCACTCTGAGTTTCTTCAAAACATCATTATTCGATAACATCTTTTTTACTTTTTGAGTTCGACCGCAAATTTGCAAAATAAATGAAGAGTTTGTGCCACAATCTATCGCTCAACAATTAATTTCAAGGGTAGTTTTCAAAAAAACTTATAAACATTTCTTCTTTTAGTGTTGATAAAAATGACCTTTAGATTGTAAATTGTTGAGTCGTGATTGTAACGAGCAAACTTATATTTGCACACCATTTTTTTTTCATGCGTATTTTCATCACGTTTTGCTTGTTTATAGTTGTGCACTCAGTTTTTGCACAAAATAGTGATTGTTCATCAGCATTTTTGCTCACCGATACAATATTAATACAAACCGAGAGACCACTTGGTGGGGGCAAATTTAAGGAGCTTGTACAACCCAAAAGATATGATTCAACATCTTTTAAAAGTGAAAAGAACAGTAAATGGTATATCATAAAAAATACCACTAAAAACATGTTAAAATTAAAGATTCAAATTATTCCCTTCAATATTAACGATGATTATGACTTTATGATTTTTAACGCTTATGCTGATGGCTTTTGCGATTCTATTAAAACAGCAGGTAAAGTTAAAGCGCTGCGTTCAAATATCTCAAGGAATGATAGAGCAATTAAAAGCATTACCGGATTGAGTGATGGTAATGATACCGCTTTTGTTGGCATAGGAGTGGGAAATTCTTTCTGTAGTCCGCTCATAATGGAATCACAGAAAGATTACATGCTCGTGATATGCAGTGATCGAATTCCTTTACAAGGTTTTACCATCAAACTCAACTACGAGCGTGTAAATACCAATACAGCTGCTGCCGACAGTCTATTAGCCAGAATGGAGGCAGAATCAAAGAGAAGTCGCAACAAGCTGCAATTTTATTTTGCAGACGCAGATTCAAAACAGATCGTGGATGCCGATGCTGTTGTGCGGACGGCTCAGATTGATACTGGTTTTGTAGTGTCGGGTTATGCTTCTTACAACATCCCTTTCAAGTCTCAAACCGATGTGATGGCAATTGCCACCGGTTTTTTGATTGAAAAAAAGAATTATGATTTAGCTTCCGACTCCTTGTCGGTATCAGATACTATTTTTCTAAAGAAAATTGTTCCTGATGCCTACTTAAATATTATCCCTTTTTACTTTGAAGGCAATACCAATACCCTTTTACCCAAATCAAAACCTGCCTTGCAATCTTTATTGCTTTTTCTGCAAAAAAATCCCACGGTGAAAATAGAAATACAAGGGCATGCCAACGGACCTAAAAGAAGAAATCTCAGAGAGTTTAGAAGACTTAGTGAAAATCGTGCTGAAGCAATCAAAAAGTATCTAACTTTTGAAGGGATAGATAAAAAAAGACTTTCAGTGGAGGGATTCGGTAATTCAATGATGCTATACCCCGATCCACAAACTGAGCAGGAGAGCGAACTTAATAGGAGGGTAGAGATAAAAATTATTGCCATCGAATAACGATTTGATTTCAAATATTGGTGAACTTTATTTTGTCAGAATTTGGTTATCGAGAATTCTGTAATTCATTGTTGGTGTACATTTTATATCAAGGTAGTAGCAATTTGCAGAAAAACAAAAAAGATTTTTAAGTTGAAGGGCTTATTTGGAGCCCTGTGTAACAGTGCATTACATCATTGTTTTAATTACGCTCAACAACCACTTCACTTGCGAATTAAATAAAATCCTTTTCTTTGCCTTTTTGAATCGTGAAATTTTAATTGTGAAACATGAGTAAAAATTTAGTGATTGTTGAGTCACCGGCCAAGGCCAAAACCATTGAAGGATTTCTCGGAAATGACTTTGTGGTGAAATCCAGCTTTGGACACGTGCGCGATTTAGTCAAGAAGGGTTTGGGTGTTGATGTGAATAATAAATTTTTGCCCAACTATGAGATTTCTGAGGAAAAGGTTAAGGTAGTTAATGAGCTCAGAAAATATGCTTCAAAAGCAGAGATAGTTTGGCTTGCAACTGATGAGGATCGCGAAGGAGAAGCTATTTCATGGCATTTGTTTGAAACACTTGGACTTAATAATAGTAACACAAAACGAATAGTATTCCACGAAATTACCCCAAGTGCCATCAAAAACGCCATCAAAAATCCTCGCAGTATTGATATCAATCTTGTTGATGCGCAGCAGGCAAGAAGAATACTTGATCGTTTGGTTGGATTTGAGCTCTCACCGGTACTTTGGAAAAAAGTGAAACCCTCACTGTCAGCAGGTCGCGTGCAGTCGGTTGCTGTTCGACTCATCGTTGAGCGCGAAAGGGAAATCAATAACTTTGTTTCCGAAAACTATTATAAAATTACTGCTGTTTTCACCACCCAGAAAGGCGATACTTTTAAGGCAGATATAGCCAGGAGAATAGCAGGAATAGAGGAGGCATCAAAAATTCTTGAATCATTTAAAGGAGCAAATTTTAAAGTGGCAGATTTGCAAACATCACCTGCAAAAAAGACACCCGCTGCGCCCTTCACTACTTCAACATTGCAGCAAGAAGCAAGTCGAAAACTGGGATTTTCTGTTTCTCAAACAATGAGTGTTGCACAAAGACTTTACGAAAGCGGTAAAATCACCTACATGAGAACCGACTCAGTAAACCTATCTGAAACTGCCTTGATCGCATCTAAAGAAGAAATTTTAAAGTCCTTCGGTGAACAATATCATCATGAAAGACAGTTCAAAACCAAGTCAAAGAGCGCACAAGAAGCACATGAGGCCATAAGACCTACCTATTTCAATGTTCATCGTATTGAAGGCGACAATCAAGAAAAGAAACTTTATGAACTCATTTGGAAAAGAACTGTAGCATCTCAAATGAGCGATGCACAGCTCGAAAAAACCAATGTACAGATCAAAAATAACAATAATAATGAAAGTTTTGTAGCCAACGGTGAGGTGCTTAAATTCGATGGCTTTCTCAAATTATACATTGAGTCTACCGATGATGAGAATGTTGAGGAGCAAGAGGGAATGCTGCCTCTAATGAAGGTCAACGATAATTTGAATTACTCCGAGATTAAGGCCACTGAAAAGTTTACCTATCACCCTCCACGATACACAGAAGCTGCATTAGTAAAAAAGTTGGAAGAATTAGGCATTGGCCGTCCTTCTACCTATGCTCCCACTATTTCAACTGTGCAAAAAAGAGGATACGTTGTGAAAGAGGATAGGGAAGGAGTGAAAAGAAATTATCACGTGTTGTTGCTTAAAAACAATACACTGAACACCAATACTGAAACAATGAATACAGGAGCCGAGCGCTCTAAATTATTTCCAACCGATATAGGAATTGTTGTTACCGATTTTTTAACGGCCAATTTCGATGAAATTATGGACTACAACTTTACAGCTGTTGTGGAGAAAGAGTTTGATGAGATTGCCGAGGGAAAATTGAAGTGGCAGAAAATGTTAGAGAGTTTTTATAAACCCTTTCATATTCATGTCGAAAATACGGTTGAAAACTCTGATAGGGCATCCGGTGAGCGTATGTTAGGCACTGATCCAACATCAGGTAAAAATGTGTATGCCCGAATCGGACGTTTTGGTCCAGTGATTCAGATAGGTGATGCCGATGCGGAAGATAAACCCAAATTTGCAAGTCTAAACTCCAATCAACGCTTAGAAAGTATTACACTTGAAGACGCTTTGGAGTTGTTTAAATTACCAAGAATTGCAGGGGTATTTGAGAACAAGGAAATGATTGTGGCATCAGGTCGTTTTGGTCCTTATGTGAGGCATGATGGAGCATTTTATTCACTCACCAAGGAAGATGATCCTATGACAATAAGCACAGAACGTGCTATTGAACTGATTCAGGCAAAGAGAAAAAAAGACAGCGAAAGAGTTATTAGTGAATTTAAAGACCACAACATACAGGTGCTCAATGGGCGCTGGGGGCCATACATAGCCGCTAATGACAAAAATTATAAAATTCCTAAAGGCAGCAAAGAGGCAAGGGAACTCACATTGGATGATTGTTTAACAATAATTGGTTCATCAGAAGGTACACCGCAAAGAAATGCTGCCTCTCGAAAAAAAGTGGCTGTTGCAGCACCTGTAAAATCGGCAAAAAAAGCAGCAAAGTCAACAACTAAATCAACAAAAAGTGCCGCTCCAAAGAGGGCTGCGGCTAAAAAATCTACGCCAACAAAAAAATCAAACACCAAAAAATAAATAGTTTTGGACATTTCAGTTTTTTTTAAGCCGCTTGATATTGATGAGATAAGTGAGGGAATTGAGTATCAACCCTCGCAATTGGGAACTTCAATAAAAAAAAATATCATTAATGCTGATTTTCCCTCCGTTGAAGAGTGCAGAATAGCCATTATTGGAGTTAAGGAAGGCAGAGGTTCAATTGTTAACCATGGTTGCTCCGATGGCCCCGATGTTATTCGTAGGCATTTGTACAAACTCTGGGGCTTGGGCAATCTCTTTCAAATTGTAGACCTAGGAAATATTGAACCCGGTCATCGTGTGGAAGACACCTATTTTGCCCTTTCATCAACCATAGAGTATTTGGTTAAGGTTAATATTTTACCTGTTATTTTAGGAGGTGGGCAAGATCTCACTTTTGCCAATTACAAAGGGTATCAAAATTTAGAGCAACTTGTCAATCTGGTTTCAATTGATGCTGATTTTAATTTGGGTTTTATCGATGATGAACTAGATGCCAAAACATATTTAAGCAAAATAATTTTATACCAACCTAACTATCTGTTCAACTATAGCAATATTGGTTATCAAACCTATTTTGTTGAACCTGCCGCCATTGAATTAATGCAAAAACTGTTTTTCGACAGCTATCGCTTGGGATTGGTAAGGGCAAACTTGGAGGAGACTGAACCTATTGTGAGAAATGCCGATATTGTTTCATTTGATATTTCGGCTGTCAGAAACAGCGATGCCCCGGGAAACGCAAATGCAGGACCAAATGGATTTACAGGAGAGGAGTTTTGTCAAATAGCTCGCTACGCGGGTTTAAGCGACAAAGTTACTTCTGTGGGATTTTACGAGTATAGTCCAGTATTCGATGACCGCGAGGTTACGGCACATTTAATTGCTCAAGCACTGTGGTGTTTTATTGAGGGGGTAAGCCAAAGAAAAAATGATTTACCGGTTAGTTCGCACCCTGATTTCCTAAAGTATAGGGTGTTTGTAAATGAAAGTAAACATGAAATAGTTTTTTATAAAAGCAATAAAAGCGACCGCTGGTGGATGGAGGTGCCCTATCCAAACAACAAATCTAAGTATGAAAGACATCATTTGGTGCCTTGTTCCTATACCGATTACCAGATTGCCTGCAATGAGGGGATGCCGGACAGGTGGTGGCAAACCTATCAAAAGTTAATTTAATTTCCTGTAGGTTTAATTTCGTGTTAAATTAACAATTATTTTGCCGATTGAACATATTATTGTTAAAAAGATTTGCAATTTTCAAAATTCATTCTTTTCTTTACCGACTGAATTTTTAAGACAGAACATTACACCATAAAAAAATTAAAAATCAAAACTAACAGTATGAAGAAAATTATAACTTCAGTAATACTAGCCATTGGCGGTTTTCAGGCACTTGCACAACAAGATCCTCAGTTTAGTCAACAGATGTTTACACGTTTGTCAACCAATGCGGGTTTTGCCGGAGCAAGCGAGTATTTGTGTGCAACCGTAATGAATCGTCAACAATGGGTGGGTTTTGACGGTGCACCCAAAACAACGCTAGTTTCAATTGATGCTCCCATAAAACTGATGGGCGGTGATCATGTAATTGGTGTTGGAGCAACCATTATTGCCGATAAGTTAGGATTTGAAAATACCTTTTCAGGAAAATTAGCAGCTGCTTACCGATTGTCAATTTTCGGAGGTAGTTTAGGTCTAGGTCTTGATTTCGGAATTCTTAATAAATCTGTGAGTGGTAAATTTATTGCCATTCAACAAAACGATAATTTAATCCCTCAGGCAGCAGTTAGCGACAAGGCAATGGATCTTGGTTTTGGTGCTCATTTTCATATCCCGGGGAAAATGTATGTTGGTATCTCAGGTGTGCATTTGTTGGCTCCAAAATTACAAGGAACTAACTTAGAATATCTAATGGCGCGTCACTATTACGTTACCGCAGGTTATGAATATGAAGTAATGCCTGATATTGTGATCCGTCCTAACTTTTTATTGAAAACTGATGCAGCTTCAACACAATTAGATATCAATGCTAATGTGCTATATCAAAATATGGTTTGGGCAGGCTTGTCCTATCGTCTGCAGGATGCTATCGTGCCAATGTTGGGATATCAAGGAACCCTTGCTAACGGGAAAGGAAATTATAGAGTAGGTTATTCTTATGATTTAACACTATCAAACATTAAGAGATATAGCAGTGGTTCTCATGAAATCATGCTCGGGTTCTGTTACAACATCACACCACCTAAGAAAATTACCAGATATAAAAACCCAAGATTCTTATAATTATTAAATTTTTTGAAACCTAAATTAAAGACACTTCGTAAAGGGCCTTTACATACAATTTTTTAGAATCCTAAAATCTAAATTTTACAAAATGAAACAAATCTACAATAAGCTTCACATTTCAAACAAAAATGCAGCTCAGTTTCATTAATTGTATCCAATTTAATTTAATAAAAATGAAGAAGTTATTTTCTTTACTCGCAGTGGGTGCACTGCTTTTTACCTCATGTTCAAATGAAGGTAATGGTCAGTTAGTTGGCGTGCAAAATCGTCAAGCTTGGTATGACCTCGATCCATTTGGAATGCTCTACATCAAAATGGGCAGTTATACAATGGGTCCTGGAGATCAAGATGTGCCTTTTGCACAAACCACTCAAGCCAAAACTGTTTCTGTGCAGGCATTCTACATGGATGAAACAGAAATAACCAATAACGAATATCGTCAATTTGTATATTGGGTTCGCGACTCTATCGCCCGCAGAACATTGGGCGAGGCAGGTAATGATAATTTCCTCGTATCTCAAGATATATATGGTGAAGACATTACCCCAGGGCCACAAATCAATTGGGAAGAAAAATTGAAATATACCTCTCCGGAGGCGCGCGAAGGATTAAATGATATGTATCTTCCAGAAAATGAAAGATTCTATCGTAGAAAAGAAATCGACACCAGAAAATTAATGTTTGAATACTATTGGTTAGATTTACGCGAGGCAGCAAGACGTTCAAATCGTGAACAAGGCCTAACTGATCGATCTGTTTTTTTAAAGAAAGATGTGATTAATGTATACCCTGATACGCTAGCTTGGATACATGATTTCACCTACTCATTCAACGAACCAATGACCAACATGTACTTCTGGCATCCTGCCTATGATGAGTACCCGGTTGTTGGCGTAACTTGGAAGCAAGCAAGAGCTTTTTGTATTTGGAGAACCCAATTGATGAATAGCTTCCTTGTAAATGTAGAAGTGCCTATGGTGCAAGATTTCAGACTTCCTACAGAGAGTGAGTGGGAGTATGCAGCACGTGGCGGTCTGAGCCATTCTCCGTATCCTTGGGGAGGTCCTTATATCAGAAATCAAAGAGGTTGTTTTCTTGCTAATTTCAAACCAATGCGCGGTAATTATACCGATGATGGAGGTTTTCATACGGTGCGCGTAGCCACATACAACCCAAACAATTTCGGGCTGTATGAAATGGCAGGAAACGTTGCAGAATGGACAAACAATGCCTATGATGAGTCGGCTTACAACTTCGCTCATGACCTTAATATGGATTATCAGTATGAGGCCAACGAAAACGATTTGCCGGCACTTAAAAGAAAAGTAATTCGTGGAGGTTCATGGAAGGATATTTCTTACTACACACAGGTAGGAACCAGAACCTATGAATATCAAGATACCGCAAAATGTTACATCGGCTTCCGTTGTGTAATGTCTTATCTCGGAAGAGGTAAAGGTATGGATGTATCAACTAATTAAGACAACCAAAACAAATCAAACAAATAAATCGACCTAATCAATTAATCAACTTTAAATTTTAAAAAACTATGGGATTCATTCAAACACTTCAGTCAAAAAAAGGTAAAACTTTTATGGGTTATCTTTATGGATGGGGAGCAGCTATCGTAATCGTTGGAGCTATGTTTAAAATTCAGCACTGGCCAGGAGCGGGTCCGATGCTTGTTGCTGGATTATCTATTGAGGCTATCATTTTCTTCTTTTCAGCTTTTGAGCCGATACATGAGGAAACAGATTGGAGTTTGGTTTATCCTGAATTACGTGGTATGCATGATGATGAGGATGGTGGACATGGCCACGGTCATAAAGAAGTAAAAAAATCTTCTAAAGATCCAATAGCTCAAGAACTTGACAAAATGTTGGAGGAAGCAAAGATTGGTCCTGAGTTAATTGAAAGCTTAGGAGCAGGAATGCGCAGCCTAAGTGAACAAGCAGGTAAAATGAGCAACATTGCTGATGCTTCTGTGGCAACTACATCTTTCGTGAAAGAGGTTGAAGGTGCAACTCAAAATATGAGTGAGTTAAGCAAGAGCTACGTGAAAGCAACAGCTTCTTTAGCCGATTTATCAAATACCAACATCGATGGTCAAGCTTACGGTGAGCAATTGCAACAAGTTTCTAAAAATTTGAGCGCCTTGAATGCAGTTTATGAATTGCAATTACAAGGTTCAAGCGAGCACTTGAAGGCAACCAATAAAATGTACGAAGGCATTGAGACACTCTATAGAAATCTTCAAGATTCTGTTCAGGATACAAATAAATACAAAGAAGAAATTGGAAAGTTAGCCACTAACTTGGGTGCCTTGAATACCGTATACGGTAACATGCTATCTGCCATGAACTTTAACAGATAAATTATTTTCTAACAAATCATTAATATTTTAAGAAAATGGCAGGAGGCAAACTACCCCCACGACAGAAGATGATAGGTATGATGTACCTGGTATTAACGGCATTGTTAGCAATGAACGTTTCCAAGTCCATACTAGATGCCTTTGTAATTGTAAATGAGGGTTTGGAAAGAACCAATGAAAACTTTGATAAAAAGAATGGTAAACTATACACCGACTTCAAAAGTGCATTGGACAAAGACCCTAATAAAACCAAACCATACTATGACAGAGCTCAGAAAGCAAAGAAACTTTCAAAAGAGTTGAATGAATATATTGAAGCGGTTAAAAAATTGGTTATCGAAAGAACCGATAAAAAAGAAAAGGCAGTTGCCGATACGATCAGTTTGAAGTATGTTGACGCCAAAGATAACTATGACGTTCCTACTGAAGTATTGATTGGAAGCGAGCCTGCTACTCCTAAGTCTGGAGAGTTTACTGCGCTTGATTTAAAGCAGCGCGTAGCTAAGTACAGGGATGAAATGATAAAATTGTTTGATGACAAAAAATTGTTTTTGCCAGCAGATAAAAAGGATATGGAGATGAAGCTTAAGGGAGGCTTGGATCTTCCTGATGGTGTAGAGAATGGTGTAAAAGCCGGTTGGGAGGTTGTTAATTTTTATCACTTACCTTTAGCAGCTGTTGTGGTAAACCTTACTGCACTTCAATCTCAGGTTTCAAATGCGGAGGTGGATGTGGTAACAAAGCTTTTATCAGCAGTTTCAGCTACCGATTTTAAATTTGACAAACTTCAGGCTAAAGTTATTGCTCCTTCAAGTGTCTTGATTCAGGGTGATGAATATAAAGCTGATGTTTTGTTGGTAGCGTC
Organism: Bacteroidia bacterium; assembly: GCA_023262495.1. Classification (GTDB taxonomy): domain Bacteria; phylum Bacteroidota; class Bacteroidia; order UBA4408; family UBA4408; genus CAIKXD01. The sequence goes on along the minus strand of JALRAS010000022.1, from coordinate 4,104 downwards.
AAACAGTACCAGTAATCCAAAGATTTTATTGTGTGCGGTTGATACATCAAAAAATGATGGTGAAACAGACCCTAGACTTAACAAGAATGATCCAGGAAAAGAAATCCCTGTATCTGGCGGTGTTGGTAAATACAAAACCGGAACAAGCGCTACAGGTGAACAAAAGTGGAGTGGTGTCATTCAGGTAGAAAAACCTGGAGGAACAGGATTCAACTACTATCCTTTTGCTGCCAGTTATATTGTTACTCCTCCTGCATTAGTTGTGTCTCCTACAAAAATGAACGTACTATATGTTGGTGTCGACAATCCGGTTGATATTTCAGTCCCTGGATATGCCCCTGAGTTGGTTACGCCCAACATTACCGGTGGTAGCATTGTTCCGGACCCAGCTAAAAAAGGTTCTTACATTGTAAGATGTCCAAAAGAATCAAAAGAAGCTAGTATTGGAGTAAATGTTAAGCAAGGTTCTTCAAGCAAGCCATTGCAAGGTAATTTCAAATTCCGTGTAAAGCCATTACCTGATCCAATTGCCAAGGTGGGTGGAAAAGAATCAGGCGGTGTACTTACTAAAAGTTTGTTGCTTGCTTCCGGTGGTGTTGCAGCTGTAATGAAAGGCTTTGACTTTGATTTAAAAGTTACTGTTGCATCTTACACTGTGGCTTTGAACGTTGGTGGTGAGTTTAAGTCTGCAAGTGCTTCAGGGTATAGCTTCAGTCCGGAAGTAAACGCTTTGCTTCAAAAAGTAAAGAACAACGGAAGGGTAATTTTTGAAGATATCAAAGTGAGGATGCCTGATGGAACAACAAGAACACTCCCTCCGGTGACCTTGAAAGTAAACGGTTAGTCTTAATCTAAAATAAAAAGATATGAAAACCTTGTTCAAAAAATCAGTTTTGTTTGTCATCATTTGTTTATCAGTGATGTCGAATAGTGCAAAAGCACAATCTAATATATTGGATGGTGTGTACGTTAAAGAGCATACAATTGAGCGCAGGGTTATTCCATATACTTACCTCAGAGAGGCAGATGTAATGTGGAGTAAAAGGGTTTGGAGAATCATTGATTTACGCGAGAAGATAAATCATGATATGTATTTTCCAATTGACGTTATTGCCGGAAGAAAAAGTTTGATGCAAGTGATTTGGGATGGAGTTACCAAAGATGGCTCAATCACGGCCTATAATGATGAAAACGATGGTGATTTTACCACTCAGTTATCCAAAACCGATTTGGATAATAAGTACAATACCTGGGACACTGCTCAAGTTGAGGATCCGGGAACTGGGGAATTGGTAGAAAAGGTAACACAGCGTCAATTTATTCCCTCTGAAGTTAAACAGTTGAGAGTGAAGGAAGATTGGTTCTTTGACCGTCAGCGATCTGTAATGGATGTTAGGATAATTGGTTTAGCTCCAATTCGCTTCTTCCAAAAGAATGGTGAAGAACGTATGGAAACTATGTTTTGGATATATTATCCTGAAGCTAGATTTGCTTTTGTAAGTGCTGAGGTATATAATAAAGGCAACGATGCTGAAAGAAGAACTTATGAAGATATCTTTTGGAAGAGACGCTTCGGAAGTTATATATACAAAGAGTCGAATGTATACAACAGACGAATTAATACATACATGAGTGGTCTTGATGCGCTATTGGAAGCTGAAAAAATTAAAGATGATATCTTCAATATTGAACATGATCTTTGGGAATATTAAAAATGTAAAAAAAGGAGGATTTAATCCTCCTTTTTTTTTACCCATTTTTCTGATTCCTGATAAACTATGCAACGATTGTAGCATGGTTTACAAATTGAATATCATACCTCATCTGAAAGCAATTAACAGTGGTTGTTCACACTTTTATTATTAGTTTAATTGTAAGACTATTTAGAACGAAAAATTAATTGAATATTCGCAAATAATTTTTCTCATCTAATGTCCTATGCAATCTACACATTCAAATATTGGAACTAATTACAAAGCCCTTTTTACACTGGTTACAGTGTTTTTCTTTTGGGGATTTGTTGCCGCCAGTAATGATATATTAATTCCTGTATTTAAAAAAGCATTTACTTTAACACAAGGTCAAAGTCAGTTAGTTTCATTGGCGTTTTATATTGCTTACACAGTTGGTTCGTTGATCTACATTGGTATTTCACTACTCATGAGGCAAGACATCATCAATAAATTGGGATATAAGAATTCACTTGCGCTTGGACTCACGATTTCTGCCATGGGTACTTTATTATTTTATCCAGCAGCTAATAATCAATCGTTTGAGTTGATGCTAACGGGATTATTTATAGTTGCACTAGGTTTTTCCTTACAACAAACCGTGGCCAATCCTTTGGCCATTTCATTAGGTCCAACAAGAACTGGTTCACAGCGCCTCACACTTGCCGGTGGTGTTAATAATTTTGGAACAAGCATTGGCCCGTTGGTGGTTAGTTTTGCAATCTTTGGAGCAGGCAATGCTAATGATTCAACAATGAGCATTGAAAGTGTGAAAATACCATACTTGATATTAGGATTGGCATTTTTACTTGTAGCCATAATGCTCAAATTATCTAGTTTGCCCGACCGACCTGATGTTGTTATTGATAGCAAAAAAGAGGAGATAGCCGACAGGGGATCTGCATTAAAGTACCCGCAATTAGTTTTGGGAATGATTGCCATTTTCGTGTATGTGGGAGTAGAGGTTTCAACAGCCAGTAATTTACCTGCATACATGGAAAAGTATCTAGGATTTCAAACAAAAGAGATAGCACCATATATTTCGCTATACTGGGCAAGTTTAATGATTGGAAGATGGGCAGGCGCTGTGGAGGTATTAAGCGACAATGCCAAATACCAAAATATTTTGAAAGTTTTGATGCCATACTTGGCTTTTGTTTTGTTTTTATTGGTTAATGCCATTGCAGGACACACATTAGCACCTTTTTATATGTATGCTTTGGTGGTCTTGGTATTAATAGCAGCCGATTTCCTTAGTAGAGGTAATCCATGGAGGATGTTATTCATTTTCTCTGTACTTGGTATGGTTGGAATTGCCTTGGGCATGTGGGGCGAAGGCATGTTGAGTGTATATGCTTTTACAAGTGTAGGTTTGTTTTGTAGCACGCTTTGGCCATGTATTTTCGCACTTGCCATTAGTGGTTTGGGAAAAAATACAAGTCAAGGTAGTAGTTTATTAATTATGATGATTATGGGTGGCGGAATAGTTAGCTGGTTACAAGGGTATGTGGCCGATCAAACCAATATACAAATGAGCTATTGGGTTGGTATATGTTGTTTTGTTTACCTGGCATTTTACGCCCTTAAGGTCAAAGATATTTTAAGAAAACAAGGAATTACATTTGATGAAAAAACAGTCTTATAATGCCAAATTAATCAACAGAGGTTAATTATGCATCTCATTAGTGACTTTATGTGCGGCAACCAGAATTAGCAGGTGCTTCCATCTATTTTAATGAATTGGTGGAATGATAGCTATCTTGGCTATTCCGTATTTTTTAATGCGGAATTTTTGGGTAAATGTGATTAAGGTAAACTTGTTTTAGGTATAGACAATTCGTTTGGCTTTTGTTTACGAATTAATTGACTTTGATACCTACCAAACATAAATCATCAATTTGTTCATTCATCCCTTTCCAATTATCAAATTCTTTATTAATCATAATGGCTTGGTCTTTCATGTTGAGATGCTGGAAGCCCAATAAAGTTTCTTTCAACTTCTTTGACTTGAATTTTTTACCATCGGGCCCGCCAAATTGATCAATGCGGATGGCCTTTGCCTGAATGCTGCTCATGTCTATCTCCTTTTAGCGAGCGATTGAATGTCAAAGTTTGAGATGGTGACACGAATTGCCCGAGCGCGCAGACGAATGCGCCACATTCCCGAGCGCGCTACAGTCGGGGAATGTCTGCCCCCTTGACCCCAACGACCGTCTTGATGCTCAGTACAGCCTCGCTGCTGTGGGCCTGTAACTCGCTGGTCGGCCGCTGGATCCATGATCAGGTTCCGCCGCTGACGCTCAATTTCCTGCGCTGGGTTCTGGCTATCCTCTGACAATTAGCCCGCAGGCACTGGCCGCAATCCTCGGATTAA